>NZ_JBBYXJ010000002.1:1200000-1500000 GCF_039655775.1 Iodidimonas sp. SYSU 1G8 | reverse complement strand
GAACGTGCCTTCCAAACCATCCACCTGGACACCCCAGGCGCTCGCGACCACATTCTCGTCGGCCGTGGCCAAGCCCCAGACTTCGGTTCCGGTTGCGCCGGTGGTGGAGTCCGTGAGGCTGCTGGCTGATGCGGTCGAGGAAATCGTCCCCGTGTTGGAGACATCGCCATTCACGTTCTTGGCGAACAGGCCGATGGCCTCGGCCAGGACGCCATTGGTCGAGGTCACCCAGCCCGAATCGCCGAGCGCGACGCCCGTGTTCGTCAGGCTCGCGGTCGCCTGAGCGCTGATGTCGCTGCTGTTGGAGACATCGCCGATCAAGCCTTCCTCATCACCGCCCAGCTCTATGCCGGCGGCGCTGGCCGCGACCGAGGTTTCATCATGGTGAACCCAACTCCAGTCGCTGCTTTCGCCGTCGATGTCGGTGGACGTCCCATCGAAGGTCAGCATGGCCGTGGCCGTGGCGGTGACCGCCGCGGAATTGGAGAAACTGTCGATATCGCCGTCGAGGGCGATACCGCTCGTGTCGGCCGTTACCAGACCGCCATAAACCTGGGAGGTGACATCGCCTTCGTCACCGGTCGCGTCCAACTCGATATCGAGAACCGAAGACGCCGTCGCCGTGATCGCGCCGGAATTGGCCGCATCGCCATCGACGACGCCAAGGACGCCGACCGACCCGGCGGAAACGGTATGACCATAGACGCCGGCATAGGAGGTCAGCGACGCGCTGGTCTCGAGCGCGACGTTTGTATTGGCATCGGCACTCACGGTGATCGCGCCGCTATTGGAAAGCTCGGTAGTGAAAGCGGCAGCAATGCCCACGGCGGTGACGCTTTGATCGACGTCGTTGCCGAGAGAAAGAACGCCGGCGCCGTCGGTGGCCTCAAGGCTCCCGACAACGTCGATGTCATGGGCGGCTGAAACGGTGACCGTGCCGGCATTGATGACGGCATCGGCCTCGGTGATCTGCACGCCCGAGGCGACGACGAGCGAGTCGATGGCCAGTTGATCGGCGTCGCTGCTCAGCGCCGTCGCATCAAGGGTCAAGGCGACCTGATTCATGGCCTCGGCCGAAATCGTGCTGTCCACCGCGTTGAGGAACGAGCCGTCGATGCTGTAGATCGCCACGCCATAGGCCTGGCTGAACAGCTCGGCGCCGGCCGACACGTCGATCGAGCCGGTCGCATCAAGCACCACGTCGCCGGAGATTGAGGAACTGGCGTCGGCGGCGATATCGCCGGAATTGGTGAAATTGCCCTCGACCGTGCTCAGCAGAACAGCGTTGGCCAGCGACGACGCGCCCGCCGAACCGCTGCCGCTGACGCTTCCATCGACCACGGCTTCGTAGTCGGCGTTCACCGACGAATTGGCGTTGGCCGAAATCGCTCCGGCGTTGGTGACGCCGTCCGTGACGGCACCCGACACGAAGAGCCCGGTAACGTTGGTGACCGCGCTGAAATCCTCGGCGAGCAGATCGCTGTCCGACCCTGTCACGGTGCCGTTATTGACCAGGAATCCATCAATGGACAAGATTCCCACACCGTCCGGCGTGACGGTGGCGCCCGTCGCGATCGTGACGTTTTCGACCAGCGGACCCAGATTGACCTCGGTCTGACTGCCGGTGATCGTCAAGGCCTGCGCGGTCATCGGTAACGAGGTGCCGCCGGCGGCCAGAGCAAGAATGGATACGGACAGCCGAAGCCTGCCGTTAAAGCGATTGATCAATGTTTCCCCCAAAGGAAATGAGTTAGAGCCGCCTTTATTGGGCGACATTGTAAAACATTCTAGAGCCGGAACGACCTGTTCGCACCTGTAAAACGTGCGGTCTGTAAAAGTTGCGCGCGCCGTGTCGAACCTCAACCGGCGCCAAACGCGAACACGGCGCACCGTAAATAACGGTACGCCGTGCCCTTGCTGCTGCTGTTGGGGTGTCGGCGGGCGGGAGCCGAGGGTGCCCGCCTTAACCCCATGTTGACCGCGTCAGAACTTAACGCGGACCCCGGCTTGCGCGATGTGGCTCTTGTAGCCAGAAGCAAACGCGCCCTGATAGTCGACGTAGAGACCCCAACCACCAGCGAACTGGGCCGAGATACCCGCACCGATGACCGCGAGGTCACGGCTGATCTTGGAACCGACCGTCTGGAACGGCTGGCCCGGAAGACCGATGAGCGAGGCTTCGATCCACGCCGGATTGTCCTTGAACTCGTGGCGCCATTCGCCGCGCAGCTCGGGGACCCATACCACGTCGCCCGAACCCCATTCGCCGCTCAGACGAGCGCCGAGGCGGGACTGCAGCGACTTGCCGGTGCCATCCAGAACGTTCAGGCCAAGATCGCCCGCACCCGTTTCGGTGACGCCGTCGCTGTCGAGGCTGGTGTAGTTGATGCCAGCGAAAGGCTGCAGCTTGGCGCTCTCGCCGAGATCCCAGTTGAAACCGGTTTCGGCATGAGCGATCCAGCCATCACCCTTGTAGCGGGACGAGGCGCCGACCGTGCCGTCATACAGCGGGTTGGCGATGCCACCCGTGATGATGGTGCGGTCCACACGGTACTTGTCCTTGGCGTAGGTGAACGAGCCATCGAGATAGAAGGCATCGAACTGGGCCGACGCGTAACCGCCAACGCTCCAGCGACGGATCGAACCGAAGTCGCCATCGTCGAAGTCGATGTCGTTGTCGATGTACGAACCAAGGACACCCAGCAGGACGGTCGGGGCAACCCGAAAGTCCATACCCAGGACCGCGCCATAGGTATCTTCTTCATACCCACCGGCGTTCAGATCGCCGCGCACATCCGTCCAGCGACCGAAACCACGGCCCCAGAACGCGATGCCACTTTCTTCGGCGCCCGATTGACCGACCGACGACGCCGGCGCGATCGAGTTGGACGAACCGTCCGGACGCAGCATCACGACGCGCTGCTGCTTGAAGCCGGTATTGCGGTTGTCGTTCAGGTGCTCGGTCAGGGCCATCAGGTACGGCTCGGACAGATTGGTCGCCGCCCGCATGACCTGGGCATGTTCGGCACCTGACCAGGAGTTCAGAACACGGTCATAGAGGACCGGGTCGGTCAGGGTGAACAGGCCGCCGATCTGGTCGTTCAGCTCGGGAGTGTTGCCCGACGGAGGACGGGTCGGGTCGTAGCCGTCTTCCAGCGCACCGGCGACCGAAGCGGAATTGTCGCTGAGACCATCGACTTCGTCGAAGGCGTTGCGGTTCCACGTGACGGTCACGTCCGACGGATTCACCTCGGTGGTGAAGTCCAGCAGAAGCGTATCGCCGACATTGTCGATGCTGTCGAACTCACCGACCACGGCACCGCCGGCGTCGATGACGACGTAGCTGCCGCTGTCGCCGTACAGGCCGGCCACGGCCTGGGCCTGGAAGTTGCCGTCGATGTTGGCATCGCCCACGGTGGTGATCAGACCGCCGCCGGTGGGGCCGAACTGGACGATCAGGGTGCTGTCCGGATCCTGGTTGTAGGTGCCGACGTTGATTTCACCCGTCGGACCGACGACCAGCGTGCCATCGGTGTTCAGATTGGCTTCGCCGACATTGTTGACGGTACCATTCATCACGAAGGTCACCGGCGCGTCTTCGGCACCGATATTCAGCTGGCCGGCGCCTTCGAGAACGAAGTCCGTGCCCGCCGTGACGGTGGTCGCGTTCTCGCCATTCTGGATGACGTTGACCACATCGGCGGAGTCGGCGTCGACCAGACCGCTGATCGAGCCACCCGACCAGTTGAGCACGTCAGCCGCGCCCTGATCCATGGCGATGGCCGCCGTGGAGCCGGAGATCGAGCCGCCCATCTGGTTGATCACGACCGGAACCGGCGCGGTTTCGGCGAAGATGCCGTAGCCGTAGCCGCCTTCCGTCTCGTTGTTTCCGGAGATGTTGCCGGTATTGTTGACGGTGATGACGCCGGCCGCGAGGACCTGGATATCGTCGCCTTCACCTTCGCCCGGCAGAATTCCACCGATCGGCAGATCGCCGAGACCGCCTTCGCCACCGATCAGTCCGTCGAGCAGGCCATCCGGAACCGGACCCAGCATCAGGCCAACAGCCACGGACTCGTCCGCGTTGCCGGTGAGTTCGGCGGTGATGTCGCCGCTGTTGTTGACGACCAGACCGTCATTGGCTTCCGGCAACCACAGGCCGATGGCCGCGGCGGCCGTCAGGCTGTCTTCACCGGTAATGCCGGTGGTGTTCAGCGAGCCAGTGGCAGTGATGTCGCCGCTGTTGTCGATCACGCTGGCATCGCCGGCGACGACCGCGCCCGCGACGCCGAGAACGCCGTAGGTCTGCTGGAAGGTGCCAACCGTATCCGACGAGGTCGGCTGGGTGACGTCGATGGTGAGATCACCCGTGGCGCTGATGGTGCCGCTGTTGGTGAAGGTGTTCGCGGTATCCTCGTCATCGCTCGGCGCTTCGACGTCGGCGTAGAGGCCGACAGCGACGACGCCGCCGAGGTTCTGCGAACCGGTTTCGCTGGGGTCAGTGGCCGTCATGCCGATGTCCAGCGTGCCCGACGCGGTGGCGTCGATCGTGCCGGAATTGACGATGTCGCCATCGACGGGCGAGGTGAAGGCCGTGCCAATGGCAGCGGCATACAGGATGTTGGAGCTGCCGCCCATGGCACCATCGTCGCCGGCAACGTCCTGCGTCACGGTCGAGGCCGCGGTCGCGGACGCCGAGATGTCGCCGGAATTGTCGAAGCCGGTCGTGTTGCCTTCGCTCAACAGACCCGCCGCGAGAGCGCCGGTCCCATTATAGCTGGAGATGCCGCCAGCACCGGCGGTCGTTTCGGCCGTCGAGGAGGTGATCAGGTCGGACGTCGCGCTCGCCGTCGCGGAAATGGTCCCCGCGTTGGTGATCATGTTGACGTCGGTGTCGCCCTCTTCGCCGTCGCTGAGACCAGCGACATAAACGCCCACGGCATTCGCCTGGGTGGTGGTTTCGTTCAAGGTACCGGACGACACGCCGTTCGCGGCAATGTCGTATGACGTGGAAGCAGTGGCGTCGGCGGAGATTTCGCCATCGGCACCGTTGTTGAATTCACCGTCCAGGTTCTGGACCTGCACGCCCCACGCACTGGCAATGGCGCCGCCGCCGGTGGAGACCACACCAGTACCCGTGTCGGCGGAATCCGCATCCAGGATAGCGGTCACGTCAGCGCTGGAAACCGAGCTGATCGAACCATTGTTGTCGAAATCTCCATCGAGATCCTCGATGTACACGCCCCACGATTCGCCCTCGGCGAAGTTGCCGAGCGAAACCGCCGAACCGAGTTCGCCGGTCGCGATGCCATCGACATCGACAACCGCGGCGCTGTCGGCCGAGATGTCGCCATCGTTGAGGAACGCGCCGGTCGTGTCGAGATCGACGCCGCCCGCATAGGCATGGGCCGAGTTTTCGCCGATGATCGTCGCCGTGCCATCCGTCGCCATCGCATCGGCCGTGGCCGTGCTGGTCGCGGTGGACGTGGCCGAGATCGTGCCGGTGTTGTCGAAGACGTCGATGTCGCCTTCCGACCACACGCCCGTCGCCTCGGCGTAGGAGTCGGTGACATCCACCAGCGTCGCCGAGCCGGCTGTCGCGGTGACCGTGCCGTCGAGAACGGCGCTGGCCTCGGCGATGGCTTCGATGCTGCCATCGTTGACGATGTCGCCGCCGCCCAGAAGATCAACACCGTACGCGTAAGCATAAGACTGAACAGCGTCGCCGCCTTCGCTGTCGAACAGCGAGGCATTGTCGCCGGTCACATCGGCGACCACGTCGCTCGAGGCGCTGGCGTCGGCGACGATGGTCGCGTCGGTGGCATTGGTGAAGCCGCTATCCTCGCCCAGGGTCACATCGACACCGTAGGCTTCGGCTTCGGAGTACGAACCGCCGCCCAGGGCCGAATCCAGATCGGAATCGGCGCTGATGTCGGAAGAGGCGTCGGCCGTCGCCGTCGCGGTGATGTCGCCATTGTTGGTGACGTCGCCGTCGACCGTGTTCAACCAGAGGCCGGTCGCGTAGGACATGGCGCTGGACGAGCTATCTTCATCGATGGCGATGGTGTCCGAGAAATCGGAAATGACACTCACGCCCGCATCGGACGTGGCGATCATCGCGCCGTTGTTGGTGACGTCTCCACCCACGTTACCCAGGATCTCGAGGGCGACGGCATCGGCGATGACACTGTTGCTGTCCGACGCGATGGGGCTGTCGACGAATTCGATGGACCCGTCGTTGAGGACATCACCGTCCACGCCACCCTGAACCAGGATGCCACCCGGCGACACGTCGCCAGTTTCCTCGACGGTGAGGTCGGAAGCATCGGTGGTGATGACGACGGAATTCTGCGCATCACTGATGGTGACAGCCTGCGCGGTTGAAGCAAGCAACGCGCCGCCGCTCATCAATGCAAGCAGCGACACCGATAGCTTGAGCTTGTTGTCCAAGCGCTTCATGGGAGCTCCCTTTGCTAATTTGACCCAATGGATTCGTAAAACCGTCTAAACGGCATTTTCACAAGAAATAGCCATGCGAGCGTCCAGCGCCAGAAAAAAATGAACCCACGCAGTAAAGATTTGTGAATTTTATCAATTCGTTACCGTAACATTTTATATTATTAAATTAACGTTAGCGGCAAAACAGGCCACTCGCACAACCTTCCGAAGGCCTTCAAACGATGCGCGCGACAAATTGTTCCGGCCATCCGGTAAAAAAATGATGCAGGCCGATCAACGCCGTTTTGTGTCCGCGATGCGGCGGAAATACGTCGTCGCCAACCGCCTGCGAAAGACGTGGAGGAAGTATGGGCGCGTCGGCGCGGCGCAACTCCGGTTGCAGCTGGCCCAGCAGCAGAAGCATGCGGCGGCGCGCCAAGCCGCTGATCGGCAATTGTCTCTAGCCCGTATCGGGCTATCTCCGGTACACTGACGCCAACAATGCGCCTGGCGGACCTCGGAAAGCCGGGCTTTCTTCATTCTCGGAAGCCGAAATGTCAGTCCAGATAAAGCCGACTTTTGACGCCCAGGCGCCGGCCAGTCACGACCAGGCCCACCAGACCGACTGGAACCTTGATGGTATCGTCGATGGCCTGCGCCAATCGCGCGAGATCAAGCACAATATCCGGTTTCGCGGCCGGATCAGCGAACTCCCGGAGCGGGATACCATTTCCCGCATCATGGATTTGATCTCGGCGGCGCTGTTTCCCACGCATTATGGTCGTCCCGATCTCAACCACGACAGCATCGACTATTTCGTCGGCAGCACCCTGAACACGGCGCTCAACGCGCTGACCGAACAGGTCCGGCGCGGCCTGATGTTCTCGGCGGATTCCGATAATGACAGCGATAGCGACATTCGCGCACGGGCGACGCGGATCGTGCGGGCCTTTGGCGAGCAACTGCCGGCGATCCGGGACATGCTGGTCAGCGACCTGCATGCGGCTTACAAGGGCGACCCCTCGGCCACGAGCATTTCGGAAATCCTGATCTGCTTCCCCGGAATGACGGCTGTCATCCACTACCGCGTGGCGCACGCCTTATACAAGCTGGGCGCCACGCTGCCGGCCCGGCTGATTTCAGAGATCGCTCATTCCAGCACGGGTATCGACATCCATCCGGCGGCAGAGATCGGCGAAGCTTTCTTCATCGATCACGGCACCGGGGTCGTGGTCGGCCAGACCGCGATCATCGGCGACCGGGTGCGGCTGTATCAGGCCGTGACCCTGGGCGCGAAGAGCTTCCCCGCCGACGAGAACGGCACCCTGATCAAGGGCATCGCCCGTCATCCCATCGTCGAGGACGACGTCGTTATCTATTCCGGCGCCACCATTCTGGGTCGCATCACCATTGGCGCCGGATCGACCATCGGCGGCAATGTCTGGCTGACGCAAAGCGTGCCGCCGGGAAGCAATGTCACCCAGGCACAGATGCGCAACGATTGCGCCATGCTCTACGAAATCTGCTCCCGCAAGGACGAGGACGGCGCGCTGGGCTGAGCCGGCCAGCCCCGAGAGAACGAGGCATTCCGGCCCGGGCCGGAATGCCTCTGGATCTTACTCCGTCGCGGCGGCGAACAGCTCGTTCACCTTGGCCCAGTTCACGACCTGCCACCACGCCTTCAGATAGTCGGCGCGCTTGTTCTGATATTTCAGATAGTAGGCGTGCTCCCAGACATCGTTCGCAAGGATCGGCGTGCCCTTGACCTCGGCGATGTCCATCAGGGGATTGTCCTGGTTCGGTGTCGAGATGACCCTCAACTTCCCGTCCGACCAGATCAGCCACGCCCAGCCCGAGCCGAAGCGTTTGGTCCCCGCTTCCTCGAAGGCCTTGCTAAAGTTGTCCCAGGAGCCGAAATCCTTGTCGATCTGGGCTTTCAAGGCATCGGACGGCGCGCCGCGCTGATCGGCCGGGGCCATCAGCGTCCAGAAAAGCGTATGGTTATAGTGGCCACCCGCGTTGTTCCGCACCGCCGGAGAGGCGGATGAAACGGACGCCAGGATCTCATCAAGGGTCTTGCCCTGCAGGGCGGGCGTGTCGGTGATCGCTGCGTTCAGGGCCTTCACATACGCGGCATGATGGCGGCCATGGTGGATTTCCATGGTCTGCCGGTCAATGACCGGCTCGAGCGCGTCGAAGGCATAGGGCAAAGGCGCTTGCTCGAACGCCGCCGACGGCGCGGTCGTCGCGGCGGTTTCCGCCGCCATGACGCCAAATGGCACGGCTGCAGCGAAGGCCAGCGACAGCGAAACAGCCAACATTTTGGGATTCATGGATGTTCTCCTTGGATGTAAGTGCCCGCGATGCTCCGGCGCCACCGCGCGGCGGTATCATAGGAAGCCATCATGGGATTGACGACCCCCTTGCGGCTTGACCCTGCGCATGGGGGCATGGAAACTCCGCCCGAACCAGCCCAGGAGGTGTCATGTTTCGCTACAGCAGGATTCGTTCGGCTCTCGCCGCGTTGGTTCTTCTCGCCGCCGCGCCGGCCATCGCCGCCGAGCCGCACGCGCATGCAACCGCGGCGGGCGACCTGGAAATCATCCATCCCTGGTCGCGGGCCACGCCCGGCGGCGCCAAGGTAGCCGGTGGCTACTTGGACGTCGTCAATCGCGGCGACAAGGCCGACCGGCTGATTTCGGCGACAGCCGACATCGCCGAGAAGGTCGAGATTCACGAATCCACCATGAGGGATGGCGTGATGGGCATGCGTCATCTCATGAATGGCATTGAACTGGCGCCGGGCGCTACGGTCGCTCTGAAGCCGGGTTCGTACCACCTGATGCTGATGAATCTGAAACGGCCCCTCAAAGAGGGTGAATCCTTTCCCGGTACGCTGACATTTCGAGACGCCGGCACTGTTGACGTGGTGTTCAGTGTCGAGGGCGCCGGCGCGACCGCGCCGACCATGCCCGCCGAACACCATGACGCGCACGATCACATGGGTCACTGAACGGATCAGGGTATCCGCTGCGAACCGGGGTTACGCGGGGCCGCGCGCGGGTCGTCCGGATGCCACTGCAACACCGGCTTCGGACGAGCGCGATCGATCAGCTTGCCCAGCAGCCACGGCACCGCCGCCATTATCAGCGTACCCACGGCCCAGACAGCGATGACGATGAATTCACCGGTGCCTGCCAGTACGCGGGCCAACCAGGAAAGGGTCTCGACCGTTTCGGGGTGCGACGTGACGGCGTCGGCGTTCCCCGACGCCCAGTTGCCCGAGACATCGATGACGGCATAGGCGACCCACGCCGAGATCGTCCAGAACGCAATGAAGATCGACGTCACGATCCAGAGAAACGCTTTCAACGCACGACCCTCCACGTGGTCGTGATCGACTCTTCCTCGACCCGGTTGCGCGCCACCTTGTCCAGATGGTCACGCAGCAGTTTCATATTGCGCAGATTGGCCCGGAAGAACACATCGCCGACCCAGCCCACCAAGGGAACGGCGCTGATGACCGTGTCGACGCCGACATTCGCCAGCATCCGCCCGATCAGAATCTTGGGCGCCCCGAGGCGCCGGGCCTCCCAGACCAGATAGGCCGACACGCCGCTGGACAGCAACGTGCCGGCACCCGGGAACAGGTTCAGCAGGGCATCCGCGCCAAAACGAATGTTGGTTCCGGGTAGGGTGAAGGCGCTGTCGAAGAATCGCGCAATGGCGTCGAGGCGAACGCGTGCCGCGGCGTGAGTCTCGTCAGCGGGCTGATAGTTTTCGAAAGTCGTCGATCCGGCATAAGCCATGGGAAACTCCCAGAATTCAGACGCCACAAGCGCCCGTCAGGTGGAAGAGTCCGACATCGCGGCAACCGCCGCCAGAGGGGCCCGGACCCAGTGCCGTTCAAGTGGCGATTCCGGAGACAAATTCAAGGTGCGAAAAAAATCTACCGCACGCCCTTGACGACGGCCGCTCGCATCCCCAATTCGCGCTCAACCCGTGGTCCGGGCCCCTCTGGCGGGATTTGTCGGCGCTCCCGCGATGTCGGACCTTCTTCGATATCGCAAGCCGACAGCAGAGGGAGTGCCCATTTTGGACATGGAGTTTCTGTTTGCCGACTGGCTCGGCAAGCCGCTGTGGATGTGGTTGTCGTTCATCGGCATCGTCATCAGCCTTCTCGTGATTGATCTTGGTATCCTGCACCGTAAGGAGCGGGAGATCGGCGTGCGGGAAAGCCTCTTGATGTCCGGCGTCTACATCAGCCTTGGCATCACGTTTGGCGCCTGGGTATGGTGGTATCTCGGCGCGGAAGCCGGGATGAATTATCTCACCGGTTTCGCGGTCGAGAAGACCCTGGCGATGGATAACGTCTTTGTCATCGCCCTGATCTTCACCTATTTCGCCATTCCGCGCCTCTATCAGCACCGCGTGCTCTTCTGGGGCATTCTGGGCGTCATCGTCCTGCGCGCCATCATGATCGGCTTCGGCGCAGCGATCGTCTCGGAATTTTCGTGGGTGCTGTACCTGTTCGCGGCATTCCTGATCCTGACGGGCATCAAGATGCTGATGTTCGACGACAAGCCCCGATCCATTGGCGACAACCCACTGCTCAAGTTCATCCGCCGCCGCTTCAATGTGACGGACGAGCTGCACGACCAGCACTTCTTCGTGCGCAAGCCCCACCCTGTCAGCGGCAAGGCGGTCTGGTTCGCGACGCCCCTCTTCCTCGCGCTGGTGTTGATCGAGATCGCCGACGTCATCTTCGCGGTCGACTCCGTCCCGGCGATCTTCGCGATCACGACCGATCCCTTCATCGTGTACACGTCGAACATCTTCGCCATCCTCGGACTGCGCGCGCTGTATTTCGCCCTGGCGGCCATCGTCGACCGGTTCCACTACCTGAAGACCGCGTTGGCCATCCTGCTGATCTTCATCGGCGGCAAGGTCTTCGTCGCGGACCTGCTGGGCATGGAAAAATTCCCGGCGGCCGCGTCGCTGGGCATCACCCTCGCCATCCTCGCTTCGGGCGTCGCGTACAGTCTCTGGAAAACGCGTAACGCGCCGCCCCCTCATGAAAAGGCCGTCCCGTGAACGAATTCCTCATGTCGATGCTGAGCATTTTCGTCCTCGAGCCATTTCAGGCCGAACTCAGCGAAACCTTGGCCTCTGCCCCGCGCGAGGTGATCGCTCAGGTCACCACGTGCCTCGGTGAGGCGCCCGCCGCCCTGTCGGAACGCGTGTCGGAACGGTGGGGCTGGAGCGCCGCGACCGCGCTGGGCGTGGCGTTCGGCATGACCAGCGCCGAGAGCGTGGTGGCCGAAGTTGTCCCGTCCTGCGGGCCGGCCATCGCCGCGGCGCGGCCCTATATGGGTTGAGCCGCGCGCCGCTTGTGAAGCCGTGCTATGAACCGCGCAGCGGTAATCGGAGACGCAGGCGGCCTTGGACTCTTTCGACGTAGTGGTGATCGGCGCCGGCGCCGCCGGCATGATGTGCGCGATCGAGGCGGCGCGGCGGGGTCGTTCGGTCCTGGTCATCGAACACGGCTTCGCGCCGGGCGAGAAGATTCGCATTTCCGGCGGCGGCCGATGCAACTTCACCAATCTGGGCGCGGGGCCGGCCAATTATCTGTCGGAGAATCCCCGCTTCTGCATCTCGGCGCTCAAGCGCTATACACAGCGCGACTTCATCGCCATGGTCGAGCGTCACGGCATCGCCTGGCACGAGAAGACGCTGGGGCAACTTTTCTGCGACGGTTCGGCGACCCAGATCGTCGACATGCTGGTGACCGAGATGAAGCGCCACGGCGCCGTGCTTCGCCTGGGTACAAAAATCGACACGGTCGAACGCCGCGACGCGGAATTCATCCTGACCGGCCCCGTGGGCCAATGGCGAGCGCAATCACTGGTGGTCGCCTGCGGCGGTCTGTCCATTCCCAAGATGGGCGCGACGGGCTTCGGCTACGATATCGCCCGCCAGTTCGGCCTGCGGATCGTCCAGCCCCGCCCCGCGCTCGTCCCGCTGACATTCACGCCGGAAATGCTGGAAAGCCTGAAGCCTCTGGCAGGCGTTTCCGTCGATGGCGCGGCGGTACGCTGCGGCAAGACCCGTTTCCAGGAAGCGATCCTGTTCACCCACCGCGGCCTGAGCGGGCCTGCAATCCTGCAGATTTCCTCGTTCTGGCGCGGCGGCGAGGAAATCGCCGTATCGATGCTGCCCCAGACAGATGTCTACGCCACCCTGCGGCAAGCCAGGGCCGACAATGGACGGCAGGCGCCGCAAACCGCCCTGTCTACGCTGCTGCCCAAGCGCCTGGCGCAAGCGGTTGTGGAACGTCAGGCCATCACCGGCACCATGGGCGATCTGTCGGACAAGCGGCTGCGCACCATCGAGGCCGCGGTCAATGACTGGCGTATCGTCCCGGCGGGCACGGAAGGGTATCGGACCGCTGAGGTCACGGCCGGTGGCGTCGATACGCAGAATCTGGACTCTCGAACCATGCAGGCGCGCGACGTGCCGGGGCTGTTCTTCATCGGGGAAGTGGTCGACGTAACCGGCTGGCTGGGCGGCTACAATTTCCAGTGGGCCTGGTCGTCGGGGTGGAGCGCGGGACAGGCCGCGTGATCCTGCGGCGCATACCCGCCGTATAGTGGGGATCTTATTGGCCAACAGACACAAACCACCATGATCGACTAAAGTTCCGACAAATATAAAATTCAGCAAAATATTTTAATATTAGAAAATTATTGGGACACTCGGTCATCCATAATCGCTCACCCCCCGTAACTTATACATTCCTCTATAGGGAGGAACTGGAAGGTCTATAGGAGACACTCATGCGTATTCACACCACTCATCGCGCCCTGATGCTGGCCGCCGCTGTTGCCCTGACCGCCGCGCCGACCGCTGTTCTCGCGGAAAGCATGGGCGCTCCCGCGGCGCAGGCCTCGTCCGCGACGAAGATGGTCGGCGGCGCCGCCATGTCGCCGTCAAAGAACATTGTCGAGAACGCCAGCGCCTCGAAGGATCACACCACTCTCGTGGCGGCTGTAAAGGCCGCCGGTCTGGTCGAGACGCTGCAGGGTCCTGGCCCGTTCACGGTCTTCGCGCCGACCGACGCCGCCTTCGCCAAGCTGCCCGCCGGCACGGTGGACACGCTGGTGAAGCCCGAGAACAAGGAAAAGCTGACCGGCATTCTGACCTACCACGTTGTGGCTGGCGATCATGACGCCGCCAGTATCGCGGCAGCGGCCAAGGCCAATGGCGGCAAGGCCGAGTTCACCACCGTTCAAGGCGGCAAGATCACCTTGATGGAAAAGGACGGCGGCTGGTGGGTCAAGGATACCAAGGGTAACAAGGCCAAGATCACCATCGCCGATGTTGACCAGTCCAATGGCGTCGTTCACGTCATCGATACGGTGCTGATGCCGTAATCCGTCGGTCAGAGACCAGACGACATGCAAGAGACGGCGGCGCCAATGGCGCCGCCGTTTTCATGACAGCACAAGCTCCTCGCCGGATTTCCATGCGATTTCAACGATAAATACGCAATTGTTCCGGCGCCGCCGCAAGCGGCTTCTTCCCTCGGCCGCGGATCGGGCGTAGGTTCGGCCTACGCGTCACGCGCAGGGAGGCGCAGTCATGGATGTCTACCGCCAGGTCATCGACCTGATCGTCACAGCGCCGGATCGCAAACCGGCTGGCGGCGTGCCCCGCATGCTGGACTCGCTGTTTGCTGAATTGGCGGCCCCGCATCCGCCCCGTCCCGTCGACGAAACCGAATCCATGATCTGGAGCGTATGGACGTCGCATCCTCACCCGAACGCCGCCGACGGCATGGCGCGGGCGCTGCGTATGATGCGCGCCGGATCCTATGAAGTGGCGGAACGCGAGCTAGACCGTGTCGTGGCCACTTTTCCCATGTGGGCGGAAGGCTGGAACAAGCGGGCCACCGTTCTTTTCCTGATGGACCGTGACGAAGACAGCGTCGCCGACATCGTCCAGACGTTGCGGCTCGAGCCGCGCCATTTCGGGGCGCTGTCCGGCTATGGACAGATCTGCCTGCGCCGGGGTGATGAAGCCGGCGCTCTGATCGCCTTCGAGGAAGCGCTGCGCATCCACCCGCACCTGGACAGCATGCGCGACGCGGTCGCCGACCTTAACCAGAAGCTGGGCGGCCTGCTCAACTGAACGTCAGGCGGCGTCATGGAAGATGACACCCAGCGTGAACCGCGCGCCCGAGCGCAACCGGCTGACGCCGTGACGCATGACCGCGCGGGAGATGCCGCGCACGCCTCTGACGGGACGCTGGTTGACCGGAAAGATCACTCCGTCTCCCTGCCGCAACGGCACGACCTCGACGCGTGACTGCATGCGCGCCCGCTGTTCGGTCAGCACGAATTCCCCGCCGGTGAAATCGTCCTGGGGCGAGGACAGCAGGAACGCCGCCTGCAGCGGGAACACCTGTTCGCCGTAAAGGTCCTGATGGAGATGATTGTAGTCGCCCGCGCCATATCGCAGCAGGAGCGGTGTCGGTCGCCGCTGGCCCGCCTCATGGCACCGGCGCAGGAAGTCGGCATGGACGTCCGGAAACCGCACGTCGACCCCCAGCGCGCCATTCCAGCCATTGGCGATGCGCGCCAGCGGCGGATAGAGGTTTTCGCGAAGCGCCGCGACCGGCCCGGGAAGCGGATAGGACAAGTACTTGTAGTCGCCGCGCCCATAGCCGTGGCGCTCCATGACCACCTGCTTGCGGAACCCATCCTCGCGGTCATAAAGACCGATGAGCCCGGTGCACTCCAAGACCGACAGCAAGCCGGGCACCAGCGCCCAGCCCTGCCCGTCCAGGTCGGTGGCAATTGCCTGCCAGTCGATGGCCTCAATCCGATGGGCGAGAGAGGATGTCATGGGCGCTCCAATGCTGAAGCCGCCAGTCTACCGCCGCCAAGACCGGACATCATCCCGTTGCTTGCGCCTAGAGATCGGGCCTCGCCGATGGGTCGGGCGTTTCCTGGCAGTAATAGGCGATCCACTTGTGCAGCCGCTGGTTGCCGATCTCGTTGCGGCCGAAAATCACATCCGGGATCGCGCCCGAGGCCAGGCCTTCCTGCACGCCGTCCACGGTCTTGTAGTCCTCGTCCCGCACCACCTCGTAGAGCATCTTGGTGCGCATGCCGAACATGGCCTTCTCTTCCTCGGTTTCCGGCACCTTGGGCGCCAGGAAGGCCTGGATCGTGTAGGACGTATCGTGGGTCGGGCCGGGAAACAGCTGGGACACCACGCCGCCCTCGCCATGGCGCACCGCCAGCGAGACATGCGGGAAGATGGTGCGGATCACGGTAAGGCCGTCATTCAGCGTCCGCTCCGCCGGCGGCTTTTCGGTTACCGGCAGGATGTTGTGATGCGCGAAGCCGATCCGCTGATGCGGGCCGAAGGCATCATAGGTCAGCACATTGGACTGGGAGAACGCCGCGATGGTCTTGGGATGGAGCGAGGCGATGTGATAGCCGTCCACATAACCGTCATGAGCCAGCTTCCAGTTGGCCGTCTCCAGAGATTGGGTGGCGCAGACTTCCCAGTCCGCCATCTCCAGCTTCTCCAGTTCCTCGCGGAAGCCGCCCAGCCACGCGTCGATGTCCATTGCGGCGCCCGGCGTCAGGCTGACGAAGATCAGGCCGGCCACTTCGGCGCAGGGCAGCTCGGTCAGGCCTTCGCCCGCCGTGTCGAAATCGCCGAACTTCTCCGGATCGGCCACCTTCACCAGCGCGCCGCGTTCGTCATAGGCCCAGGCGTGATACGGGCAGACCATCCGCACGCACTTGCCAGTCCCCTCCTCCATGACCCGCGCGCCGCGATGACGGCACGCGTTCAGGAAGGCCCTCACCACGCCGTCGCGGCCACGGATCATCACCACCGGCACGCCGGCCGCCTTCATCGCCTTGTACCGGCCAGGCTGACGCAGCTCGCCCGTGAAGGCGAGCAGCAGCGGCACCCGCTTGAAAATCCGCTCGACCTCGATCTTCCAGAGCTCGGGATCGAGATAGTACGAGGCCGGAATGCGCAGGATGTCCGGCGCGGAATCGGTGGTGCCGTCCCGCGCGTGATCGGCGAGCCGGTCAGCGATCTGGTTATAGTCCTCGAACCGGTCCATCCCGCTCTTCCCCCCGTTACAGCTTGACCACGACCTTGCCGAGCATCTCGCCCCTGGCAAGGCGGTCGATGGCCTGCGGCACATGATCGAAATCGAATACCTTGTCCACGGGCACGCCGATCTTGCCGGCCTCGGCAAGCTCGACCAGATGCGCGTGGTGGGCGCGGGTTTCTTCCGTCGTCCGGGCGCCGGCGAAGGCGCCGATCAGCGTGTAGGACTTCAGCACGACATGCAGCGGATCGACCTTGGGCCACGTCCCGCTGCCATAGCCGATGAACACGATGCGGCCATGCTGGGCAATGCACTTGGTCGCTGCCTCGTAGGCGCTGCCGCCAACCGGGTCGTAGACGATCTGGGCGCCAGCGCCACCGGTGAGTTCCCGCACGGCCTTGTGAATCGGCTGTTCGCTGTAGTTGATCACGTGATCCGCGCCGAGCTTGCGGCAGAACTCGGCCTTGTCGGCGCTGCTCGCCGTCGCGATGACGGTCGCGCCCATGGCCTTGCCCAGCATGATCGCCGCCGAGCCGGACGAGCCGGCGCCGCCCAGAACCAGCAGCGTCTCGCCCGCCTTGATCTGGCCGCGCTGCACCAGGCCGACATAGCCGGTGTGATAGGGCACGAAGAAACCGGCGGCTTCCTCGTCGCTCATGTTCTTCGGGATGGTCATCGCCGAATTGGTCGAGGCGAGGCAGTATTCGGCGAAGCCGCCCGCGCCGCTGGCGAACTGGGTCGAGGTCATGACCTTCTGACCGATCTTCACATCCGCCTCTGGACCGGCGGCGGTCACCACGCCGACCACTTCCTGGCCAGGGGTCACCGGCGGCGCGGCGACGGCCGGGTAGTTGCCGCGGATCATCAGCACATCCGGCAGACCCACGCCAGCGGCGGTCACCTTCACCTGAATCTGATTGCCCTTCGGCTCCGGCACCGGTGCATCGACCAGCTTCAGAACATCAATCGCCTCGCCGAACGTCTCGGCCCGCCATGCCCGCATCTCGATCCCCTTTACAAATCCTGAGTCCAGCCGGACGTTACCGTCCGGTCTATCCGGCGCGCAGGGTAGGACGGCGGACGCGGCACGGGCAAGGGGATTGGAAGACGAACGGCGCTACAGACCCCACCAGGCCGCCAGCGCCGTCAGACCCAGCCGGAGCGAGGCGACATCGGCGTCCCGGTCGAACTGGCAGGCGCGCTTCACCGAGTCCGCGGCCTCTCTGTCGAGCGCCTTCACATAGTCGTCCACCTTCGCCAGCAGTCGCCGCGCCACGGTGCGGCGACGGTCGTCGCCATCGAGCATGTCGGGTTCCGCCATCGACCGCGCACCGTCGCGCGGCCTCGCGATGTCCAATCCGCGCACGAAGGGACGGCCATGGGCGGTCCATGCCAGGTGCTGGTACTTCTCGCCCGCCTCGAACTGGCGGCGCGTGATCGCACCGCCCGCGAGTAGAATCGCGAGCCGCGAGTAGGAGAGGTCCGCGTCCCGGTCCGCGAGAACACGACCGTTCTCGATCAGGACCAATCGCGCGCCGACCATTTCGGCACGTCGCATCTGCTGCTGCAGCGTGCCGTGATCGCGGTCCGGCGCCCGGCCCGCCAGCGTGGTCTGTCGCCGTTTGGCCTGGGGATTTCGCGGCCTGCCGCGTCTTGCCATTCTATTCTACTCCGTCAGGGTCAGGATGCGCGGCTCGATCGGCGTTCACGTGCGAGCGCCAACACCTCCTCCGCCGTCACGCCCCATCGCTCGCCTACACGAAAGAGTGTTCGCGCCGTGTAAGGGCGCGGGATCATGTGGGGCCGGCGAATGGTGTTTTCGGCGCAGACGGGCGCGTGATGCCGCCGTAACTCATCGACGGCCTCCTGCAACTCGGGCACCAGAACCGGCGGGCCGGTTTCGGTGCGGCGGCGCAGGCCGATGGCGAGGAACTCGATGCCGTTCTCGCGGCAGATCTGTCCCGTCACGCGCGGCGCGATGCCGAGCGCGCGGCCGGCTTGTCCCTGCGTGCGGCCCGAACCGGCCATCTGCATCAGCTTTCCCGCCAGATAGCGGCGGTATTCCGGGCTCATGTTTCGTTTCGCCGTCATGGGCGCGCTCAGGCCATGATGCCCAGGCCGCGCAGCATGGCGACCAGACCGTCCATGTCACGCACCACCTTGTGATTGTGGCCGAGCCCACGAAGGCTCTCGCGCCAGCCCGCCTGCGCCGCCGAGAGGCATCCGCCACCCGTTTTGAGCTCGACCCAGCCGGTCATGCCGCCGGGCGCGGCGACAATCAGGTCGGGAACGCCGCCCCGCATACCGAGACGGCGGAAGCGCGAGATGGCGGCGTCCCGCTCACGCGGACTTCCTGCCAGCGCCTGACCATCCGCGGGATGGAGAAAGGTGAGTCGTTCCTGACGCTCCAGGAAGGTCAGCAGATCAACCGCCTCCCGGTGAAGAAGAACTTCACGGGACTCCGGCGGAACGGCCATCATGGGCATGTTCGGTCCTTTCGTGATGCACGGGGCGGCCAGGACGATGGCGTCGTCACTTCACGCCGCTATCCAGTAATATTACTTTTGGTTATATTTCCAATGGCGAACGAATTCCGCCATATGTCTCCGTCGCTTACGCTCAGGTTGGCAATGCCCAAACTCCTTTCGCCCCATCTCGCTGACTTTTCCCGGCGCCTCCAATCCGTTCGAGAGGCGAGTTCATATGCGACGCGGCGTGCGTTCGCCGAGGCCCTGGGCGTGGCGGAAGGCGCTTACGGCAAGTACGAGCGGGGCGAAAGCTATCCCCATCCGGAGACTCTCGGCCGCATTCGCCAGCTTACCGGCGCAACCGCCGACTACCTCTACTTCGGCGACGTATCAGGGCTTCCCCTGGCGCTTTATCGCCGGATCCAGTTAATGGAGGGGTAGTTCGAAGAGGGATTTTGCCACCGGTCCAAAGCACGCCGCCTATAGGAACATTTCATGAACATACTATATCGCCCTCAATCTTCACCGGTCAAACCACATCACTAAAAGTTATTCTTTCTTGCCCAAGAGCCATAGTCCGACAAAGGATGGGGCTCACGCAGCGTGAGGGAATCGAGAATGCATGCGATGCGGTCGGAAATGATGCTTGATGTCGTATACCGCCTGCGCGACCTGACCGGCGGGATCGAGCCATGGTCGGAGTCGGGTCCAGACGGTCAGCGCGGCGGGTTTGCCTGGACGGATCGGGATGGCCATGCATTCGACGTTGTGATCCGCCCAACCGGGAGCGCCGCGCCGAGAGCCTGCAGGTTCTGGAAAACGGTGGAGCTGGGGAATGATTTCGCGTTTCTGACCGATCAGGCCGGCTGGCGAATGGCCACCGCCTTGCAGTACGACGCAACGGAACGCGAGAAAAAATGAGGGCGCCCGGGAGGGGGGATCCGGGCGCCCTGCCGTCCCCGCATGTGGCGGAGGTCGGAAGTCTAGGAAGTCACCGCAGAAGCGGTATCCCCGGGGGAGGGATATTGTTGAAACGCGATCTTTCCGGCTGAGTTCCTGGGCCCATCAAAAAATTTTCGGCTTGCTTGGGCCCTGAGCGCGGGACCGCCGCTACAGCCGCAGGACGAAATCCCGCGTCACACAGCCTGCCGATAAAGGGCAAAGTCTCTCACTGAATGCAAGATTGTAGGCAGTATTGATGGATTTCATTCCAGCAGCACCGCTGAAGACATTTTCTCGCAGCACACTGTCTGTATCATGATACCGATTCAATATAGAACATATCAAAGACTGATCTAGATTAGTTCTTCTCTTCAGGAGGCAGAAAGTCTCGCGCCCACGATTTTCGCAACAAGGAGCGCATTCAAACCATTATTCTGACACAATCGAACCAAACTTCTCCGGCATCACAAGGATGTGATGGGCACCTTGGGTTAGTTCCAGAGCGTTGGACAGGCGGGATTATCGCCTGAGCAACTGCTTAAAGTTTAATGTGAATTCGATCCAAGAGGGGACGAATGGGGCAACATGCCATATGGCTTGTCGACCGAAGCAAACTCTTTCGCGAAGGGCTCAAAATGCTGCTTCGCGATTCTGTTTTCACCGTGACGCTTGAAGCGCCGGACATCAGTCAGACCGAAGACCTGACGGCCGAGCAGCAGCCTTCCCTCATCCTGGTCGCGCTCACCACGCAACTCGAACAAGCCAGCGAGGAGGAACAGCAGTTGACGCATCTCTGCAGTTCCACCGAGACCCCAGTCGTGGTGCTGTCGGACCAGATGTCACTGCAGCAGCTCAAGGCCGCCATGAAGGCCGGGGCCAACGGTTATCTGCTGCGCGATATCACGCCTGATGCGCTCAAGCAGTCGCTGATGCTCGTCATCACCGGCGAGAAAGTGTTGCCCAGCGACCTCGTCGATGTCCTGGTATCGGGTCGGTCATTGCGGATGGCCGAGCCGGCGAACGATCTTCCCCCGGATTTGTCGGCGCGCGAGCAGTGCATCCTCAATTGCCTTGCCCACGGTTATCCCAACAAGATCATCGCCAAGCGGCTGAATATCGCCGAGGGAACCGTTAAGGTTCACATCAAGACCGTGTTCAAGAAGATCCGTGCGAGAAATCGCACCGAAGCGGCGATCTGGGCCCTCAATCATGGCTATGGCCACGACAGCTCATGCGCCTCCTGAGGATCCGCTAGCGAAACTCCGCCGTCCAGTCATCCTGATGGTCCTCCGGTTTCGCCCCTTCCGCCGCTTCGGCATCATCCCCGTTCAATAATCCGGTCCAGCCATCGACGGGAGCGCTGCTCGATTGACGATCATCGGGGGCATCGTCCCTGGAGGCCGCCACTTTTTCGATAGGGATCGCCGTCTCGTCGCCTGGACGCGGCCCCTCCGCAGGCACGCTTGCCGGCGGAGCCGAGGAATCGAGTTGCCCAGGCACGCCTGACTGGGGCGGCCTGATACCCACGGTGGGACGAACAGGCTGCGGTCGCACCCCTTCGGGTGCGTCGATGGACGTGACATCCGCGATAGGTTCTCCGGCGAAGCCGCTGGAAACCGGCGCAAAGACCGCAAAGCCCAAAACCAGCCCTAACCTCAACATCTTCATACCTCCAGTGACGGTGCCGTGCACCGAAATGCTAATTGCCTCACCTGGAGCCCGCTTTGAAGACATGCAAGCCGTCTACCTCGTAATTTCCGCTTCTTAGCCCGGACGAGGACTAGAGCGGTCTTGCCGCCGCCGGAGTCTGGAAAAGCTCCAACCACCGCCGAAACGGCTTCCTGAATCATGAAACATCACAATCCGTGTGGAATTTGCGGCGCGGCTTTTCCAATGCGGGCGCGGCGGCGATAATTTTGCCGCCTAGCGGATCATAAAATCCAAAAAATATCCATTTTTACCCTTTAGGGAAAATATCATCTCAATAAATATCAAATGTAATACCCACAATGCAGCCCTTACTATCCGCCTTTATTTGCCTCTATCTTGCCTAAATCGAGTTTACGAAGCGATCTTCCAGCTACCCAGAATGGGTCTTGAGCCAACGGATCCTGAATTCACAATCACTGTTAGGCGTTTGGCACTTTGTCAAACGGGAGGGCCTATGTTTATCGCAAGACTAGTCATCACAACCTTGCTCGGCGCGACGCTGGCCGGTTGTGGCGCAACCCAGATCTACGGCAGCAAAGGTGTTGAGCCGACCCTCAGTTTCCCCGTCACCAACAACGACACGCCGTACACGCGCTGCCTCGCCGCGCTGGCGAGCCAGCCGGGTAACAGACTGCCGGTGATTTCGGTCGGCGAGGTCGCCGACAAGACCGGACAGCGCGAAGGCCTGGGCGAAAGCTCCGTCGCCAGCCAGGGCATCAGCGAGATGGTGATGAGCGCCTTCTACAAGTCCGGCAAGACACGGATGGTCGAACGCTTCGATCTGCGGATTCCGCTGGCCGAAAACAAGATGACCGAAACCAAGATGATCACGCAGCAGGCAAGCCAGCCGGTCGGTCCGGTCCGGGCCAGTGACTTCGTGGTCCTCGGCGCACTCACCGAGCTCAACTACAACATCTTGAGCGAAGGGGCGGGACTGTTCATTCAGGGCGCCGGCGCCAAGGGGCGGACAGTCATCATCAATGTCGGACTCGATCTGCGCATGATAAACGCGCAGACCTTCGACGTCATTTACGTCAGTTCTCTTCAGAAACAGATTTATGGATTTGAGATCGAAGCAAACGTTTTCCGTTTCTTCGGCTCTCAACTCGTCGAGTTCGACGCGGGTCGTATCAAGAACGAACCGCTGCAACTCGGCGTACGGTCCGTCGTGGAAATGTCCGTGTACCAATTCATGACGGAATATCTCGGTCTTCCCGCGTCGCCGGAGTGCGCGCTGGAGCGGACCGATTTCATGAACACTTACCTCGAAAAAAGAAAGGGACTCTGATCATGTCGATCAACATCAATAAGGCAGGGCTTCTGGCCGGCGTATCCGCCGCCGTGCTGGGTTTCGCGACCATGGGCGCTCTGCCCGCCAAGGCGTTCGACGACGTCAACTGGCGCTGGGACGCCCAGATCAACGAGACGATCACCAAAACCGGCGTCATCAACTTCACCCTGGAACCCACGGGCATGGTCATGCTCGAAGATCTCCAGATTTCGATCGGTGACGTGACCGCGAATTCCACCGTGAGCGGCATCTACAACCACCAACCTTCTGGCCCCGGTGAAGGCGGCCCGATGGAAGTCGATCTGGGTTCGATCGACGTCGACGCTCAATATGGCCTCGGCGGCGATTTCCTCCCCGGCGGCACCGCGACCGGCGACGTGGTCACCGGCACCATCGAAAACGGCAATGTCAACGAGACCGACATTCCCGCCGATGGCGTCAATGGCAGCGTTTCCACCACGATCGATCTGGGCAGCATCACCGTCGAGATGGAGCCCGGCGAATCCGAACCGCTGGACGCCCTGACCGAACTGCCGGAAGTGATCAGCGCCGCGACCGCGGTCGCCAACAACACCAGCATCAGCGGCGACACGGCTCTCCAGCTTCATGAAGAGCAGTGGGCCGTTGGCGATATCACGCTGGGCGGAGAAAACAGCGCCTCGGACGGTCTGAGCCTGGGTTCTCTCGGCAGTGTCGAGCCGGCCAAGGTGAAGGCGACGTCGGAAGTCTATGACATCCTGAACGCGTCGGTCGACAGCTCGGCCACCGCCGTTGGCAACAACCTGACCGTCGATATCGAAGCCACCGGCGACGATCGGCTTGCCATCGCGGACGTGAAGCAGATCGCAATCGCCGACGTCAGCGCCAAGTCGGACGTCTACGACATCAACGTCTACAACTACACCAACATGGGCGCGCTCGACCGCCCGCTGGTGAACTCGGTTGCGACCGCGGTGGGCAACAACAAGTCGATCAGCGTCAATGTTCCCTCGGTCAACCCGGGCGGCGACACGGGCGGCGGCGAGTAACGCCTCGACGACGAGCCAACGGGTTTCGCCGGGGAAGACCCCCTCTCTTCCCCGGCGGCTCCCCCCACAGCCTCTTGCACAGGATGATTTCCGATGAAGGCTTCTTTTCCCATCTGCGTCATGGCTGTCGCCGTCATCACCGGCGTCGCTCCGGCGAGCGCGCAGCAGATCGGCAAGACACCCTGGGACTCGGCCCGTTCTGCCAGCCTCTCCGCACAATTCCAGTTTCAGCGCCAGATGAGCGGCGGCAGCGGCGGCATGGGCGCACTGACCCAGTATGTCACCAACTACAATTCCAGCTCGACCTCCATCGGCAACTACACCGAGGTCGTCCAGAACCTGGGCGATGGCGCGACCGGCTCGGTGACGCAGAATGCGGAACAGAGCAACAGCGGCACCCAGGGTTCGGAATCGAGCACCGCCGGCAACGAAACGTCCAACGGCAGCGACAATGTCGCCGTGACCGGCAAGGGTCGAAGCGTCAATTCCGCGACCGCCTCGAAGACCGAGCAGGCGCCGAGCGCCGCCTTCACGAGAGGCAGCTGGTTCGGCGCCGAAAATCAACAGCCAGCAGCCAGCGACAACTTCTGATCGGAGGCCCTCATGCCGACCTCAGCATTTTCCCCGACCCGCACCCTCGCCCTTCTTTTGACCGCCAGCCTATTGGCGGTCCTGCCACCGGAAGCCGTCATCGCGCCCGCCCAAGCGGATGAAACGGCTGCAGCGGCTTCCGGTGGGCCCCCATCCGCGCCCGCGATCGATCTGCTGGTGCAACGCGCGAAGGAGCAGGATCCGGACGCCCAGTACACGCTCGCGGTGCTGGGTCTTACCGGCAAACTGGGAAAGCAGGAGCCGGCATCTGTCATTCGGCTGCTGTCGTCGGCCGCCGGTCGGGGCCATCGGGAAGCAATATTTCTTCTGGGAACGCTGCAGCTCAAGGGCTGGAATATGCCGGCGGACCCGGTCCGCGCCGCCGCCCTTTTTACGAGGGGGGCGCAAGCCGGTCACATCCAGTCGCAGATCGCGCTGGCCCGGGCACTGTATGACGGCAATGGGTTGTCGCGCGACAGGCAGGCCGCGGCGACATGGTTTCAGAAGGCGGCGGACAAGGGATCAGGGGTCGCGCAAACCAATCTGGGACTGATGTACCTGCGCGGCGACGGCGTGCAACAGGATGCCGGGAAAGGCCTGGCGCTGCTGACGAAAGCCGCGGACGCCGGGTTGCCCGGCGCCCAGTACAACCTCGCCGCCGCCTACGCCGCCGGTGAAGGCGTCCCGGCGGACCCCACAAAGGCGCAGGCCCTGTTCTCGCAGGCGGCGGAGGCCGGCAATCAGCGGGCCCAGTACGAATACGGGCTGCATCTGGTGACGGGAAAATTCATCGCCGCCGACCCGCGCGAAGGCATGAAGTGGCTGCTGATCGCCGCCGTCGGCGCGGACCGGCCGCTGGCCAGCCAGGCGCGTGAAACCGTCAAGCGCCTGACGCCGACAATCGGCAACGCCGCTGTCATCGACGCCGGGGAACTGTCGAAGCAATGGCTGACGAAACGCCAATGGCAGCAGGTCAAGACCCAATAGAGACCGCCACGGTCCAGCCACCGGAACTGACGTCTCGGCGCCGCGTTGAGCAACCAGAACACGCACCCGTGGTGCCCTTCAAACGAGACCGAACATGACCCCTGTCTTTCTCATTCTCTGCGGCTTCATCCTGATCGCGCTCTCGTCCCCGATCGGCCTGCTGTTCGTCTTCCTGGGCGCGGTCGGACTTCTGTTCAAGCTGGTGCTGCCTGTCGCGCACGCCGTCGGCGAAGACGTCGAACGCGTCATGACGCCGCGCCGCCGCGATGCTTTCGACTGAACCTGCGAACCCCCGCTGAGATCAGCGGGCGATCTGATGCGCCGGCAACGGTCTGAGCTGCGGATACCAGGCGGAACGCAGCGGCTCTCCCGGCTTGAGTTGCAGCGACAGCCCCGGCGTCAGGGGTACGGTCGGCCGTGAGGCCGGCCGTTTGGCGTAGACCACATCCTCGCCATAGCACCGGATGGTGATCGTGCGCCGCCGACCGCCCTCGGGCGTCCATCCGCCGCCATGAAGGACACCGGGGTGGAGCAGGATCACGTCGCCCGGCTCGATGTCGAAGGCCGTTATGTTCCACTTGTCCCGTTCCGCCTCGATATTCGGCAGAGGGGGCAAGTCCTCGCCATAATATGGCAGCGTCGGATCGACCGAGACGTCGCGCGGGCTGAAGCCGTCATATCGGGTCGTCCGGTGCGAACCGGGAATCATCTCCAGACACTGTTCCCTGGGCAGCGGATCGAGGCTGATCCACATGGAGGCGATCTGCTCGCCTTCCAGTGGCCAGTACGGCATGTCCTGGTGCCAGGGCGTGCGCTTGCCCAGACCTTCCTTGAGGAAGAATTCGTCCGAATAGAGCCAGATGCGCTCGGAGCCCAACAACACGGACATCATGTCGGCGATGGGGGAATCATACATCAGTCGCTGCAGCTCGAAACTGTGCTCGAAATTGCGGACGGTTTCGATGAACTCGCCCGATTCACCCTGGAAGAATTTGTGCTTGGTCTGCGCGCTATTGGACAGGATCCGCTGCAACCCCAGCTCGATCAGCAACAGCCATTCAGGATGAAGCGCCTGTCGGAGGAAAATCACCCCGTCGCGCCGGTACTGTTCCCGGACCTCCGGCGTGATCAGGCCGCGCCAATCAGTCCCTGTGGACGCGGCGACGACAGGATCGGTGTACTCTCTCGCAGCGACTTCGCCCATGCAAACCTCCCCGTTTACCCGTTCATGCTGGCCGAGCCGACATGCGCGGTCAATGGGTGCCTCGAACCGAAGGCCATTCAGCAACGTTATTCATGTCGCCAATCCCTGGTATGGAATTACCATGGCGTTCATGAAGCTGTTTCTCATCGCCGCTCATATCATCGCCGCGCTGCTGGTGACGGGGCATGCCCTGCTGAGCAAGCGCAACGTGCGCGCGGCCATCGGCTGGATCGGCATTGCGTGGCTGTCTCCCCTGCTCGGCCCGTTCCTCTACTACGCCTTTGGCATCAATCGGGTCACCCGCCGCGCCATGCGGCTCGCCCTGCCTGATCGGCCCGGGCAAACCAGCCGCGGCGCGCGGGCCGCGAGCAGCGAGTCGGCGGAGGTGGATCCCGGGGCGGCCGACAGGGACCTGATTGGCGAACGTCTCAGCGAACAGATCGCCACCATCGCCGCCGTGGCGGCGCGGGTAACAGAGCGCCCGCTCTCGCTGGGAAACCAGATCGACATGCTGGGCAATGGCGACGCCGCCTACCCGATCATGCTGGGTGCCATCCGCGCCGCGCACTCCACCATCGCGGTCGCCTCGTATATCTTCCGAGCGGATCGGGTGGGCGAGTCTTTCATCGAGGCACTGGCAGAGGCGCACAAGCGCGGCGTCGATGTCAGGGTCATCGTCGACGGCATCGGCAGCGGCTACATCTGGTCACCCGCGGTCCGCCGCTTGCGCGCCGCCGGAATCCCGGTCGCCCGTTTCATGCATCATGTCCTGCCGTGGCGGATGCCGTTCCTGAACATGCGCAGCCACAAGAAAATCCTGGTCGTCGACGGCGAACTGGGCTTCACCGGTGGCCTGAATCTGGGCGCCGAGAACACCCGCGTCCTGCATCGGCCGCGCCAGGTGGAGGATGTGCACTTCCGGGTACGCGGCCCCGTCGTCGGCCAACTCATGCTGACCTTCGCCGAGGACTGGCATTTCACACGGGGCGAGACGCTGGACGGACCGGCATGGTGGCCGGCGCTCAAGGCGGCGGGCGATATGCCGGCGCGCGGCATCAGTTCCGGCCCGGACGA
Organism: Iodidimonas sp. SYSU 1G8; assembly: GCF_039655775.1. NCBI lineage: Bacteria > Pseudomonadati > Pseudomonadota > Alphaproteobacteria > Iodidimonadales > Iodidimonadaceae > Iodidimonas > Iodidimonas sp. SYSU 1G8. The sequence goes on along the minus strand of NZ_JBBYXJ010000002.1, from coordinate 1,472,126 downwards.
AGACCTGGGCAAGCTCGAGGCCGTCATGGGTGTCGCCGCGTGCGAGGCCAAGCAGCGCCTCAGGATCGTGTCACCTTATTTCCTGCCGGACAGCGAACTGTCATCGGCCATCGTGCTCGCCGCACTGCGCGGCGTCCGCGTCGAGCTGATCCTGCCCGAGGCGTCGGATCATATCCTGCTGGACTGGGCGATGCGGGCGCATCTTGCCAATTTTCTACAGCGCGGCGTCGCCTGCTTCCTTACGCCCGCGCCGTTCGACCACTCGAAGCTCGTCACGGTCGACAGCCAGTGGTGCCTGCTCGGCAGCGCCAACTGGGACGTCCGCAGCCTGCGGCTCAACTTCGAGTTCAATCTGGAATGTTACGGCGAGGACATCACCAGCACCATGGACGCGCTGATCGACCGCAAGATTGCGAAGTCGCGTCCGCTGACGCTCGAGGAAATCTCCGGTCGACCGCCGCTGCGGCAGTTCCGCGACGCCGCGGCCCGTCTGCTGCTGCCCTATCTTTAACCGACTATCTCCTTGCGTCGGGGAACTTACGTTCCCATTTGGGGCTTATCCCGCTTGAATACTCGCGACCAAGGATCGTCACGTTGAAAATCATCAGCTGGAATCTCCTGCGCCGTACAGGCGCCGCCGTAAAGGATGTGGCGGAACTGATCCAACAGGAAAAGCCCGATCTGGTTCTGATGCAGGAGGCAACGTCTCAGGTGATCCGGCTTCCCGATCTCGCCGGGGGTACACTGTTTCACGAGCCTATGGATCGCCGGATCTACGGGTTGGCCGCATGGAGCCCTCACGAGGTCACCCCGGGCGAAACATTCACCCTGCCGGTATCACGCATGCCCGGGCGCCTGCCGCCGCGCATTGCCCAGATTCTTCATGTTGGGGAAATCACCTTCGCCAACGTGCATCTGTCTCATGGCCAGTGGCTCAACCGCTGGCAGCTGCATCGACTGTGCACCTCGCTGACCGGACCCGCCGCCATCATCGGCGACTATAATGCGGTCGGGCCTACGATACTTCCCGGCTTCCGTGACATCGGCCCCCGCGAGCGCACCCACATGTGCGGACGGATGATTCCGCTCCGTCTCGACCGGTGCCTTGCCAGAAGCATACGCTGCGTTTCCGCGACGACGCTGGCGCGCGGCGCATCGGACCACCATCCTATCGTGCTTCACTTGCGGCCCGAGCATCATCACCAGGCCTGGCCGGTGGCCGCCGAGTAAAATCAGGCGGCAGCGGAACTAACGGTAAGCGGCATGGTTCATGCCATATCCCGTTAGTTAGAAAGGACCCATGACATGAAGATCGGACTGCTCACCGCGCTGGCCGGCGCTACCCTCGCCGCCGGACTTGTTGCCCGCAGTAAATCCAGCAACAACGCCGACGCTGCTCCCCAGACCGCACCCTCCAAGCGCACGGCCCCGATCACCGGCACCGCGCCGCAGGAAGGCATCTCACCGACGTCGGCCGCGGACGGCGCACAGGTTCCGCCGCTTCACTAGACGGGTTCAGCGTAGGGCCGAGGAAAGTGCCAGAGCGCGCGCCTCGGCCTCGCTGATCACGTGGAGAAGGCAATGATCGTTGACCCGCTTCGCCGGAATGACGAACTCACGCTGTCCCGATGTTCCGTCAACCCACTCGAAAGCGGAAAGTTCCTCGTCGGACAACAGCACCTCAACCTCGACGGCGGCCAACGCGCCGGTCATGGAAAGCGCGCCGCGACGGTCGCAAAAGCGTACTCCGGCATGGCCCGCGCGCGACCTGTAGCCGCTGTCGCGGAAGCCTTCAGCCAGAATGCTGCGAAGGTTGCTGCGGGACGTGAGATGATACAGCGTAGTCATGAGCGACCTCCAGTCCACCGAGTTGCGCCGTGGATTTGGATATAGGCCTAATGCTCCGGGGCGCGAGCGACGGTTTCGTGAAGTTTTTATGGTCAGGCTGCCATCTTTAGTAACGGTGTCTGGTCCGCTTGCGGACGCCAGCGCCATTTCACCCGGTATGGACGAAAGCCCAGTTCCCGCTTGAACTGGCGCAAACCATCGGTGCCATCCCAGTAAATCGCGTATTGCAGCCAGCGCGGGCGGCCAGGCAGCCGCGCGTCGGCCACTGCATCCTTGATCAGCGTGGTCAGCAGCAGATACATGATCCCCAGCTTCAGGCTGTCATGATGCCCCATCAACCGGCAGAAGACGATGATGTCACCCGCTTCGGCCCACTGCACATAACCATGCAGCCGGCCGGCGGCGTCGAACACGCCGGTACACATGAACGGCTTGTCGCAATAGGCCGATACGTCGGCTTCGGATACGAAGTCATCCCATACCGCCTTGCCCTGACGCTTGGGCGCGGACTGATGAATGGCGAGGATTTCAGCGCGGTGATGAGCCGCAACACACGAGCGAACGACAAAACCGGCCTTCTCGGCCCGTCGCGCCTTACGGCGGGCATCCGCGTACCGGCTGCCCTTCAGATAGGTCTCGCCCTCCGCCGCCAGCGAGATCAGCGCGGGACCCCACTGCTTCTTGGCGATAAAACGGAAGCGCGGATGCGGCGCGGACCACTCTTCGAACACGGACCGCGCCACCGCGTCGCCGGACATGGCGATGCTGACGCGCTCGCCCGTCAGGCCGCGCCGCAAGCCCTCCGCCACCAAACGGAACATCTTCTTCAGTCGCATGTCAGCCCCCAGCCGACCTCCATCATACGGCACCGCGCGCGCGGACAAAAGCGCAAGTCATTGGGGCGCGCAGACTTGGACCCTGGCAGGCGTTGACTCGCCACCCCTCATCCCGCACACAGACAGACCAAGAGAAGGAATGACCGGTGCCCGTTTCGACAAGCTACCTGCCCGATCCGCGCCACGACCGCCTGGGCGCCGAATTCTTTGACCCCGTCGCCCCGGCGGACTTTCCGCAGACGATCCTCAGGTTCCGCAACGACCGCTGGGCGGCCCGGGTCGGGCTGGAGACCTTGAGCGACGCGGAATGGATCAGCCATTTTGGCCGGTTCGAGCCGCTGCCCGGCAATTTTCCCCGCCCACTGGCGCTGCGTTATCACGGTCATCAGTTCCGCAGCTACAATCCGGACCTTGGCGACGGGCGCGGTTTTCTGTTCGCTCAGATGCGCGATGCGAAGGATGGTCGCCTGCTCGATCTCGGCACCAAGGGATCAGGCAAGACACCCTGGTCGCGCACCGCCGACGGACGCCTGACGCTGAAGGGCGGCGTCCGGGAAATCCTGGCGACCGAAATGCTCGAGGCCCAGGGCGTCTACACCTCGAAGACGTTCAGCCTGATCGAAACGGGGGAAGCTCTGGTGCGCGGCGACGAACCCTCGCCAACCCGCTCCAGCGTGATGGTGCGCCTCAGCCACGGCCATGTGCGGATCGGCACGTTCCAGCGCCTCTCCGCCTTGGACAAGCAGGACGATCTCAAACGGCTCGTCGACTACTGCATCGAGCAGTATTGGCCCCAGGCGCGAGAAGCGGCCGATCCGGTCGCCGCGTTCTTCGCCCTGGCCGTCGGCGCCATCGCCGACATGGCGGCGGACTGGTGGGTCGCCGGTTTCGTGCACGGCGTCCTCAATACCGACAACACCACCATCACCGGCGAAAGCTTCGACTATGGCCCGTGGCGCTTTCTGCCCACGCTGGACCCGAATTTCACCGCCGCATACTTTGATCACAGCGGCCTGTACGCCTTCGGCAGGCAGGCCGGCGCCCTTTTCTGGAACTGTGAGCGCCTGGCCGGGTGCCTCCTCGACCTGTCCAGCCAGACCGCCCTGGTCGACGGCCTCAACCAGTTTCAGACCCGCTTCTGGAGCCGACTGGCGCTGCGTACCCATGCCAAGCTGGCACTCGCGCCTTCGGGGGAAGACGCCGACCGTGAACTGGTGCAGGGCTTCTACGACGCCCTGCACAAAACCGGCGTGCCTTATGAACGGGCGTTTTTCGATCTCGTCGGCGGCGCGCGGGCGAACCGCGTCGCCGCCAGCCCGCATCGGGACGTGTATGGCGCCCCGGAGTGGGTGCCCATTGTGGAGCGGCTGCGTGCCGCCCGGCCAGCGCCTGGGGCCGACCGGGCGCTATCGCACGCCTATTTGCAGCGCGGCGCGCCGTCGACGTTGCTCATCGAGGAAGTCGAGGCACTGTGGGCGGATATCGCCAACCGGGACGACTGGTCGGGGCTGCACGAGAAGATCGAGGAGATCCGGCTGGCCGGGGACTGTTACACCGGGCTGGCGTCCGTGTCGGCCGACTGAACGGGCGCCTCTCCGGCGAGGAACGCGGCGATCTCGTCACGCCGCGTCATGGCGTCGGTATAGCCCAGTTCGATGAGTTCGCCACAGAAGCCGGGCTCGAACAGCAGATAACTGGGCACCCGCCAGCCCGAGCCCCAAGCGCCGGCGCCGCGCAACAGGCCGCGGATGGTCCACGGAATCTCGCGGACGTGCTTGCGCGCGATCTCGCCGATATTCTTCGACGGCTGGACGATGAGGACCTCGATATTGCGCAGCATGCTGTCCCGCGCCTTGTCGCCGGGCACCAGCGACAGGGTTCGGTTGATCCGGCGTAGCCGCTCCACATCCTCGTTCAGATTGTCGTTGAAAAGCAGATCGAGGAGATGGCCCGCGATATCGCCGAGCGTTGGCGGACGCTGGTGTCGCTCGCCTCCCTGCGCCGTTTCCACCAGCCGGTCGCGCGTGCCGACAACCAGAATCCGCTCGGCGCCCAGATGGATCGCCGGGCTGAGCGGCGCGGTAAGGCGCAGCGAGCCATCGCCATAGTAATCGCCGTCCACCTTCCAGGGCGGAAAGATGATCGGCAGCGCCGCCGAGGCCATCAGATGGTCGGCGCCGACACGACAATGCACGCCGTCGCGCCGGGCGCGGCGCCAGTCCGGCAGACCGTCCGCCGCCTGAAAGAAGGTCATCGCCCGACCATTGGCATAGCTCGACGCCGTGATCGCGAGCGCATCCAGGGCGCCCTCGTCGAGGCGGCGTTCGATGCCCGCGAAGTCGATGTCCCGGACCAGCAGATGGTAAAGTGGCGTGTTGTGCAGCAGCGCCATGGGGTTCCCGCCACCGATGCCGCCCACCGTCAGGGTCAGCAGCCAATGCATCGCCGTCGTCGTCACGGTCGCGACATCGGTGCGGAATACCTTGTCGCTTCGCAGCGCCAGCCACAATTGTTCCAGGCGCTCGATGGCGCTGGGAAAATCATGGGCCTGGCTGGCCACGAAGGCGGCGTTGATCGAGCCGACCGAAACGCCGCAGATCACCGGGAACGGATTGGCGACGCCCGGAAACAGCTCGGCGATAGCCTTCAGCACGCCCACTTGATACGCGCCGCGCGCGCCGCCGCCCGCGAGAATGAGACCCGTGCGGGGGAGTGGTTCGGATCGTGGTGACGCAGCCATCTCCATGAAGCGGCACTATAATCCAGCCGCCATCTCCTCGCCCAACGCAAAAAGGCCGCCCCGACGGGACGGCCTTTACGGATCGCGGATGGATCAGCCCTGCGACTTTTCCGCGCGCAGGACAGGCGACCCCGAGGGTGGACTTTGCTTGGCGGAGGATTGCCCAGACGGCTCGTCCCTGGACTGTCCCCCGGCTTCGGTGGTCTCACGCTTCTGACGCCATTCGTTGAATGACTGGCCGAACTGCTCGTGCCGCTCCTTGCGCCAGTTCTCGTAATCATCGTCGTGGCTTTTCAGCTGCGCTTCGCGCCAGGACTTGTAGTCATCATCATATTTGCGGCCCTGATCCCGACGCCACTGGGCATATTCCGGATCATGCTGCTGGCCCGAGGCCTGGTCCTGCGCGGGACTGCCGTATCCGGCATAGCCACCAGCGCCATAGCCGCCGCTCTGGTCCATCTCCTGGCCATAGCGGCTCTGCTGGAACCCGCCCTGTCCATAGCCCCGACGATTGCCGCCTTCGTTGTAATGACTGGCCTTGCTGTAACCGCCCCGGTCTCGGGGTTCCTCGCGCACCGAGCCGACTTGGCCATACTGGCCACCCGCCGTGTAGCCACCGGCGCCCTGCCCCCGGTCGGACCATTGCTGGCGCTGATCATAGTCGCGGTCGCCACGGTATCGCGGTGCCCGTTCCTCTTCCCAGCTGCGGCTGTATTGCTCGCCCTGGTCGCGCGAAAAGCGACGACGGTCCTCTTCCTCGTCATTGTAGGGATTTTGGTCGGGACCGTTCGGCGTGCTGTATTGCCCACCGGCACTGCCGTAGTCCTCGACCTGCTTGTCGTCGCTGCCGCGATAGCCTTCCCACGGACGCCGTCCGCTTTCCGAACGCTCCCGCTCGCGCCGTTCCAGATGTTCGCGATACCCAACCATTGAGTCTTCCTTTCCTGGTTGATCGAAAATCAACGACCCCGTCATTGCTTCCAACCAACCCAGGTTCGATTTGTTCCGGAAAACTCAGCGCCGCCAGCGGCGCTCCAACCACCCGGCGACCAACAAACAGCCCATGGCCCAGGCAGCGCCCAACCCCCATCCCGCGAGCACGTCGGTAGGCCAATGCACGCCGAGATAAAGGCGCGTCAGCCCGACGATGAAGGCCACGAATACGGCTACGCCGAACAGGTAGACCTTGAAGGCCGGCCGCCGTTCGGCGCGGGCCAGCAAGGCGCCCAAGGTCAAATAGATCACGGCGGACATGAGCGCATGGCCGCTCGGATAGCTCAAGGTGATCTCATGCATGAGATGGGGCACCACGTCGGGCCGCTCGCGCCCCATGAGAAGCTTCAGGCCATTGCCCATCGCCCACCCGCCGAGGGTCGAGACCAACACAAGGGCAGCCGACAGGCGCTTTCCGTCCAGCAGCAGGTAAAGCGCCGCTGCCGCGACGATCAGGCTCAGAACCGCGGTACTGCCCAGGCTGGTGAGATCCCGCACCACGCTGGCGAGCCAGTCCGGGCCGATGGGGAGGGCCACGTTGTCCGGTTCACGCAAGGCGAGCAGCACAGCACGGTCGAAGGCGTGAGTTTCACCTTCCAGCACCTCGTCCGTCAGCAGCATCACGCCCAGCAGGGAACCAGCGACGAGCGAGATGCCGGCCAGCACCGAAAGTTCACCGAGTTCACCGGGCAGGATCCGGCGCAGTTTGGCCATGATATTGATCATGCCTACAATTCGCACCGATCCCGACCGAATTCAATGTCCAGCGTCAGCGCCGCGTGCTGCCCGCGACGGCCTCGACCACATGGGAGCGATAAAGCGCGGCGAGGAGATCGGTCTGCGTGACCACGCCGACAAGCCGTCCGGTGCCATCCTCGATCATGACCTCGTGGACATGGCCGCGCGACAGCAGGGGCAGCAGACGGTCGATCGCCGTCTCCGGCGCCGTCCGTTCGATGTGGTGGCTCATGGCGTGCAGGACATCGCCCGTGGACTCCGCCAGTTCGGCGTAGCCGATACGCCCGACGAGCCGGCCTTCGGCATCCACAACGGGCAGGACGTTCAGGGCATGCGCCCGGAGCAGCGCCAGCGCCAGGGCGGTGGTGCTGTCGGGCGAGACCGTCACCACGTCGCGCGACATGATCGCTGAACAGGCAATCTCGCCGTGCAGACGCCGGTGCGCCTGCGCCTCCACCTCCCGAAACAGGGCGTCCAGATCATCCCGATCGACGTCGAGCAGCTGTCCGAAGTGTTTCAGGGCCTCGTCGATATCCGCCGGCGTGTAGCCGACCCTGTCCTGGGCCGGCGGATCGCCGGTCCGGTGCGCGGCCGGTACCGGCGTCACGTGAGGATACGGCCGGCGGGTCAGGTTGTTGTAGGCCAGCGCGGCCCCGAGCAGCAGGGCGGAATTGAGCAGGACCGGGTTCAGGACGAACCCATAGCCGGCCGCCAGGATGCCCGGACCGCCGATCACCGCCGTCAGCGCGACCGCTCCGCCCGGTGGATGCATGCAGCGCAGGAGCGACATGGCCGCGATGGCGGCCGCGACGGCGGCCGGCGCCGCCCACAGGGGGTCGGCGATCAGCAGCGCGCAGCTGACCCCCATGATCGCCGACACCGCATTGCCCCCCAACATGGACCAGGGCTGTGCCAGCGGGCTGGCCGGTACGGCGAAAAGCAGGACCGCCGAGGCGCCCATGGGCGCGATCAGGAGCGCCATGCCGTCCGTCCGACCGGCGACAAGCAGAGTCACCACCGAAGCGAGCGCAAGGCCGAACAATGCCCCGACAGCGGCACGCGCCCGCTCGGCGAACGAGGCCGGCGGCTGATGGGGTATAAGGGCGAGCAACCATTGCTTCATCGCAAACTCCGCCACAGGCGCGCGGATCATAAGCATTCCCCGCCGGGCGTGAAGAGCCTCATCCTTACGGGGCCGTCAGGGATGATCGTTGAGCGCATTGGTGGCGGCCTGTATGCTCTGCACGAGGCGGAGGGGACAAGGTGGAATTTCAGGCACTGACGGGCAGCGTGGCCTTTGCGCTCACTCAAGCCGCCGTCGCGCTGTTCATGTTCGGGCTGTACCTCGCCGCCCGCCGTGACCCCTGCACCCGCTATTGGTCCATCGCCAGCGCCCTGGTGGCGATCGGCGTCATCCTTCCCTTTCCCTTCATCGCGACCGGCTTGAGCCTGGCGGCGATCTGGCTTGGCACCAGCGCCATCGTCGCGGGCCTGATCTGGATGTGGCAGGGCACCCGCGTTTTCTTCGACCGTGAGCCGAAACTGTCCGGCTGGGCGCTGGCGTGGGGCCACGCCCTCTTCGTCGCGGCCCTGTTCATGGCCAGCGATCAAGCCGTCTGGCGTATCATCAGCTTTGCTGTGGCCGTCACGGTGGCGGTCAGCCTGATCATGTTCGAAATCGTGCGCGGCGACGGCAAACCGATGACCATCGCCCGGCGTCTCGTGGTCTTTGCCTATGCGATCACGCTGGCTCCGGTCATCATCAGGGCGAGCATCCTGCTGGCCACCGGGCGGCAGATGACGCCACTGACCGACAGCACGCTGAATGTCGCCATGCTGTACCTGTTGCCCATGGCGGGCGGGCTGCTGAGTTCGGTGGGCATGTTGCTGATGTATTTCGAACGGACCATCGACGAGAAGGATTACCTCGCCAATCATGACGAACTCACCAGGCTGTATAACCGGCGGGCGCTGACCGAGGCAGGAAAGAAGGCGCTCGCGGCATGCGCGTCGCGCGGAACCCCCGTGACCCTGCTGCTGATCGACATCGATCATTTCAAGTCGGTCAACGATACGCTTGGTCACGAAGCCGGCGACCGCGCCCTGGTGTTGATCGCCGAAGCGCTGGCTGGTACATGCCGCGGGACTGACACACTCGGCCGCCATGGCGGCGAAGAGTTCTGCGTCGTCTGTCCCGATACGTCGGTCGCCGACGCCCAGGCGCTGAGCGAGCGGCTTTTGCGCGCCGTCGCCACCATGATCCTGCCCGGGGAATTCGAGCGCGCCCTCAGCATCAGCATTGGACTGGCCGAGGCCTATCCTTCCGAGAATGTGGATTGGGATGCGCTGGTCAATCGCGCCGACAAGGCGCTGTACGCGGCCAAGGCCAATGGCCGCGACCAGGTCGTCGTCTCGGCGCGCGCCTGATCAGAGGGTTGCCCTGAGAGCCGGCAACACCCGGTTCGCCAGCAACTCGATCCGCTTCCAGCCGTCCTCGAAGCGTTCACCGGGGAACTTGGCCCAGAAATGGATGTCCTTGATCTGCGGCCAGGCCTTGAGCAGCGCGCCAAGCTCGCGGACCGCCGTTTCCACATCCCACAATTCATAGAGCCCGCCGGCGATGGCGGCGGGCGCATCCAGAAATTCCGGGGTGGTCTCGGGCGGGCCGAACGCGCCCCATCGGATATAGGTGTTCGCCTGATAGAGCACATGCGGGCCTACCCTGGCCGCCTCGCGCTCCGGATCGTCGCTGATGATGCCCCAGTGCCCCGCATAGATCGCGCCATCCTCCGGCCGCTTGCCCTGCGCGCGCAAGGCATCCGTATAGACGTCGTGCCCGATCCCGCCGGTCGAGAGGAAGCCATCGCCGATGGCGGCGGCCCGCGCCATGGCCGGCGCGCTGAGCCCGCCGAGGAGCAGACGCGGCGGATGCTCGGGCACCGGCGTCACCCGCAGGCCCGCGACGTCGAAGCGCTTGCCGTGAAAGTCCACCGGCTCGCCGCTCCACGCCGCGCGGATAATAGCAACCGCTTCCTCCATCAGGCTGGGCCGGTGCCGCAGGTCACGGCCGAACTGGTCGAATTCCAACTGGCGGTAACCGCCGCCCACGCCGAGGTCGAAGCGTCCGCCGGTCAGCAGCGAGACGGTCGCCGCGTCCTCGGCGATGCGCAGCGGATCCTGCAGCGGCAGGATCATTAGATTGGTGCCGATGCGCATGCGCGTGGTGCGCGCGCCGATGGCGGCGGCGATCACCAGCGGCGACGGCGTGTAGCCGTCGTCGGTGAAATGGTGCTCGGTCAGCCAGACGCTGTCGAAGCCCAGACCCTCGGCGGCGGCGATCTGGTCGAGCGCCTGGGCGTGGAAGCGCTCGGCGGGCATCGACCAGGGCGCGGGATTGCGAAAGTCGTACCACAGCCCGAAGTTCACCGACCGTCCCATCGCGTTCCCCTCCGCTGGACATCCATACCTGACAGGTGGATCATATCGCGGGGAACGAACACGGGGAGAAGAATCATGCAGGTCGGTTTGTTGATGGTTTTCCAGAATTTCCGGGACGGGTCGACCGACGCGGAAGCCTATGCGCGCGATTTCCATCTGGCCGATCTGGCCGAGCCGCTGGGCTTCGACACGCTGGGAGGCGTGGAGCATCACTTCTTCAACTATGCCATGTCGCCCGACAACATGCAGTTCCTGGCCTACATGGCCGGCCGCACAAAGCGGATCAAGCTGATCACCGGCGCGGTGATCCTGCCGTGGAACAACCCGCTGCGCGTCGTCGAAAAGATGATCCTGCTCGATCACATGTGCCAGGGCCGCGCCCTGTTCGGCATCGGCCGGGGCCTCGCGAAGCGAGAGTACGAACTGTTCGGCGTCGACATGAACGAAGCCCGCGACCGCTTCGACGAGGCCGCCGAACTGATCATGCGCGGGCTCGAGACCGGCATCGTCGAGGGCAACGGTAAATACTACCCGTACAAGCGCACTGAAGTGCGCCCCCGTCCCTACGCCAGCTTCAAGGACCGGTTCTACGCCGTTGCCATGTCGTCGGACTCCGTGCCGGTCGTGGCGCGGCTGGGCGCGCAGATGATGAGCTTCGCTCAGAAACCCTGGGAGCAGATGGCCGGACACATCCAGGGCTATCGCGACCTGTTTCGCTCCGAGCACGGCAAGGCCGCGCCGCCGCCGGTCTGCGTCGATTTCATGTGCTGCGACGAGAGCGGCGAGCGGGCCGAGGAACTGGCGCGCGAGCACATGGCCAATTACTACCTGACGGTCATGGAGCACTACGACATGGCCGGCGATCACTTCAAGAACATGAAAGGCTATGGCGACTACGCCACCAACGCGGAAATCCTGCGCGACACCGGCCTCGCCGACGCCGCCAACGGCTTCGTCGACATCAACACCTGGGGCACGCCGCAGCAGATCCTCGACAAGCTGGAGAAGCGTCAGAAGGCGATCGGCGATTTCGATCTGACGGTCCAGGTCAGCTATGGCGGCATGAGCACCGAGAATGCGGAACGCAGCATGCGTCTGTTCGCGGAAAAGGTGCTTCCGGAGGTGCGAGGCTGGCGCCGGGCGGCCTAGCGGGTCCGATCAGTGCAAGACGAGGAATAACCATCGCGCTTTCCGGATCGGCGCGCTGCCGCGGCGTGCCCTGATGGAAGGACGCGCGCGGAGCCGATCTCCGCGTGCGTAAGTCATTTTTTCACGGGATCACGACATGAGCGCCAACACCATGGTCCGCTACGAGCCGGACGACAAACCCTCCCATCTCCTGTCCATCGCCATGGGCGGACAGATCGTCGCCCTCATCCTGACGGCCATCGTGCTGTCGCCCATCGTCGTCGCCCGCTCGGCCGGTCTGAGCCCCGCCGACACGGCCTGGATGCTGTGCTTCGCCCTCGCGGTATCCGGGCTGATCACCCTGCTGCAAGCCAAGCCGATCGGCCGGTTCGGATCGGGCTACGTGCTCTTCATGGGCTCCAATTCCGCCTATATCGCCCTGTGCGTCCAGGCGATCACGGATGGCGGGCTGGCCATGATGATGACCCTGATCGTCATCTCGTCGTTCGCCCAGTTCGCCTTCGCCGCCAATCTGGGCGCGCTGCGCCGCATCCTGACCCCGGCTGTCGGTGGCATCGTGGTGATGCTGATCGCTGTCAGCGTCGCGCCCATCGTGTGGCGGCAGATGCGCACCTTGCCTGCCGGATATGAAAGCACCTCGCTGGTTCCTTGGGTCATAGCGTCCACTCTCGTGCCGATCGTGCTGATCTCACTGTTCGACCGGGGCGTGTTCCGTCTCTGGGCGCCGCTGATCGGCGTGCTGACAGGCTGCATCGTGGCGCTGTCCATCGGCCTGATGGACCTGTCCCCGGTCTGGTCGGCCGCCTGGATCGGCCTGCCGGAATGGGCGTGGCCAGGCTTCGATCTCTCCTTCAACGCCTCGTTTTGGGCGCTGATTCCCGCCTTTACCCTGGTCACGCTGGTCGGCGCCATCGAGACCTATGGCGATGCGGTCGCCGTCCAGCGTATCGCGCACCGTAAGCAGCGGCCGATCGACTTCCGCGTCGTCCAAGGTGCGATCTACGCCGATGGCATGGGCAACATGGTCTCCGGCCTCGCGGGCACGGTTCCCAACACGGTCTATTCAACCAGCGTGGCGGTCACCGAACTGACGGGTGTGGCGGCGCGGCGCGTGGGCCTGTGGGGCGGCGCGCTTCTGATCCTGCTCGCGTTCTCGCCCAAGATCGCCGCCCTGCTGAACGCTATTCCCAGCCCGGTCGCCGGCGCGTACATCCTGCTGCTGCTGGTCCTGTTGTTCGGTCATGGCATCCGGTTGCTGAACGAGGAAGGCATGGGCTACGAGATCGGCCTCGTCGTCTGCCTGTCGTTCTGGGTCGGCGTCGGTTTCCAGGAAGGCCGGTTCTATAACGAGTTGCTGCCCCAGTGGATGCAGGTGTTCCTGGGCAACGCGACGACCGCCGGCGGCCTCACCGCCATGCTGCTGACGGCGATGCTCTCGCTGCGCCACCGCAGCCGCGACCGGCTCGACGTGCCGTTGAAACCGGAATCGCTCGGGCCGATCCGCCAGACGGTGAAACGCTTCGCGGCCCGTCTGGGGTGGGACCAGCAGGCCGAGAACCGGCTGATGCTGGTCGTCGAGGAAGCGCTGCTGTTCTTCCTCGAGCAGGCGGAGCGGACGCGCGACAGGCAGCCCGAACAGAAACTGCGGCTCGTCATGCGCCATATCGATGGCGAAGCGGAACTGGAGTTCGTGGCCGGGCGGCTGGCGGACAATATCGAGCAGGTGATCGCCGACATGCCGCCGGCCAATTTCGACGACGATATCGATGACCAGTTGTCCCTGCGTCTGATCCGGGGCCTGGCCAAGGACGTAAAGCATGTGCAGTTCCAGACCACGGATTATCTGCTGATCCGAATGGACAGTGCGCTCAGCCATCCGCAAGGCACCCCGGGAGACACATGATACAGCCCGCGGCCGGGAGAGCCTCGGCTTTCGAAGGACCCATCCTGCGGTCGCTGCTGGTCCTGGCGGCGCCGATCGTCATGGGCAACGCCCTTCAGGTCGCCTACCAGTTGATCGACGCCTTCTGGGTGGGCCGGCTGGGCGGCGCGGCGGTGGCGGCGGTAGCGGTGACCTTTCCCTTCACCTTCCTGATGTTCGCCCTGGGCGCTGGTTTCTCCATCGCCGGATCGACCTTGATCGCCCAGTACGTGGGCGCGCGCAACCAGCCCATGGTCAACCGGGTCGCGGCCCAGACCCTGCTGATGATCGCGCTCGTTTCCCTGTGTCTGGGCCTCGCCGGCTATATGCTGGCGCCTGGCATCCTGCGCCTGATGGGCGTGACCGCCGAGGTCTATCCCGGCGCTCTCAGCTTCATGCGGATCGCGTTCATTGGCCTTGTGTTCGGCTTCAGCTTCGCCGTGTTCCAGGCGGTGATGCGCGGCGTTGGCGAGGCCGTGCTGCCCATGCTGATCGTGCTCGGCACCGTCGTCCTGAACTTTGCCCTTTGCCCTCTATTGATCTTTGGCTGGGGACCATTTCCCGCGTGGGGCGTGACTGGCGCGGCCATCTCCACGCTCGTCACGCAGGCGCTCGCGGCGGCCCTCGCCTTGGTCGTGCTGTTCCGCGGCCGGCACGGCATTCACGTCTCATGGGCCGATTTCCGGCCCGATCCAGCCTATATGAAGCGGGCGTTCCTGCTCGGATTTCCAGCGTCCATCGAGATGTCGGCCCGGGCACTGGGCGTCACGGTGCTGTCCTTTCTGGTCGCCAGCTTCGGGACCCAGACCATCGCCGCGTATGGCGTCGGCACCACCATCTTCCAGGTGGTGCTGATACCGGCCATGGGCCTGTCCATGGCGATTTCCGTGCTGGTGGGCCAGAACATCGGCGCGCGCAATCCCGCGCGCGCCTCTCACATCGCCCGCGTCGGCGCGGCGGTGGGTTTCGGAGCGCTGACCGTCCTGGGGATCGGCGCCTATTTTCTGGCGCCGATGATCGTGGCCACCTTCATCCCAGGCGATCCCGGCGTGATCGAGGCCGGAACGTCCTTCGTCCGGATCCAGTGCCTTGCCTGGGGCTTCATGGGGTTGCAGCTCTGCCTGATCGGTGTGTTCCGGGCGACGGGCAACATGGTGGCGACGATGATCCTGGCGCTGATCTCCCAATGGGTGCTGATGTTCCCGCTCGCCTATCTGCTGTCAAAGCATACGGCGCTGGGCGCGACCGGCATCTGGTGGGCCTATCCGGCGAGCAACGTGATCATCGCCGGCATCACGCTGCTCTGGTACGCCAGGGGCAACTGGAACTATGCCAGACTCACCGACGACGACATTCCCCCCGCCAGCGTGCGCCGCTGACCGATCAATCAGCGAGCGCCGGCGCCCTGCACCTGCTATGACAGTCTTCTGATCAAACAGGTCGCGGACGCGGCCGACGCGCATGCAGCGCATTGAGGAGTCACACAATGGCGGCAAGACCCAATTACGGCCAGCAACGCTCCGAGCGGACGCGCGCCAAGGAAATGAAGAAGAAGGAAAAACTGAAAAAGCGCGAAGGCGACCGGTCGGAGACTGGCGAGCAGGAGCAAGATCAGCAAACCGAGCCCGCTCCGACGCCAGCGCCGGAAGACTGAACCGGTCTCCCTCGATGCCCGTAGAAAAACTGTTGCAGTCGGTCAGATAGCAACACCCTCTTGACTTCCCGCCGGCTCCAGCCGGCGGGACTTTTCTATGCTGTTTCCTTGGCCGCCCGACCTGGGGATGGATCTCCCTGCCCGCCATTGAGCAGGCAATGCACATCGACCGCCGCCTTCGCGCGGGCGGAAACAGTGGTTTCAGCCTCGCTGGGATGAGCGCTGATGATGCTGGGCAGCAACTCACCGGAGGCCTCGTCCGCTACCACACACCACCAAGCGTGCAGGCGATGGCACGAGATCCGATAGCCGCGATAGCTAAATTCGATAAGTGCGCTCATGTCTCCTGAGTAAGCCCTCTCGTTCATGAGATGAATCGGGTCGGTGCCCATTTCGGTCAGCTTCTGGTACCTGGGAACCACCGAACACTGGGTTTTGGCGGCCTTGGGGGTGTAGAAAGGGGTATTGGGCACTGATATCTTCGGGCGGAAGGACAATAATGGCGCAGTTGAGACCGCGACCCGTCTATCCCGACGACGCCGTGCACAGGATCGTCCGTTGGTTCCGGTCGGCAGGCCTGTCGGTCACCATGTCCGCCGCCATTTTCTTCACCGTCCCCATCGACAGGAAGCCGCCCGACTTCTCCGATGCCGCGGTACGCATGGAAATGGATCGTGTGACGCCGAGCTGGCAGGGTGCCATGGCGCGCCATGACGCCCAGACGCGGTCCGATTTTTCCGGCTTTCCTCTCGATGCCATCGACTTCTGGGCCAAGGGAAAATCCTTGGCGGCGGCGCCCCGATCCCTGGAGATGCTCGCCGCGCTGAACGCCCATTTCAATACCGTGACCTACACCGGCAGCCCGTCTCGCGCGCAGCTGTCCGACGAGTGGGAAACCCCTCTGGAATTCATCAGCGACGGCGGCGACTGCGAGGATTACGTCATCGCCAAATTCCTGGCCCTGCGCGAAGCGGGCTGGCCATGGAAGAACCGCCGGATCGTCGTGGGCGAGATCGAAGGCGGCGGGCACCATGCCGTGCTGGTGGTCAGGCTGACGGAAACCGCTCCGTGGTACATGCTGGACAACCGGACGGACAAGGTCGTTCCGGTCGGCGCCGTCGCCGATTTCATCCCCTTCTTCGGCATGTCGGCGCGCTCCACCTGGATCTACAAGCGCGACTGGAAAGCGCCGGTCACCGGCGATTCCGAGCAGTCCAACCGGATTTCTCCCGCGATTACTGACAGTTGACCTCCCAAAGGCCGGCCTTATGGTGCGCGCCCTTACAAAAACAAAAAACACCGGAGGAATTTCGAAATGCGCAAATCTATCATGGGGTTGGCGGTCGTCACCGTCGCGGTTGCCGCGACGCCGTCGCTGGCCCAGGACGCAGGCGCGGCGCGCACTGACGGCTTCCGCATCGAGGCGCATGGCGGCTGGGACCGGGTCAGCGTTCCGCAGTTGGGTGGCAAGAGCGGCGTCGCCTATGGCGTCGGTCTCGGGTACGACTTTGCTCTGTCGAACAATTTCTTCATGGGTGTCGAAGGCAACATCGATGACAGCTCGACCAAGGCCTGCGTCAACAGCATTTTCATCGTCGGTGACCGGACCTGTGCCAAGACCGGCCTCGACCTGAGCGGCGTCGTGCGTCTCGGCTTCACCCAGGACAATGCCAAGCTGTACGTGCTGGGTGCCTATACCCGCGCCAAGATCAAGGCGACCTACGACAACGGCGTCACCACCACGTCGGTCGGCGACTGGGGCGACGGCTGGCGCGTGGGCGCGGGCTATCAGCTCAACTTCGCGAGCGGCCTGTACGGCAAGATCGAGTACCACTATTCCGACTATCAGGGCGGCTTCAAGCGGCACAACGTGATCGCCGGTATCGGGTACCAGTTCTAAGGTTTCCGCCGGAACGGAAAGAATGGCTGGTCGGGCGATGCGCTCGGCCAGCCATTTTCTTGACGACACGATCGTTCGCAAAAAAAGGCCCCGCGGAACGCCGCGAGGCCGGAAAGTCGGGTAAACGCAAAGGACAGCATGCCCAAGGACAACGCGCTCCAAGGACACGCCCGGCGAGCGTGATGAGCGCCCGGTTAAGATTGTATGCAATCCGTGGGGGAAATGACAATCACGGTTGCGTCAGTATCTCGGCCTCGGCCTTCGGAATCTCCTATTCGAACTCCGTCCGGCGCAGGCCCTGTCTTGCCATCTTGATCGTCAGGGTACAGCGAGCGGCTGATCCGGACGCCAGCCTTGCTCCCGCGACTCGCCGTTTGGTTGTGCGACACTGATAATTCTCGGTTGTGCAACCGGACTGACACGGCGCCAGACTATAACGGGGTCATGGAGGTAGCCATGACATTCAAGGCATACATCAGAGGACGTCGGCGCGGCGCAAGCCCGGACGACGATTTCCTCGATCACGCGAAGCAGGACCCGGCGATGCCCGACGTGGCCTGCTGGAGTGAGTTGAGAGACTATCTGCTGTCCTGCGGCGCATGGCCGGGAGCCATCGAATCGGCGCGAGCGGTATGGCTGCGATATCGCCGCCAGGTGAAACGGGACGGCGAACCGGAGCGGCTGGCGAGAGCCGCCTAGACCAGCGCCGGAACGACTCTGGCGGGGATGTGGTCGGCCACTCTCTGATCGCCCGTGATGCTATTGCGAGCTATTTGCAGAAATGCTATCGTCTCGCGATGACGAGCCTCGCCGATCCGTCCCTCGATGCACTCTATCGCGCCCATAGCAGCTGGCTGGTTGGCTGGCTGTCGACGCGCGCCCGGTGCCGGACACGCGCGAGCGATCTGGCGCAGGAGACCTTCTGCCGGTTGGCGGAGCACCCGGGCCTCAGTCTGCAGGCGCATCCTCGCCGCTATCTCGCCACCGTCGCGCGCCGGCTGCTGATCGATGACGTGCGGCGGCGAAAGTCCGAACGATCGTTTCTCGAGGCGTTCGCGCTCCACATGGGACATGCCGCGCCGCCCACGCCCGAACGGATTGCCGAAGCGGTTCAGGAGCTGACGATCCTGGTTCAACTGCTTGGGGAGTTGCCCGAGCGCGCGCGCCGCGCCTTCCTCCTGAGCCGCGTGGATGGCCTGACCTATGGCGAGATCGCAGCAGAACTGGGCGTGTCCGTCAGCCGGGTAAAACAATATGTCGCGCGCGCGTTCGCGCATTGCTACATCGTCGCCCATGGCTGCCCCGACTGAGACCATCGCGCCGGGCCGCGCCGCCATAGAACAGGCGGCTGCCTGGCACGTCGAACTGGCCGAAGAAGACTGCGGCGAGGCGAGGAAGGCTGCCTTCGAGGCCTGGCTGGCCGCCGATCCAGCGCACCGCATCGCATTCGAGCGCATGCAGGCTATCGCCAATCGTGCCGCCCGTCAGGATGACGTCACGAGGTCGGCGTTGGAAACCGCTCTCATCCGGCGGCCGCGGGGCGTTAGCGCCCTGGTGCTGGCGTTCGCCGCATGTGCCGTGTTGCTGAGCGAGATTGCCGTGAACAGTCCCACGGTACGCTCGCGGCTCGCCGACGAGCGCACCGATATCGGCGAACTCCGAAGCGCCAGTCTCGCAAGCGGTGACCGCATCACGCTCGACACGGACAGCGCCGCCGACGTGGACGACGACGGACGGTCCGTGTCGTTGTGGCAGGGAGGCATCATGGTCGACGTCCGCCCGCACCTGGCGCGATCCCTGACCGTCTGGACGCCGCATGGGACAGCCCGGGCGCTGGGCACACGGTTCAGCGTGCGCACGGACAGCCGCGCTTCGGTGGTTACGGTCATCGAGAGCCGAGTCGAGGCGTGTAGCGCGCAGGGCGTCAGGCACTGCGTCGCGCTCGCGCCCGGCGAATCCGTACGCCTCGACGCGGAGGGCGTGCACCGTCTAGACGATGTCGATCCGACCGCCGCGTCGTCGTGGGCCGATGGTCTGCTGATCGCTGACGACACACCGCTGTCCGTCGTGCTCGGCGAACTCAACCGTTACCGCCTCGGCACCATACGGTTCACTGCGTCAGATATAGCGGGGCTGTCCGTGACCGGCACCGTCCCGCTGACCGACGCCGACCGGGCGCTGGCCAGCATCAGCGCGGCGCTGCCCGTCATCGTCGAGGAACAGGGCGGCCTCCTCACAGTGAGGCGCCGTTAGATTTTTTTCACCTCGGCTCTGTCCCTTCCCCCGGCTGATCCGTCCGTAGGTCAATAGAAACGACCAACAGGGGGAAATCCCGTGACCAACCGCTTCATGTGCCTGACAGGCGCCGTGCTTGCCTGCATGACCGCGACCGTTGCGCCCGCCATCGCGCAGGCCGACGCCATACGCGCCTTCGATCTGCCGGCGGCGCCGCTGGGGCGCGCGCTCGCGCGGTTCACGCAGGAGACGGGCGTCATCGTGGTCGCCGACGCATCGCTGACGCGGGGCAAGCAGAGCGATCCGGTGAAAGGGACGTTCACGGCGCCGGCGGCCCTCGCCGAACTGCTGCGCGGCACGGGACTGCGAGCCATCGACGACGGCAAATCGGGCTTCGTCCTGACCAGCGACGATGCCAGAATCCAGCCCGCAGCCTCACCGCTGGAGCAGGTCCTCGTGTTCGGCAGGGCGTTCACGGACACGACCTTCGAGGTGCCGCAGACCGTCGAGGTGCTGAACGCCAGCCTGATCGAGAGGACGGGCAGCGAGACGGTGGGCGAGGTCTTGCGTTTCGTGCCCGGCGCCCAGCGCGACGGCTCGCCGCTGGATGCCTTTGGCGACACCTTCCTGATGCGCGGCTTCGAGGTCAATCAGACACTGAACGGCCTTTACGCCAACCCGATCCAGCAGGCGCGTGACACGGTCGGCATCGAACGGGTCGAGGTACTCAAGGGCCCGGCATCCGTTCTCTACGGTCAGCTTCAACCGGGCGCCGTCGTGAACATCGTCACCAAACAGCCTGAGCGCGACTTCGGAGGCGCGGCCACCGTCTCTTATGGCCGGTTTGAAGATTTCCGTGGCACCTTCGACCTCACGGGGCCGCTGGCAGCTGACGGGAACGTCCGGGTCCGGTTGACCGGCGCGTATGACGACGCGGGATCGTTCGTCGATTTCTGGCATCGCAAGCACCTGTTCATCGCGCCCGTTCTCGCCTTCGACATCGGCGAGGCGACGACCATCACCATCGAGGGCTTCTATTCCCGCAACCGGCTGGAGGGCTTCTATAACGGCGTTCCCGCCGCCGGAACGGTCCTGCCGAACCCGAATGGCCCCCTGCCCCGCTCGCTCAGCCTGACCGACCCGACCTTGGCGCCCTCGATCCGCGAGAACGGCAACGTCTCGCTGCGCATCGAACACCGCTTCTCGGACAGCGTGAGCTGGCGCGCGGCGGTGGACTGGACCCACGAGTCCCGCGATGAATCGAACATCCTGGGCATCTTCGGCTGGGAGGAGGAAAACCGGTCGCTGACCCGGCTCATGCTCCAGGGCGGCGGCAAGGGCGACAACTGGACCGTTCATAACGATCTCGCCATCGAGTTCTCCACTGGCGGGATCGAGCATTCGCTGGTCGTCGGCGGTGACTATACCTGGCGCGACCGCGCCACGCCGCGCCGGGTATTCTTCCTGCCCAGCCTGGATCTGTATGCGCCGGTCTATGCCACCAGCGCGCCGCCCGACATGACCGAAGTGCCGAGCTACGCGCAGACCATCACCGACAGAAGCCGCGCGGCGGGCGTGTTCATCCAGGACCGCATCAGCCTGACCGACCAGCTGAAAGTCATCGGCGGCGTGCGCTGGTCGGACTTCCGGCAAACGTCTCGCCTGACCCGACCGGGTGATCCAGTGGGCAGCGTCGACGAGCAGTCGGACTCAGCCTGGACGAGCCAGCTGGGCCTTCTCTACACCCCGGCGGAAGGCATCGCCTTGTTCGCCAGCCGGACGACGTCGTTCCTGCCCACATATGGCGTCGCGGCAGACGGCACCGCGCTTCCCCCCGAAACCGGCACGCAGTACGAGGCCGGCGTGAAGGCACAGGTCGCCGATGGCCGGGCGACGCTGGGCGCATCGGTCTTTCACCTGGAACGCGGCAATGTCGTCGTCGCCGACCGCGACAATCCTGGCTTCCAGATCTCGATCGGCGAGCAGGTGGCCAAGGGTGTCGAACTGACCGCCGACATCCGGCCGGTCGACGGCCTGCACCTCTATGCGGGCTATGCCTATACAGCCGCCAGGACGACCCGCGATACCGACACGAGCCTGGAAGGCCTGCGCATCCGCAACGTGCCCAAGCACTCGCTTGTGTTGCACGGCTCGTACAGCATCCAGCAGGGCGCGCTGTCCGGCCTTTCCATCGCGGGTTCGGCCACCTACACCGGCAAGCGCGCGGGCGAGTTGGCGAACAGCTTCCAGCTTCCCAGCTACTGGCGGATCGACGCGAGCATCGACTACGCCCTGACCGACACCATCGCGCTGGGCGTCACCATCGAGAACCTCGCGAACCAGCGCTATTACGACTACGCCTATAGCGAGTTCGAGGTGTGGCCCGGCGCGCCGCGCACCTGGAAGCTCTCCGTCAGATCGCGTTTCTGACGGCGTCCGAAAGCCATGGCGCTTGGCCGTCAGGTCTGGGTCGTGCTGCATCGCTGGTCAGGGCTGAGCATCGCCCTGTTCCTGGCAGTCGCGGGCATCACCGGCGCATTCCTCGCCTTCATGCACGAACTGGAGCCGCTGACGGCGCCCGCCGTGTTCAGGGTGACGCCGCCCGGCACCGGCGCGCCGCCTCTCGATGGCTTCGCGCTGCGGGACCGGCTGCTTGCCCGATATCCCGGCGCGGTGATCACCGAGGTGCCGCTTCATATCGATCCTCACGCCAGCGTCCGGTTCGGCATGCAGCGCTTCGATCCGGCGGACCAGACCCTGGGACCCTATGCCGAAGACTGGGATGAGGTCTTCGTCAATCCCTACGATGGGACCGAGACCGGCCGCAGGCTTTGGGGCGACATCGGCCAGGGCGCGATCAACATCATGCCTTTCGTCAACAAGGTGCATTTCACTCTCGCCCTCGGCGAGGCGGGCAGGCTAGCGTTCGGCATCGCGGCGCTGATCTGGACACTGGATTGCTTCGTCGGCTTCGCCCTGACCCTGCCGCCACGGTCGCCTTTCAAGCAAAGAACAGGCGGCAAGGGATGGTTCGCCCAGTGGCGGACGTCATGGGGCATCCGCTGGCGCGGCGGACCCTACAAACGCGATATGGACCTGCACCGCTCGTCTGGTCTCTGGGCATGGCCCCTGCTGCTGGTCTTCGCCTGGTCCGGCGTGGCGTTCAACCTGCCTCAGGCCTATGACCCGGTCATGGCCACATTCGGCTACCAGCCCATCGCCGCTGGCATCGAACCGCCACGAAGCGGGCACGGCGGACCGGGCGACGATTTCCGCGCCGCCGCGACGAACGGCAGGCTTATCGCCGAGCGGGCGACAAAGGCGGCCGGCGCGGTGATCGACGAAAGCGGGCCGGCGGCGATCATCCAGTACCCGCAGTTCGGGGTCTATCTGTACCGCTTCACCAGCGATGCCAGCGTCTCGGACACATACGGCGATTCCCTGGTCATCTTCAGCGCCCTGACCGGGGAGCCGCTCAAGATTGTTCTACCGCGCCGCGACAAAGCGGGCATGGCGCTCAATGCCTGGCTTGAGGCGTTGCACTACGGCGCGGTATGGGGACTGCCTTACAAGATCGCGGTCAGCCTCATCGGGATGGCCGTCACATTGCTGACCGTGACCGGCGTTATCATCTGGACGCGCAAGCGGGCGGCGAGGCTGATGCGCCGCCAACGGCATGCAACATCCAATTGAAGACGCCGGTTATCGAGGGTCGTCTTTTACGGCAAGCACCATCAGCCTTTTCCGGCAATTTTCGACGCGTCTCCCGCGCCGGAGCGTTGCTGTCCGGCGCGAGGCTTTTCCGAATGTCTAGCGACCTTTGCCGCAGGCTTTTCCTCTCCAAAGCCTGCTTGACGACCATCCCGACTGTACCCTCCCTCATCCGTGGCCGTCTCACGAGTTCCGCCAACCTGGCCATACTCGCTTCGCCCGCGACTGGCCTGGCTGCCAGGTTCGTCGACGTCACTTCTTGTCGCTTTGTCCGCGTCGTCTTGGTTTTTTTTGGAGGTACTCGTCATGTGTGATCCTTGGCTGGAGCGCCTTGCCGACATCCGACCTCGAAAGGCCTCTGGATGGACAATGAGGCGACGCCAACATGGTTCCCACCTGACCACCGCAACATGATCGATCCCTCGCGGAGTCGGAACGGGAACCCACGCGATTACCCTCGGTCTTCCTGAGCCGATGGCTTAGTCTCGCCGCATGGGACTACTGACATTCACCATAAACGTCACTCTCGACGGCTGCATCGACCATGAGCAGGGAGTCGTAGACGACGAAACGCATGCGTTCTTCACGGACCTCATGAACGAATGCGGCGCGATGCTGTGGGGCCGGATCACCTACGAGATGATGGAGAGCCACTGGCCCGCCGTCGCTCGCGGCGACGTAGAGGCGCCGCCAGCGTTGCGCGAGTGGGCGGTCAAGCTGGACGCCAAACCGAAATACGTGGTGTCGTCGACGCGAACCGACTTCCCCTGGGCCAACAGCCATCACATCGCCGGCGACCTGCGAACCGGTGTGCAGAGGCTCAAGGACGCGACCCCGAAAGGCGTGCTCCTCGGTAGCGGCAAACTCGCAGCCGAGTTGGACCGCCTGGATCTGATCGACGAATATCGTTTCCTCGTCCATCCCAGGATCGCCGGCCACGGACCCACCCTCTACAAGGGCGGGCTCCCCGCTACGCGCCGGCTCGAGCTGGTCTCGCCGACGGCGTTCCACAGCGGCGTGGTCGCCATGCACTATCGGCGCGAACGCTGACTCTGAGCAGCCTTCAAGCGCCGCGCTGAGGGCTTGTGCGCACGGGTGCGCCGACATGCAATCGGCCCCGCTAAAGCTACGAAATCCTACGGACAGAGACGTGGCGGATTGTGGTTTCCGCTTCAACCGCAAAAGGTTGGCTTGGTGGGCATGCAAGGACTCGAACCTTGGACCCGCTGATTAAGAGTCAGCTGCTCTACCACCTGAGCTACATGCCCGCTCACCAAGGAGGCGGCTTATACAAAAATGAATCCGCCCTGTCGACTGGGAAACGTCATAAATTTTTCTATCCCGAGCGAACCATGCCCTGGCGCGACAAGACGGTGTTGCGGTGGACGTAGACGTTCATCAGGAGTCCCATGCCCACCAGCAGCGTCATCATCGCCGAACCGCCATAGGAGACGAGTGGCAGGGGCACGCCTACGACGGGCACCAGCCCCATCACCATGGCGATGTTGATGAAGACGTAGAGAAAGAAAGTGGTGGTGACGCCGATGGCCATCAACCGTGCGAAATGGTTTCGCGCCGACAGCGCGATGAGGAACCCATAGCCGATCAGCACCGTGTAGAGGATAAGCAGGGTCACGCCGCCGATGAAGCCGAACTCCTCGGCCAAGGTGGTGAACACGAAATCAGTATGCTTTTCCGGCAGGAAGTTGAGATGCGACTGGGTACCCTGCATGAAGCCCTTGCCGCTGACACCGCCGGAGCCGAGGGCGATCTTGGACTGCTGGATATGATAGCCGGTGCCAAGCGGGTCGCTGTCGGGATCAAGGAAGGTGAATACCCGGTTACGCTGGTATTCGTGCAACTGGTAGAATCCGCCGACCGCACCCACGACCGCCAGGACCGCGCCGACGAGGAACACCTTGCGCGGCACGCCGGCCACGAACAGGATCGTCACGCCGCCGGCAGCTATCAGCACCATCGTACCCAGATCGGGCTGACGCAGCACCAGCACCGCGGGCATGCCGATCAAAAGCGCCGGCTTGATCAGGGATTTGAGGTTCTTCACCTCGTCCAGGGTCAGCCCGTGGTAATAGCGGGCCAGAGCCATCACCAAACCGATCTTCATGATCTCGGACGGTTGCAGTCGAATGATGCCGAGATCGAGCCAGCGCTGCGCGCCGCCGCCAATGTCGCCGATGATTTCCACCGCCAGCAGCATCAGCAGGCCGACCGAGTAGATGGGATAGGCCAACCGCCACCACCACTTGATGTGAACCAGGGCCATGACCAGCATGCAGGTGAAGCCGATGGCGAAGACGCCCATCTGCCGACCCGCCAGCTTGGCGAAATCCCCGGACGCGGCGGAATACAGCATGGCGAATCCGATGCTCGCGATCAGCAGAAGGACAATCAGCATGCTGCCATGCAGATCCATGGCCTTGCCGGCCATGGCGCGCATGGCGCCGGCGATGGACTTGCTGTCAGGCATCCTTTTTCAACTCCGCCAGCACCGGCTGGCCGCCGGTCAGGCCGCACGGGTCCTTCAGCAGAACCTCGCGCATGATGTCGCGGGCAATGGGTGCGGCCACGGCAGATCCGCCGCCGCCATGCTCAACGATAAGCGCGATGGCATAGGCCGGATTTTCGATGGGCCCATAGGCGATGAACAGGGCGTGGTCCCGTTCCTCCCACGGGCGGCTTTCGTTCTTGGGCACGCCGCCGGCGCGCTGGGCCGCCGTGATGACGCGCACCTGCGAGGTCCCGGTCTTGCCGGCCAGCCCCCGCGGCCATTCGCGGATGCGGGCAATACGTGCCGTGCCGCGGCCGCCTTCGACCACGGCGATCATGCCATGCTGTCCCGCCTTCACGATCTCGGACGCGACGCCGACCGATGGGAAATTGACTGCGGCCGGTCCGGATTTCGCCTTGTCCTTGACCAGCGTCGGGGTCACCGCGTAACCGCCATTGGCGATGCGCGACGTCATCACCGCCAACTGCAGCGGCGTGGACAGCATGTAGCCTTGGCCGATTGAGACACTGAGGGTTTCACCATCGTGCCACTTCCTGTCCCGGCGCCGGGTGGCCTTCCAGGCGCGCGTGGGCACGAGACCAGCGGCTTCATGGTCGATCTCTATCCCGTGCCGGTGCCCGAGGCCGAACCGGTTGGCCATGTCGGCGATGGTGTCGACGCCGATCCGGCGAGCGATTTCATAGAAAAAGACGTCACAGGACTGCTCGACGGCGCTGATCATATCCACTGTGCCGTGGCCGCCCTTCTTCCAGCAATGGAACTTGCGGCCGCCGAAATTCATATGGCCTGGGCAAAACACCTTGGTATTGGCGTCGATCGCACCCGCCTCGAGCGCGGCCATCACCACGACCGGCTTGAAGGTCGAACCCGGCGGGAACTGGCCCTGTACCGCCTTGTTAAGGAGCGGCTTGCGTGGATCTTTCAGCAGCGCCTTCCAAGTAGACGTCTTGATGCCGAAATTGAAATCGTTAGGGTCGTAGCCAGGCGCCGAGGCCATCGCCAATACCTCGCCGGAATGGATGTTCATCACCACCGCAGCAGCGCTTTCCTCGCCCATGCGTTGCATGGCGAAGCGCTGGATGTCGGCGTCGATGGTGGTGACCAGATCCTTTCCAGCGACTCCATCTTCTCGCGAAAGTTCGCGGACCTCCCGGCCCAGTGCGTTGACCTCGACCCGTCGCAAGCCGGCGACACCGCGCAGTCGCTTTTCGTGATAGGCCTCGAGGCCGCGCTTGCCGATCCGGAAATCCGGCAGCATGTAGAGGGGATCGTTGGGCAGTTTTTTCAGGTCTTCATCGGTCACCTGCCCCACATAGCCGACCAGCAGAGCGAACTCGGCCGGATACGGGTAGAAGCGGCTGCGGCCGGCGTCGGGCTGCACGCCGGGCAACTCCGGCACGATGCTGTTGACCCGCGCGAACTCCTCCCAGCTCAGATTGTCCGACACGGTTAGCGGCAGAAAACGCCGCGAGCGGGCGGCCTGACGGATGACCGCCTCGACCTTCTCCGGCGGCATGGCGATCACATCGGACAGGCGGGCCAGCGTGTCCTTGAAATCATTGGTCTGTTCCGGGATCACCGAGACCCGGTAATTCAACTGGTTGTTGGCCATCTCGTGGCCATGTCGATCCAGGATGCGTCCCCTCAGCGGACTGATCAGCCGCAGGTCGATCCGGTTTTCCTCGGCCAGCATCTTGTATTCGTCGGCCTTGAGGATTTGCAAATGCACCATGCGCCCGACGAGTGCGCCGACTCCCAGCAATTGCGCGCCGCCCAGGATCAACGCCCGGCGCGTCAGCTTGCGGTAACGTTCACCCTTGATGTCCATGCGTCTAGACCTGCTCGTACAAAAGCTGGTCGAGCTTGCGGAACCCGATGGCCAGCGGCACATAGGCCGCCGTACCCAGGCCCCAGTGCACGAAGAACGGCATCGGCGCGAAGCTGTGGTCCCACCACAATCCCGCAAGGCCCCATGCCAGCGCGGTCAGCGCGGCCGAGATGATGGCGAAGCCGAGCCAGCCGACCGCGAAGGGCTGTGTCAGCAGTATCTGGCGCTGGTTCTCGATGGCGCCGCGTGTCACCACCAGGAGCAGCGCCATCAGTCCCAGCGGCCCGCCGATCAGAATGTCCTGCCACAGGCCGATGACGAACGCCGCGTAGACAGGCATCGCCTCGGGACGGTAGAGCGACCAGTAATAGACCAGCGGCAATGTCAGCGACGGCATGATGATGCTGAGCTCGGGCGAGCCATAAGGCACGAACGACAGCACGGCCAGCATGATGCCCAGCAGGGACGGCACCGCAAGGCGAACCGCGATGACGGCGCGGTAGATCGCTGTTGCCATCAGGTGCCTCCCTCGTCGACCGGCGGCGTGGCGGGCGCGTTGCTGGCGGGCGCGGCAGGCGATACGGGCGGCGGGACCGCCGCCGGTTCAGCCGGCTGCTCCCGGGCAACCGACGGTCCGCCCGGTGGCGGCTCCAGCGGACCCGCGACCGGACTCTCCTCCGGCTTCTCCACCGGCTCGTAGGCCAGCACGTTGACGAAATCCAGCCGCGAGAGATCGGCGGCCAACTTGACCCGGACCAGGCCGCCATCTACGAAATCGACCACGCCCACCGGCATGCGTGCCGGAAAGATGCCGCCATCTCCGGACGTCAGAACCTCGTCGCCGATTCGAGCCGAGGACTCCATGGGCAGATAGGCCAGCTTGGGCCGATCGCTGTTGTCGCCAACGAGGATGGCCCGGTCGCCGGTGCGGCGGATGAAGACCGGCACCCGGCTGTTCAGGTCGGTCAGCAGCAGCGCCCGCGCCGACTGGCGGCCGACGGTCACGATGCGGCCGACCACGCCGGACTGGTCCGTCACCGGCTGGAACTTGCCGATGCCCTTGCCGGCGCCCGCATCGAGGATGATGGCACGAACGAAAGGCCCCCCCGGATCGCTGACGACACGGGTGGTCACGGCCGGAATTCGCGCTTCCTCGCTGACTTTGAGCAGCGAGCGCAACTGGGCGTTCTCGCCGTCCAGGCGCATGGCGACGTCCCGCCAGCGCTTCAGACGTTCGTTCTCAGCGCGCAGTCTTTCCACCCGATCGGCGCCGTCCAGCGTATCCGCGACCCGGGAGCCGAAATGACGAAAGGCGGTGACCGGCTCGCCCAGTACGTCGACCACGGGCGCGGCCACGTCGACCAGAACGCCCTGAACCTCTTCCGTGAGGGTGGGATAGACCTTGCTGAAGATGAGCAGACCAAGGGAGGCCGCCACGAAGATGGCGAACGAGGCCCGATGCGCGAGACCGCGCTCCGGATTCGTGATGCGCACCGCACGGCCGATGGACCGTCTCACGGGCTGCGTCTCCCAGTTGAGCGTTCAGTTGGCCTGCGACGGGGCAGAAAGCGTGCCGTCGAGGCTCCTCAATAACCCCGCAGCAGGACCGCTTGCAACAGGTTGTCCTCCAGCGACTTCCCTGTTCCCAAGGCCACGCAGGACAACGGGTCCTCGGCGCGGGTCACCGGCAGCCCCGTCGCGTCCCGGATCACCTGATCCAGATCGGCGAGCAGACCGCCGCCGCCCGTCAGCACGATGCCGCGGTCGACGATGTCGGCGGCCAACTCGGGCGCCGTATGTTCCAGCGCCACCTTGACGGCGTCGACGATGGCCGCGACCGGCTCGGCCAGCGCCTCGGCGACCTGGACCTGATTGATGATGATCTCCTTGGGCACGCCATGCATCAGGTCGCGGCCCTTGAGCTGGATTTCGGCGCCGATGCCATTGGCCGGCGGACGCGCGGTGCCGATTTCCTTCTTGATGCGCTCGGCGCTCGATTCACCGATCAGCAGATTATGATTGCGGCGGATGTAGGCGATGATCGCCTCGTCCATCTTGTCGCCGCCGACGCGAACCGAACGCGCATAGACGATGCCGCCCAGCGAGATCACCGCCACTTCAGTGGTGCCGCCGCCGATGTCGACGACCATGGAGCCGGTCGGCTCGGTCACGGGCAGGCCGGCGCCGATGGCGGCGGCCATGGGCTCCTCGATCAGGAAAACCCGGCGCGCGCCCGCGGCCTCGGCCGATTCCTGGATGGCGCGGCGCTCCACCGGCGTCGAGCCCGACGGCACGCAGATCACGACCTGCGGGCTGGCGAACGAGCGGTGGTTGTGCACCTTGCGGATGAAATGCTTGATCATTTCCTCGGCGACCTCGAAATCGGCGATCACGCCGTCCCGCAGGGGCCGGATGGCCGCGATGTTGCCGGGCGTGCGGCCGAGCATGGCCTTAGCCTCGTTGCCGACCGCCAGCACCTGCTTGCGGCCGTGGGGATCGAGGATGGCGACGACGGACGGCTCGTTGAGCACGATGCCGCGTCCCTTCACATAGACCAGGGTGTTTGCCGTGCCGAGATCGATGGCCATGTCATTGGAAAACAGGCCAAGCAGACGTGAGAACATTAAGACCTATGCTGCGTTTAAAGGGAGTTGCCCCAAACTCGCTGGTTGAAGTTTGCCTTTAGGGGTCGCCATCAGGCGAATCGGCCTTCGAGTACGCGACTTTACACCATTTTCCTCAGAGGGGATTTGATTAATCCCGCTCCGCGAGGGTTCCGCGCCGCCCTTTGATGTGGATGAAACAGGCCCGCCCCTCCACGGACCTGTCTCCAGCGCAGGCGCGGTGTACCGAATTCGCGGCAAGGCGGCAAGGGGAATGACGGAAAAACGGCTTAGATCAGCCGTTCGCCGAGCGGCAGGGCCGAGAGTTCGCGTTTGCTGACCTTGGTGGCGGACATGGGCCAGTGTTCGACGAGCTGGACGTAACGGGGAATCTTGTAGCTGGCGATCTGTCCCCTGCAGTAGGCGACCAGTTCGGAAGGCGCGAGCGCCGCGCCCGGCACCAGCTCGACGAAGGCGGCGGGCACCTCGCCCAGACGGTCGTCGGGCACGCCGATCACCTGGGCCAGCTTCACCCCCGGATGGCCCGCCAGAAAACTCTCGATCTCCACCGCGGCCACGTTCTCGCCGCCCACCTTGAGCATGTCCTTCACCCGGCCATGGAAACGGACCCGCCCGTCGTCGTCCAGCGAACAGAGATCGCCGGTGTGCAGCCAGCCCTCCTTGAGGGTCTCGGCGGTCTTGACCGGGTCCTTGTAATAGCCCGAGAAGATCGCATCCGACCGGATCAGCATTTCACCCTGCCGGTTCGGCCCCAGCGCCTCGCCCGTGTCCCGGTCGATGATCCGCAGTTCCACACCCGGCAGCGCCTTGCCGTTGGTGGTCAGCCGATCCTCAAGACTGTCCTCCGGCATCCCCGCGCAGACGATGCCGCAGGATTCCGACAAACCATAGGCCGCCGTCTGTACCGCGCCGGGAAACGCGGCCTGGAAACGCGTCAGCAGGCCCTTGCCGCCGACGGCGGTAATGCGCCGCACCGCGGTCAAATCGCGCCGCGCGAAATCCGGATGGTTCATCAGGTCGGCGCAGATCGCCTCGAAGCTGGGCCAGATCCAGGTCGCCCGTTCCTCCTCGATCAGCCGGAGCGCCTCGCCCGCGTCGAAGTGCAACTGGGAAATCATGGCACCGCCGCCGTGCACGACGCACATCCACGGCAGCAGGAACGAGATATGGAACGCCGGCAGCGGATCCCACATGCGGTCGTCCGGCCCCAGCGAATACCGGTAGCGCCACAGATCCACCGCGCTGCCGACCAGCGCGTGATGCGGCACCATGCAGCCCTTCGGATTGGCCGTCGTGCCCGACGTGTACATGATGATGCCTGTCTCCGCCGGATCGACCGGCACCGGCAGCGCGATGTCCCGGCTCGCGCCCTCGAAGGTCTCGCGGCCGATAAAACCCTCCGGCGCCTCCGCCCCGAACAGCACGATGGACCGCAATCGCGGCGCCTCGTCGGGGTGCAGGTTCAGCGGATCGTCCTTCCCCGCCAACCCCGGCAAGGCCGCCCGCAGCAGCGCGGCGAAATCCACATGCGGTTTCAGGGCGTCCGACGTGACCAGCACCGAAATGTCGGCGTTCTCGACCACATAGCGCAGCTCATGCGCCTTGTAGCGCGTGTTCAGGGGCACCAGCACCGCTCCGAGCAGCGCGACGGCGTAGACCATCTCGACGAAGTCGAGACTGTTGGGCATGAGCAGGCCGACGTGATCGCCTCGACCGACGCCCAGCGCCGCCAAGCTGCGGGCCCTGACCATCGCTGCACGTCGCAGCTCGGCGTAGGTACAGCGGCGATCCGTGAAAATCACCGCGTCATTGTCCGGCCAAAGCCGCGCCGCCCGTTCGAACAGTTCGGCGGCGGTCTGGATCTCTCGCTGCGACATCATGCGTTTCCCCGGTTTCGCTGCATCGACGATCCTACCAATATCCCACCCCCGCCGGGAGGACGAGGCCGGGAACGCAAAAAACCCCGCCGGACCAGGTCCAGCGGGGTTTTGTGTGCCATCGGCGCGCGGGCCGAAGCCCGCCGCGAAAGCTTAGTTGCGAGCCTTGTCGACCAGCTTGTTCTTGGCGATCCAGGGCATCATGGAACGCAGCTTCTCGCCGACTTCCTCGATGGGGTGACGGGCCTGGTTGGCGCGGATAGCCTTGAAGCTGGGATAGCCGGCCTTGTTTTCGAGCACGAAGTCGCGCACGAAGCGACCGTCCTGGATGTCCTTCAGGACGCGCTTCATCTCGGCCTTCGTCTCGTCGGTGATGATGCGCGGGCCGGTGACGTAATCGCCATATTCAGCGGTGTTCGAGATCGAGTAACGCATGTTGGCGATGCCGCCCTCATACATCAGGTCGACGATCAGCTTCACTTCGTGCAGGCACTCGAAATACGCCATTTCCGGCGCATAGCCGGCCTCGGTCAGCGTCTCGAAACCAGCCATGATCAGCTGCGACAGGCCGCCGCAGAGCACCGCCTGCTCGCCGAACAGATCGGTCTCGCATTCCTCGCGGAAATTGGTCTCGATCACGCCGGCGCGGCCACCGCCGATAGCGCTGGCATAGGACAGGCCGATGTCGAGCGCGTTGCCCGACGGATTCTGATGCACGGCCACGAGGCAGGGCACGCCGCCGCCACGCTGGTATTCGGAACGGACCGTGTGGCCCGGGCCCTTCGGCGCGACCATCAGCACGTCCAGGTCGGGACGGGGCTCGATCAGGCGGAAATGGATGTTCAGGCCGTGCGCGAACAGCAGCGCGGCGCCCTGCTTCATGTTGGCGGCCAGATCGTCGGCATAGAGCGCGGCCTGGTTCTCATCCGGCGTCAGCACCATGACCACATCGGCCCACTTGGCGGCGTCGGCCGGGCTCATCACCTGCAGGCCTTCATTCTCGGCCTTCTTGGCGGTCGCCGAACCGGGACGCAGGGCCACGGCAACTTCCTTCACGCCGCTGTCGCGCAGGTTAAGCGCGTGGGCATGACCCTGGCTGCCGTAACCGACAATGACGACCTTCTTGGTCTTGATGAGATTCACATCCGCGTCGCGGTCGTAGTACACCCGCATGGTGGCTTCCCCTGTGGACTGTTCTGTCAGGTTGAAAAAGTGCGCAATGCCTTAACGCCGCTTGGCCGCTTGCGCAAGGTTTGAGTCGGTTACATGCCGCTGGCGCCGCGCCGGATGGCGACGACACCGGTCCGGGAGACATCGACCAGTCCCAGCGGCTTCATCAGGTCGACGAACGCATCGATCTTCTCGGAACTGCCGGTGATCTCGAAGGTGAACGAGTCCGTCGTCGTGTCCAGCACCCGGGCGCGGAAAGCGTCGGCGAGCCGCAGGCTCTCCACGCGGTGGTCGCCGGTGGCCGCGACCTTGACCAGGGCCAGCTCGCGTTCGACGGACGGTCCCTCGACGGTCAGGTCCGACACCTTGTGGACCGGGATCAGGCGCTCGAGCTGGGCCTTGATCTGCTCGATCACCGGCGGCGTGCCGCGCGTCACCACGGTGATGCGCGACAGGCCTTCGGCATGGTTGACCTCGGCCACGGTCAGGCTCTCGATATTGTAGCCCCGGCCGGAGAACAGGCCGATGACACGGGCGAGAACACCGGCCTCGTTGTCGACGAGCACGGCCATGGTGTGCCGTTCGATCGGAAGTTGCGGGCGCATTGCTTGGGCCTCTTCTCTTGTATCTTGTTCTAGACCAGCGCCAGATCGTCGCTGCGCTCGAGACCGGCGTCCTTGGCAGTCAGCAGGATCTCGTTATGCGCGGCGCCCGACGGCACCATGGGGAAGCAGTTCTCCAGCTTCGCCACCTGACAATCGACGATGACGGGCCGGTCGATCGCCATCATTTCCTCGATGACACCGTCCAGCTCATCCGGCGTGGTGGCGCGCAGGCCAACGCCGTGCATCGCCTCCGCCAGCTTCACGAAGTCAGGCAGCGAGTCCGAATAGGAATGGGAGTAGCGGCCCTCGTAGCTGATCTGCTGCCACTGGCGCACCATGCCCATGTATTCATTGTTGAGGATGAACACCTTGATCGGCGCCTTATGCTGAACCGCCGTGCTGAATTCCTGAATGTTCATCATGGTCGACGCTTCGCCCGCCACGTCAATGACCAGTGCGTCGGGATGAGCAATTTGCACGCCAACCGCCGCCGGCAGGCCGTAGCCCATGGTGCCGAGACCGCCGGACGTCATCCAATGGTTCGGCTCGTCGAAACCGATGAACTGAGCCGCCCACATCTGGTGCTGGCCCACTTCGGTGGTGATGAATGGCTTGCGGTGCTGGGTCAGCGCGTGCAGCCGCTGCAGCGCGTACTGCGGCATGATCACGTCCTGGCTCGGCTCGTATTTCAAACAATCGATCGCACGCCATTCGTCGATCTGCGACCACCACGCATCCAGCGCTCCCTTGTCGGCGCGGTGCACGTCGGCCTTCCACACCTTGATCATGTCTTCGAGAACGTGACCGGCATCACCGACGATGGCGATGTCCACATGGACGTTCTTGTTGATGCTGGAGCGGTCGATATCGACGTGGATCTTCTTCGAATGGGGCGAGAACGCATTCAGCCGGCCGGTGATCCGGTCGTCGAAGCGGGCGCCGATATTGATCATGACGTCGCAATCATGCATGGCCAGATTGGCTTCGTAGGTGCCGTGCATGCCGAGCATGCCCAGCCACTGTTTGTCGCTGGCCGGGTACGAGCCCAGCCCCATCAGCGTGCTGGTAATCGGGAAGCCGGTCATGCGCACGAATTCGCGCAGCAGCTGCGACGCGTTCGGGCCGGAATTGATGACGCCGCCGCCGGTATAGAAGACGGGCCGCTTGGCCGAGGCGATCAGGGCAACCGCCTCCTTGATGGCCTTGAGGTCGCCCTTCACTTGCGGCTGATAGCTGCGGTGCTTGGTCTTGGGCGAGCCGGAATAGGTGCCGCTCTCGACCTGGATATCCTTCGGCAGGTCGACGACGACGGGACCGGGACGACCATTGGTCGCGACGTAGAACGCCTCGTGGATCACCGGGCCGATGTCATCGACGCGCTTGACCAGATAATTGTGCTTGGTCGCCGGGCGCGTGATGCCGACCGTGTCGGCTTCCTGGAAGGCATCGCTGCCGATCAGGTGGGTCGGCACCTGGCCACACAGACAGATGACCGGGATCGAATCCATCAGCGCGTCGACCAGGCCGGTGACCGCATTGGTCGCGCCCGGACCGGACGTGACCAGCACGACGCCGGGCTTGCCGGTCGAGCGGGCATAGCCTTCGGCCGCGTGGACCGCGCCCTGTTCGTGCCGCACCAGGATGTGCCGGATGTGATTCTGCTTGAAGAGCGCGTCATAGATCGGCAGCACGGCGCCGCCGGGATACCCGAAGATGGTGTCGACGCCCTGTTCCTTGAGCGCGCGGATGATCATATCCGCGCCGGTCATCGTGGTGCCAAGTGCTTCCGGCGGCATGCCTGTTCCTCTTCCATTCCGCACGCCCGCGCAAGGCGGGCCCAGTCCGTCGCGGCCCAATAGCATCGTGAACAAGGCCGCGCAACGCTTTCCCCCGCCCGGAAGGGACGGAAGGCGCGCACCCTACTGACGGTTTATTACCTCGTCAAGCCGATTGTGATAATTTTCGGAAAGTCATTGGCGATAATTCTTTCCGTTTGTTTCTCATCCGTGACGCACCAGTCAGCGCACTGGTTCCTGAACCACGTCATTTGGCGCTTCGCGTACTGACGCGTCGCCGTCTTGGCGAGCGCGACGGCCCTCTCGAGGGACACCTCGCCCGCGAGCGCCGCACGCAACTGCGGGATTCCCAGCGCTTTCAACGCGGGGAGATCCGGATCGGCGGGCGGCAACGCACGGACCTCTTCCAGCGCGCCGGCGGCCATCATCAGGTCGAAGCGGCGATCACAGCGGTCATAGAGCCAGTCACGCGGCGGCAGCAGCGCCAGCTTGGCCACCAGACCGGCGCGATCGGTTGCCGCCAGCGGCCCGTCCGTCTGGGCTTCCTGCCAGACCGCGAGAGACCGGCCTGATCCGCGCACGACCTCGAGGGCCCGGGCAATGCGCTGCGCGTCCGCTGGATTCAGCCGCGCGGCCATCACCGGATCCTCGACGGCGAGCCGTGCATGCGCGGCTTCCGCGCCGTCGGCCATGACCATGTCCCGAACGGCACGACGGACCTGTTCGTCGATCGCCGGCACCTCGGAGAGGCCGCGCAGGAGCGCCCGGAAATACAGCCCGGTGCCGCCGACCACGATGGGAACGGCGCCGCGGCCGCGAATCTCGCCCAGCACCCGCGCCGCTTCGGCCTGCCAGCGCGCGACGGAAAAGGCCTCGCCTACCCCCGCGATACCATAGAGATGATGCGGCACCATCGCCTGCTCGGCGGCCGTGGGGGCGGCGCTGAGCAAGGGCAACTCGCGATAGATTTGCATGCTGTCCGCATTGACGATTTCGCCGCCGAGCCGGTCCGCGAGGACCAGCGCGAGCGCCGATTTGCCACTTGCGGTTGGCCCGGCAATGAGAATAACTTGAGGCCGCGTCTCGGGTGTCATGACACCATACTTCGGCAAATTCTGAACGGGGACAAGCCACTGTGACGAGAGCAGGGAATCGCTCGGTGGCATGGTTCTACGAGGAGAGGACATCAATTCATGGCTAGAACACTTACCTTCCAGGCGACCCAGGGTATCGCGCGTCTGACGCCGGTGCATCTGGAACTGGTATCGGCTGCCCTGACGCGCGCGGGCGCATCCGGCCTGAAACCCCGCTGGATCACCAAGAACGTGCAGGCCGAGCTGCGCTATGAGGGCATCGACGGCGACAAGGCCATTGAACTCGCCAATGGCGCGGTCAAGGGCTCGGGTCTCGTGATCGAGAACAAGCCGGAGGCCTAGTGACCGTTCGCCTCCTGATCGCGGACATGGATTCCACGATCATCGAAAACGAATGCATTGACGAACTCGCCGACGCCGTCGGTCTCAAGGATCAGGTCTCCGCCATCACCGAAAGGGCGATGCGCGGAGAACTTGATTTCGAGGCGGCGTTGCGCGAGCGCGTCGGCATGCTGAAGGGTTTGCCCGAGGCCGCACTGCAGGACGTCTATGACAGCCGGATCCGGCTGACCAAAGGCGCCCGCGAAATGACCGACGCGCTGCACGCCCGGGGCATCAAATGCGTGCTGGTCTCCGGCGGCTTTACCTTCTTCACCGGCAGGATCGCCGACGCGGCCGGCTTCGACGCCCATCACGCCAATACGCTGAACGTGGCGGACGGCAAACTGACCGGCACGGTCGGCGAACCGATTCTGGGTGCGGAAGCGAAACTCGAGACCATGCGCCGGTACGCCGACGAGATGGGCATCGGCCTCCAGCAGGTCATCGCCATCGGCGACGGCGCCAACGACCTGCCCATGATCCAGGCAGCCGGCTTTGGCATCGGCTTCTGCGCCAAGCCCAAGGTCGCCGAAGCCGCGCAATATCGGATCGACGAACGCGACCTGACCAAGGTACTGGACATCGCCGGCTTGCGCTGATCGCCAGGACAATGCCGCTAACGGTTGTTGCGGTATCTCTCCCGCTGCTAGGCTGCGTTCCTCATTGGGGAGGAAATGCATGAGCCAGCAAGATGATATCCGGGAAATGCTCGACCACCACGCCATCAGCAAGCTGATGGTCCATTACGCCGAACGCATCGACGCGAATGACCCGGAGGGCGCCGCCGCCTGTTTCGCGCCGGATGGCATCGGCCATTACTGGGGCAAGTTCGTCGGACGAGAGGCCATCGCGCAGCGCCTGACCGGCATTCTCGACGCGTTCACCGCGACCAGCCACCATCTGTCGAACATCAAGCTGACGCTGAGCGGCGATACGGCGACGGGTCTATCCTACGTCTATGCCTTTCACCGCTATGCGGGCAGTCACGATCCCATGCACTACTGGGGTCGATGGAAGGACCGCCTCGTCCGCATCGACGGTCAGTGGCTGTTCGCCGAGCGCGAGGTGGTGGGCGTGGGCCAATACCTGAAGGACGACCCGCCATCCACCAATCCCCTGCCCGGGCACCCGGGCCGCGCGAGCCGAATCTAGGCGGCCCGCGACGCGGCACTGTCGGCGACGATCTCGTCGACCAGCCGTTCCGCTGCCTCTACGCTCGCCCGGGCAACGTCAGGACCGAAGGCCAGCTTTTCCGCCCGGATCACGGTGACATCCGTCAGCCCCAGGAAACGCAGCACATGCAGAAGCTGTGTTTCCTGGAAGTCGGCGGCCTCGCCGCCCGAACCAACGCCATAGGCGCCGCCGCGACTGCTGACCAGATAAACCGGCTTGTCGGCGATCAGACCCTGGGGACCCGCTTCGGTGTACCTGAAGGTCATGCCCGCGCGCGCGACGTGGTCGATCCAGGTCTTGAGACCCGATGAGACCGAGAAATTGTGCATCGGCGCGCCGATCACCACCACATCCGCATCGACCAGCTCGGCGATCAGCGCGTCGGACAGCGCCGCCCGGCGGACGCCGTCCGCATCGCGCTTCTCGGGCGGCGTGGACCACGCCGCGAGGGTGTCGCTGTCGAGATGCGGCGGCGGACTGGCGCCGATATCCCTATGGACGATCCTGTCGCCCGGATGACTCAGCGACCAGGACTCGGAAAAGCGGCGCGTCAGGGCGCGGCTGACGGAAGTGGACAAATTGGGGCTGGAGTCGATGACGAGAACGGTGCGCATGATGTCCCTCACTGAATGAATATCGGCGGAAGCCGCCGTTGACATGCAGCCTATGCGGCCACGGCTCTTGTCATA
Organism: Iodidimonas sp. SYSU 1G8; assembly: GCF_039655775.1. Lineage (NCBI taxonomy): Bacteria > Pseudomonadati > Pseudomonadota > Alphaproteobacteria > Iodidimonadales > Iodidimonadaceae > Iodidimonas > Iodidimonas sp. SYSU 1G8. The sequence goes on along the minus strand of NZ_JBBYXJ010000002.1, from coordinate 1,433,196 downwards.
ACTGGGCATTTGGTGAAATATCCTGTGCATGAGCGCACAGGAATCCTCGTGGGACGATTTGCGGCTGGTTCTCTCCATCTTGCGAGGCGGAGGCCTTTCCGGCGCTTCCAGGCTCATGAACATCAATCACACCACCGTACTGCGCCGCCTCAACATCGTCGAGGAACGCCTCGGGGTCCATCTGTTCGAACGCACACCCACGGGCTATACTCCAACGGCGGCGGGCGAAGAAATGGCCGACGTGGCCGCCCGGGTCGAGGAGAGCGTCACGACGCTCGAGCGGCGGATCGCCGGGCGCGACGTCGGCCTGACCGGTACGGTGAGATGCGCGACCGTCGATACGCTGGCTGAATATTTCCTCGCGCCGCATATCGCCGCGTTTCACGACGCCTATCCCGGCATCGTCGTCGAACTGGCTGTGTCCGAGCGGGTCGTCAACCTGACGCAGCGCGACGCGGACGTGGCGATCAGGCCAACGGATCACCCGCCGGAGGCGCTGGTGGGGCGCAGGCTCGGCCACGTGGCGAGCGCTGTGTATGGCTCGCCTTCCTACCTGGATGCCGCTGGGGACGTCGCGGATCTGGAGAACCACCGATGGCTTGCTTTCGATGAAAGTCTGGCCGGCACCTCGATGGGCCGCTGGATGAGAACCCACCATCCAGCGGCGAATGTGGTCATGCGCTCCAATATCCTCACAGTGCTGCTTGCCGGCGCGCGCGCGGGGGTCGGCATCGCCGTCCTGCCCTGCTTCGTGGCGGAACTGGACGAGGACTTGCGGCGTTTGACTCCGGTTATCCCGGACCTGCGGACAAGCCTTTGGATCCTTACACACCGCGATACGAGGCGCAGCGCCCGAGTCCGGGCGTTCATGGACTTCATGGCAAGCCGGATCAGGGCCGAGAGCGCCATTCTGGCGTGCGAGCCGGAGCCGGGAACACTTCCTTGAAGCGCCCTGGTCGCGGTTTCCTCATTTCGTTCGCAGGCGTGGTTCTGGTCGCGATTTTCGGCGCGGCCGCCATTGCATCGAGCCCGCCACCGCCGATGCGCCATGAGATGACAAGTCCCCGGCAGGTCACCAATCTGGGGCTCTCTCTGGGCGCCGGCCGAGACAGTTCCCTGGACTGCGCCAGCGAGACATCCAGCGTGTTTTTCGAGACCGATGGGCGCTATGTGGGCCTTGACGTCATCATCTGCGACGGATCGACCGAAGGCACGGACTTTCCGGAAGCGCCGATCGAGGTTTCCTATCAGTTCCACGAGGGCGTTCTCATCGCGGCCGACGCGCGTTTCTCCGAAACCGCCATGACCCGCGCGAGAGAGAAGCTTCGGGAATGGTTCGGCGCGCCCAAGGTCGACGACGGGCAGTTTCTGGAAGACGAACTCTGGGAATTCAGGGATGTGCGCTTTCAGGTCACCCATGCGCCCGGGGCAAATGGAATCTATGGCGTGGAGGACACCGGAAGACTACGGACGCTCGCGGCCCATCATGAACCCGCGGCGCTCGATCGCGCATTGAGCCGCGCCTTCGGCGTATGCACCGAGGAATTGCAACGCCAGGCGGACGGCACGGTGTCATGGGGAAGCCGCTCATCGCCATGGACATCGCCCTATTACGATGCGGGACGATACGGCACAGTCCCGTACATCTACCTCAGCGGGATCGGCACGTCGCTGCATCGCAGCGATGGCGAGAAACGGAAGCTGAAGGCTTTCAGCTGCCGCTACAATACCGATATCGGCACGGCGACCGTGTCCGGCGGCTACTGAAATCTAGTGAAACCGCCAGGTCATGCGCACCCATAATTGGCGGCCCCGCTCCAGCCGCGCGAATGTATCGGAACGGTTTCCCAGCAACGGACTGTCCGCGTCGTAACCATACGCACCACCGGTCCGTGGCCGTTCGCCCGCGACATAGGCAATTTTGGCATTGGTCAGGTTACGGCCGATCAGCGCCACTTCCCACGTCTCGTCCGCATGGAAAAGCTGCATGGTGGCATCCAGCAGGAATGATGACGGACGGGCCGCTTCTGGAACGGCGAGGACATTCGCCGAATATCCGCCCGTATAGCGTCCATCGAGGGTAAGGGTCGCGCCAAGCCTTTCGGACAGCGAGACAGTATGGCTTGCCCCGAGCGCCAGGACCCATCGCGGTGCTCGCGCCAGCCGCCGGCCGGCCAGATCCTGCGCGTCCGCCTGCGCGTCTCCCGGACCGCCCAGGAAAACATCGCAACCCGCCTCGATGGACTGGCCTGAGTAACAACCGGCGATGAACTCGCGATAGGTCGCGTCGTTGTAGCCGATCGAGCCGAACAGATTGGCTCCGCTCCAGGCTGCCCAGGCGAACTCGGCCTCGATGCCGCGCGTGCGGGCCCGGCCCGCATTGGTCACGTTGAACTGCGCCGTCTGGGGACTGAACTGCTGCACCTGCAGATCGTCGAAGACATAGGAATAGACCACGCCATCCAGACGCAGCGCGCCATCCAACAGTGTGGTCTTGGCGCCCGCCTCGAAACCCTTCGCCTTTTCGCTGCCGAAGGTGAGATCGTCCACGGTCACCCCGGTGCCGAGGAGATAGGAACTGTCGAACCCGCCGGACTTGAAGCCGGTCTTGTAGGCGACGTAGAAAGTCGCCGCCGGCAGAGGGCGCCAGGTCAGCGTCACCTGCGGCGAAACGTTGTCGTCCGTGAACCGACCCGCATAGGACTGGCCGGACAGGCTGCCCCCATTGACGTCGAGGGCGAGCGGGTGGATGAAGTCGGGAATCATCTCGAAGGTCTTCACCTCGCGCGTGTACCGCGCACCGCCCGCCAATTCGATCACAGGCGTGATGTCCCACTGGGCCTCGGCATAGGCCGACCACGTCTCGCCGACCGTGTTCGAATGCTTGTCGAAGGTGAACTGACGCCCGGTGACGGGATCGAAGCGCATGCCGAAGAGCTGATACGGCCCCAGCCGGATCGCCCCGCGATAATAGAGGTCCGACCGGGCATAGAGCGCCCCGAGAAGAACGTTCACCGGACCGTCGAAATCCGTGACCAGCCGCAGCTCCTCGCTGAAGGCGTCGTATCGGGTTTCATCGAAGGCCGCGAGTTGACCATCGTCCGAGAAGGTGTAGTTCTCCAGCCCGCGGACGCCGTAGCGCTGGTATGCGGTCACCGAGGTCAATGTGGCGGCGTCGAATCGGTAAGTCGTCTCCAGCGACGTCGTCAGCGCGTGGTAGTCCGTGAAGGTTCTGCCGTCACCGAAGATTTCCGGCTCGCCGACGAAGAGGGCCGGCGAAAGACCGCTGTGGCTCACCTTGCCGTTCAGGACGCAATCGTCCCAAGGTGAGGGTACGAAGCCGTGAATGCGTTGCGGTCGGCCGCCGGGCCCGTTGCAGTCGGACAGTTGCGTGGTCGACGCCTGACCGGAATCCCTGTTGCGGGCGCCGCTGACCTTGAGGATCGCCTCCAGCCGGTCGCCGGGCGTCAGGCGCAGGGTAAAGCGGCCGAGAAGTTCGTCCTTGTTGGGCGCATGCTGGCGCGACGCCCCGGGGATAGCGTCCCAGAAAGGCAGGTTGGCCGCGATCGGCTGCGAGAGATTGCGCGCCCAGCCACGCATGTCCGACCATTTGGCGGCGACACGAAAGGCGACCTTGTCGCTCACCGGCACGGACATGCCGGCCTCCGCCATCACCTCCCTTGCCTCGACCTCATATCCGGCGCGGGCATGCGCCTCGAACTCGGTGCCGGGACTTTTGGTCCGCAGCACGATGAGGCCGGCGGAATTGTTCTTGCCGAAATAAAGCGCCTGCGGACCCTTCAGGATCTCCACCTGCTCCAGGTCGAAAAAACCCTGCTGGATATATCGCCCCCGCGAATGGTGCACCCCGTCAATGACGATGCCGATGGCGGATTCGAAGCCGGTACTATCCGCATTGGTGCCAATGCCGCGCAAGAAGAGCGCGGCCGCGCCACCGGTGCCGCCATAGGTGGCGATCAGGTTGGGCGTTTTCTGCGCCACCTGCTGCAAATCATCGAGCGCATAGCGCTCGAGCATCTCGGTATTGAATGCTGTCGCGGCGACGGGCACCTGCTGCAACGGCTCCTGCCGCTGACGCGCGGTCGAGATCACCTCCTCGATCAGCGCACGCGATGCGGCCGGATCGGCGACGGCGGTCTCCGACCACAGCGCGGCCATGAGCGCGACGGGCCATATGGCTGAAACTACTGACCTACAGGTCATGTCCGGTACGTCCCCTCCGCCCCGACTGCTTCTTGGCGACCAGCGTGAATGACGCTGCTTCGGTTGACCGCCGCTTTAGCATATCCTGCGGCAGGAAATGAGGTGACCCGCGACCACGGGATGAAAATGTCCCATGCGTCTGATGCAACCGTCGCCCGAAAGGATCGCTACCGCGCCATGTCGACCATTCACCAGATGCGCGTCCAGTACATCGCGCCCGAAGACCGCCTGCTGCTGTCGGTCATCGCGCGGGACGGTACCGAGGTCAAGCTGTGGCTGACCCGGCGATTCGTCAGGTTGCTCTGGCCAAATCTTGTACGGCTGGCCGAATCCACTCCCGAAGCCGCCGCGCAACCCACGCCCGACGCGCGCACCAGCGTGGTGCGTTTCCAGCACGAACAGGCCCTCGCCAAGGCGCGCTTCGGTGCGGCCTATGACAGCGACAAGGTAGTGACCCAGCCGCTCGGCCCCGACCCTGTGCTGATCACCAAGGGTGCCGTCAGACGCAAAGCCGCGGGCGAAAGCAATCAACTCGCACTCGTGTCCACGGAGGGAAAACCCGTCACCCTCGCCCTCGACGACACCCTGCTGCATTCGCTGACACGTCTGATCCGCAATGCCGCCAAAGCGGGCGAATGGGATCTGAGCCTGGGTACGCTGACTGAAGATCCGGCCGAGAAAGACAAGGCGCGGCAGGCCCATCTGCTGAACTGAACGATCAACAAGGACCACTGGCGGCGAGTCGCATGACGCCCGCATGGCTGGGACGGACGTATAAAAGGAGGGAAATGGTGCTGCTGGACAGGATTGAACTGTCGACCTCTCCCTTACCAAGGGAGTGCTCTACCACTGAGCTACAGCAGCAGCGGGGCGGGTTATGCCAAGGAAACCCGACCCTTGCAAGCGGTTTCCCGGTAGGTCCGAAAATTACCCTGAACGCCCGGAAAGCTGCTTGCCACGGCCCTTACTGGTACTTCACCGAACAGCCGTACGCCTTGGTTTCGGCCGTGGCGACCGGCGTCCCCGCCGATACGGCGTCGAACGCCGCCTTCACGTAGTTCTCGGCTTTGGGAATATCCGAGGCCTTGGCGGACGGGATGCTGTCGATGGCGCCCATGTAGGCAACCGTTTGCTTCGGGGTGATCACCACCATCTGCGGCGTGGCGGTCGCGCCATAGGCCTGGCCGATCGTGCCGTCCTCGTCGAGAAGGACATGGGATGGGGCCGCGTTGCGCGACGTGGTCAGCTCTTTTGCCTTCTCTGCGCTCACATGGCCCTGCTTGCCCGGCGCGGAAGAGATTACGGTGAGCCAGACAGCGTCCTTACCGGTGACGTCCTTCTGCAGGGACTGCATGTTGCCGCTGTCATAATGCTTCTTCACGAACGGGCATTCATGGTTGGTCCATTCGAGAACGACGGTCTTGCCTGCGTAATCGGCCAAGCCGACAGACGATCCGTCCATGGCCTTGCCCGTGAAGGCCGGCGCTGGCTGGCCGATTTCCGGGACCGCCTGGGCCGAGGACACGGCGCCAAGGGCAAAAATGCCGATCACCAGTGTCGAAAGACGCGATGGCTTCATGAAATCCTCCTATCCGGATACAAGGTTCCCCTCGGCCCGATTCATCTCCCTGAGGACGATGTCGGGCGTCAGCAGCTGAGGCAGCACGATCGCATCCGCGCTACCCGGCGCAAAATAGAGATAGAGCGGCACGCCGCTGCGCCCATAGGCAGCGAGCGTCTTGGTGATTTCCGGATCGCGCAGGGTCCAGTCGCCCTTCATGTAGCGAACCTTGTCCTCGCGAAAGCGATTGGCGACCGCCTCCGTCGACAGCGCAACCCGTTCATTGGCCAGGCAGGTGATGCACCAGGCGGCCGTGAAGTTGACGAAGACCGGCTCGCCGGCATTGCGGTACTCAGCCAGCTTGGCCGGATCGAACCGCTCGGCCGCCAGCGCTTCGCCGCCAACCGCCGAGGCGGGCGCTGACTGATTGCCGGCGAACCAGACCAGCCAGCCACAGGCGATGAGCGCCGCCACGGCGAGCCCATGACCCAGCGCCCGGCCAATTCCGTGCGCGCCGCGGCCGATGCGCCAGAGCCAGATGGCGAAGGTCAGCAGCAGGAAGATGGCCAGCAGCGCCGCGACCGCGTGGACGCCTGCCTGCTGTCCCAGCACGGTCGCCAGCCACAGGACCGTCGCGAAGACAGGAAAGGCCAGAAACTGGCGGAACTTGTCCATCCAGGGGCCAGGTCTCGGCAACAGCCTCCCGATGGCCGGCACCTCGCTGATCAGCAGCATGGGAAAGGCGAGACCGAAACCGAGCGCGGCGAAGATCAGCAGCGAGGACAGAGGTGGCAACAGCAACGCGGCGCCCAGCGCCGACGCCATGAACGGCGCCGTACACGGGGTCGCGACGATGGTCGCCAGCACGCCCGTGGAGAACGCGCCCAGCGCCCCGCCGCGATCGACCAGCCCCTGTCCCAGGCCGGTGAAGCTGCCGGCCAGTTCGAAATAGCCAGCGAGCGACAGGCCGACCGCGAACAGGATGACGGCCAGCACCGCCACCACTTCGGGCGACTGGAGCTGAAAGCCCCAGCCCACGGCCGCTCCGCCAGCCCGAAACGCGAGCAACGCACCTGCCAGCGCGAGAAAACTGACCATGACGCCGGCCGTGTACAGCAGGCCTTCCATCCGCTTCTCGCGCAGTGACAGGCCTGACGCCTTGACGACCGCGAGGGCCTTGAGTGAGAGCACTGGGAACACGCAGGGCATCAGGTTGAGCAGGATACCGCCTGCGAAAGCGAACAATACCGCCTGCCACACGGGAAGCGGCGAAGCATCCGACGGACCGCCCGCGGTGCTGTTGGTGCCGCCCGACGCGGCCAGAGGCGGGACTTGGAAATCGCCGCGTTCGGCGCTGATTTCATAAGCCTTGCCGCCTGCCGTGAGCACGCCATCGACAGTATCCGCAACCTTGCCGCTGCCCATCGGCACCAGCAGCAGACGCGCGCCATCGGCGGCATCGCTCACCTGCTGAGTGGCGCTGTTCTGGATCAGCGTATCGTGAAATGGAAAGAACCGGGCGTCGCCACCAATCTCGGCGCCCTCGAGCCTCAGGGCCAGAGTCTTGCCATCAACCCGGAAATCGGCCTTGCCCGCGAACGGGACCGGCAGGGCTTGTCGCGCCGTCTTGAAGCCCCCGGTCTGAAAGGGATCGCGCACCGACGCGGGCGCCGCCTTGAGGGCGAGCGTCAGGTCGGCGCCTTCGGGAATGCAAATATCCTCGCAAACCAGCCAGTCGGCCCGTGCCTTGAGCATCACGTCGCCCGGCGCGAGGTCGGCGGGCGGCGTCACGGTGACGAGCAGCCAGTGCTGTTCGCCATAACCGTAGTTGGTCAGCGGTCCGTAGGGCATGGCGTGAGGCGCCGGCCATTGGATATCGCCCGTCGTGAAACCCGCGGGCAGGCTCCACTCGATGGTCGTGGCCATGCCGGAGTCGCCGGGATTGCGCCAGTAGGTATGCCAGCCCTTGCGCGGCGTCAGCTTCAGCGCGACCTGAAACGCCTCGCCAGGCGCGATGGCTGCCACGTCCGCCACGAGTTCCGCCGTGGCGTTCTCGGTCTTGACCGGCGCGGCTCGAACCGGCAGCGCCAGGGCGCAGACAAAGGCCAGGGCAAAGAGCGCCAAGAGGGTCCGGGGTCGCGCGTGAAATTGCATCAGCCTCGTTCTCCGTGCCCGCCATGCTTTCCCGCCGGCGGGGTTTCCATGCATAATATGGTACTGGCGCCGCGTCCATCCGGACCAGACCAAGAGGGGAACCATGAGCACGAATGACCGGTACGCCATCAGAGGCGGCATCGAGGGCCGCGCCCGGCTGACCCTGCTCACTCGGATATTCGCTGGCAGTACCGGAAAGTTACTCGACGCCGCTGGCATTGCGCCGGGAGCGCAGTGCCTCGATGCCGGTTGCGGCGGCGGAGACGTGACGCGCGAACTAGCCCGCCGCGCCGGTCCCGGAGGCAAGGTTGTCGGCATTGACATGGACAAGGACAAGCTTGCCATCGCCATCCGCGAGGCCGCGGCGGAAGGCTTGGCCATCGAGTACCGGAACGCGGACGTGATGACGCCCTTACCCGAGCCCTATGACGTCGTCTACATGCGCTTCCTCCTGTCGCATGTGCGCGATCCGGCCGCCGTCGTGTCGAATGCGCGCGAGGCCTTGAGACCCGGCGGAACGGTCATCGTGGAGGACGTGGACTTCAGCGGTCATTTCAGTCACCCGGAAAGCGCCGCGATCGCACGATACGTGGACATTTACTCGACGGTCGTGCGCGGCAGGGGCGGCGATCCCGACATCGGGCGCAAGCTTCCTGGTTTCCTCGCTTCGGCGGGCTTCGAGGACCTGCACATCGAGGTGCTCAACCCCGCAGCGACAAATGACAGGCTGAAACTGCTGACGCCCGTGACCATGGAGGCCATTACGCCGGCGGCGGTCGCGGATGGCATCGTCACCCGAGAGCAGGCCCGCGATCTGGTGGAGGCCCTGTATGCCGAAGCCCGGGATCCGGCGGTACTCACCAGCCTTCCACGCATCGTACAATGCTGGGCGCGCCGCCCGGCCGCTGATATATAGGCGCCATGGCCGACAAACCCCAGAAGACCGGACCCAATCAGGCGGAGCACCAGCGCCGTGCGGCGGAGGCGCTGCGCGAGAATCTGCGCCGCCGCAAGGAGCAGCAGCGCAAGTCGCGCCCCGGGGCGCCGGCCGTCCCCGAAGACACCGAAAAAGACTGAGCCGCCCCCGCAACCCGGCTCCGCGCCACCAGGGGATTGATCTATCGGCGTGGTGCCGCTACCCAGTGGCCCGCCCATTAAAGGGCTGTTTCTTCCGGCCTGCAGGTTGACCCCGCCAATGTGAGCCCACCCATTCCAGTACAGCGACGACCCAGCGCATTTCAGGCGCCCTGAACTGTGGTCCGCTGTCCGGGATGCCCTTCACATCCGCCTCTTCTGAATCCCCTCGGTACCTGCGCTCATGGCGCGACCTCATCTCTGGAGACCGTCTTGACTTCCCAGTCCCTGTCACGCCTGCGCGGCGAGTGGTTCGGCAATGTACGCGGCGACGTCCTCGCCGGCCTGGTCGTGGCCTTGGCCCTCATTCCCGAGGCCATCGCCTTTTCCATCATTGCCGGCGTCGATCCCAAGATCGGTCTCTACGCTTCCTTCTCCATCGCGGTCATCATCGCCTTCACCGGTGGACGGCCGGGCATGATCTCCGCCGCCACCGCGGCCACGGCCGTGCTGATGGTCACGCTGGTCAAGGAACATGGCCTGCAATATCTGCTCGCCGCCACGGTGCTGGCGGGGCTGCTGCAGATCGGCGCGGGGCTGCTGAAACTGGGCTATGTGATGCGGTTCGTGTCGCGATCGGTCATCACGGGATTCGTCAATGCCCTGGCGATCCTGATCTTCATGGCGCAACTGCCCGAACTCATCGGCGTGACGTGGATCACCTATGTGATGGTGGCCGGCGGCCTGGCCATTATCTACCTGCTGCCACGAGTCACGAAAGCGGTGCCGTCGCCGCTGATCTGTATCGTGACCCTGACCGCCATTTCACTGGCGCTGGGCCTCGACCTCCGGACGGTCGGCGACATGGGCGAGTTGCCCTCGACCCTGCCCGTGTTCCTGCTGCCTGACATTCCCCCTACTCTGGAAACGCTCTGGATCATCCTCCCTTATTCGGCGGCGGTGGCGGCCGTGGGACTGCTGGAGTCGCTGATGACCGCGTCGATTATCGACGACATGACCGATACCCCCAGCGACAAGAATCGCGAGTGCATCGGCCAGGGCATCGCCAACACGGCGACAGGCTTCATCGGCGGAATGGCGGGCTGCGCCATGATCGGCCAGTCGGTGATCAACGTGAAATCGGGCGGGCGCGGCCGGCTCTCGACATTCTGCGCGGGCGCCTTACTCTTGTTCCTGATCGTCGTGTTGGGCGACTGGGTCAGCAGGATACCGATGGCCGCGCTCGTCGCCGTCATGATCATGGTGTCCATCGGCACGTTCAGCTGGGCCTCCCTCGTCAACCTGCGAACGCATCCTTTCAGCTCCAGCATCGTGATGCTCGCGACGGTCGCGGGCGTGCTCGTCACCCACAATCTGGCGATTGGCGTATTGATCGGCGTATTGCTGTCCGGGATCTTCTTCGCCTGGAAGATCGCCCAGCTGTTCCGCGTCACGTCGAGCCTGTCCGCCCATGGCACCGAGCGGCGTTACGTCGTGGAAGGACAGATCTTTTTTGCATCGACCAGCGATTTCACCAAGGCGTTCGATTTCGGTGAAACGCTTGAGAGCGTCGTGATCGACGTCAGCCAGGCACATATCTGGGACATATCAGGCGTCGCCGCCCTGGATACCGTCATCCTCAAATTCCGGCGCGACGGCGTTCGTGTCGAGATCGTCGGCCTGAACCGGGCCAGCGAAACCATCGTCGACCGCCTCGCCATCCATAACAAGCCGGGCGCGCTGGAGCGACTTCTGGGGCACTGATGGTCGTCAATGAGAGGTGCCGACATAGAGAAGCGTGAAGATCAAGGCACCCGCCCCGGCGGTAGCCAGGCTGGCCGGGGAAATCCCTGGTCCGCCGATCGCGAGAATATGTTGCGCCAGGAAGGTGCCGAGAGCCGCGCCGACCACGCCCACCGCCGCCGCGGCGACCGGACGCACCGTATGGCGGCCGGGAAACAGAAAGTAGATCAACCAGCCAACGGCAAGGCCCACCGCCAGTTTCGACGCCCAAATCATCCCAGACTCCCTCAAGTCCAGTTACGACGATGTTGGCCGGGGGCGATTTTGCCATAAGCTGCAAGAAAAGCCAGCAGTCTTGTCGAAACCACCGAGCGAGACCGAGCGTTGCGGTTCGCTTGAGTCCCCTGCCACGCTCCTTTAAGAAAGGGAGCAGCGCCCTTCCCTGGAGAATCTCCATCCATGTCCATCATGTCCGACATCTGGATCCGCGAGCAGGCGCTCGCCAACGGCATGATCGAGCCTTTCGTCGAAAAGCAGCAGCGGCAGGGTGTGATCTCCTATGGGCTCTCCTCCTATGGCTACGACGCCCGTGTTTCCGACGAGTTCAAGGTATTCACCAATGTGGATTCCGTGATCGTCGATCCCAAGGAATTCTCCAAGCAGAGCTTCGTCGACCGTCCTGGGGAAGTCTGCGTCATTCCGCCCAATTCCTTCGCGCTGGCCCGCACCGTCGAGTATTTCCGCATTCCGCGTGACGTCCTCGTCATCTGCTTGGGCAAGAGCACCTATGCGCGCTGCGGCATCATCGTCAACGTCACGCCGCTGGAGCCGGAATGGGAAGGCCACGTGACCCTGGAATTCTCCAACACCACGCCGCTGCCGGCGAAGATCTACGCCAATGAGGGCGCCTGCCAGTTCCTGTTCCTCAAAGGGAACGAGCCGTGCGAGACCTCCTACAAGGACAAGGCGGGAAAATACATGGGACAGCGGGGCGTGACCCTGCCGAGGCTGTAGCATGGACCAGCTCGTCATCCGGGGCGGCAAGCCCCTGCGCGGCAAGATTTCCATCAGTGGCGCCAAGAACGCGGCGCTGCCGCTCATGGCCGCCAGCCTGCTCACCGAGGAAACCCTTACCCTCCACAATATCCCGGCGCTGGACGACATGGGCACCATGTCCGACCTGCTCGTCAGCCTTGGCGCCACGGTCGACGAAGTGGAGGGCTCGAACCGGGGACGTACCCTGAAGCTGACGGCCCGGCCGCCGCTGTCCACGGTCGCGCCCTATGAGATCGTCAACCGCATCCGGGCCTCCGTCCTCGTGCTCGGCCCGCTACTGGCGCGCACGGGCGAGGCGACCGTCTCCATGCCCGGCGGCGACGCCATCGGCATCCGTCCCATCGACCAGCATCTGAAAGGGCTGGAGGCGATGGGCGCCAAGATCGAGCTGAAGGGCGGCAACGTCATCGCCCATGCGCCCGGCGGCCTGAAGGGTGCCACCATCCGCTTTCCGTTCGTGTCGGTCGGCGCGACCGAGAACCTGCTGATGGCGGCCGCCCTCGCCAAGGGCACGACCATCATGGAGAACGCCGCCCGCGAGCCCGAGGTGACCGATCTCGCGCAGTGCCTCGTGGCCATGGGCGCCAACATTCACGGCATCGGCACCGAATGCCTCGTTATCCAGGGCGTGGATGCCTTGCATGCCGCCGAGTACACCGTGATGCCGGACCGGATCGAGGCCGGCACCTATGCGGTCGCGGCCGCCATCACCGGCGGCGAGCTGGTGCTGGACGGCGCCAATGTGGACCATCTCGGCGCGGTGTTCGAATCCCTGGCCAAGGCCGGCGTCAACATCTCCAACGGCCTCGGCAAGGTGCGCGTGTCGCACCCGACGGGCCGCTGCCGGGGCTTCGACGTCATCACCCATCCCTTCCCCGGCTTTCCGACCGACATGCAGGCCCAGTTCATGGCGCTGATGGCCGTGGCGGACGGCGCGTCGCTGATCACCGAGACCATCTTCGAGAACCGCTTCATGCACGCGCCGGAGCTGGCGCGCATGGGGGCGGACATCACGGTTCATGGCAGCTCGGCCATGGTGCGCGGCAACCCGCGCCTGCGCGGCGCGCCGGTCATGGCCACCGACCTGCGCGCCTCGGTCTGCCTGGTGCTGGCCGGCATGGCCGCCGAGGGCGAGACCGTCGTCAACGGCGTCTATCATCTGGACCGGGGCTACGAAAAGCTGGAAGAAAAGCTGCGCGCCGTGGGCGCCGACATCCGCCGCACCCAGGACGACAGGGCCATCGTGCCATGAAATTGCGCGCCGAGAGTCCCGAGGATCTCGCCGTTATCGGCGGCTATCTCCAGGACGCCGTCCTCAAGGTGGGCGACATGGCGTGGTTGCCCGGTGGCAACCGCTTTGCCCTGGTCTGCAACCGTTTCATGTGGGAACGCGCCGAGAGCGGGTTTTACCGCATCCGCACAGGCCTGCACTTCGAGACCGTTGCCTCGGCCCGGTCGCGCGGCATTCCGCAGGACAACAAGGACCATGTCCTCGAGTTGCTGACGCTTCATGCCGTCGTTCATGAGGGTCGCGTGCTCATCGGCCTCAGCTTTGCCGGCGGTGCCGATATCCGCCTCGAAGCTGAAGTGATCGAAGTCGGCATGGACGATATGGGCGAGCCCTGGGAAACGCCGAACCGTCCGGTCCATACCGACTGATCAGCCCGGATCATCTCCCACATACCGCGCGCGCGGCCGGATCAGCGCGCCCGTTTCCGTCTGTTCGATCGCATGCGCGATCCAGCCGGTCGTCCGACCGAGCGCGAAGATGGCGAATGCCGCCTCCTGCGACAGGCCCAGCGTGTGCGCCAGCGCCGCGAGCGCGCCATCGACATTGAGCAGCGTGCCGCCGGCGGCCTCGGCCGCTTCGATGGTCAGCCGCAGCGCGCCCGACGGCTCGTGCGCCGCGCGCAGGGCATGGGCGCGGACATCGCCCTGGGGATAGAGTTCGTGGTGCAGACCCCAGATCGGCTCGCCTCGCGCGAGCCGCGCCGCGAAAAACGCGTTCGGATCGGGGGCCGCGAGAGCGTCGGCGAACATGGCGACGGTGCGCATGGTCATGCCGCCATGACGCGGCCCGGTCAGCGCGGCCAGACCCGCCGTCAGCGCCGCTGGCAGGCTTGCGCCCGTCGAGCCCACGACCCGCACGGCAAAGGTCGAGGCGTTCAACTCGTGATCCGCGAGCAGCACCATGGCGCGGCGAACCAGATCCGCGCCCTTGGGCTTCAGTCGCCACGCGGCGGCGGCGGCCTCGTGCACCGGACCCGTCACCCTGAACCCGAGAACGGCGCTGGCCATCCCTCGCAGCAATCCCGCGCCGTCGGTGACGATGGCTGTCCGGCCGCGACCAAACATGGGCGGGGCATGGCTGGCGGAGCGCGCGAGATAGGTGAACGCGCCGGTCAGGCCCTTCTCGCCCGTTTCAGGCGACGGAGCCGACGCGTCCGGCCGCGCTGCCGTGCCGCACAGCAGTTCCAACGTGTCCTCGAGACTCGCCGTCTCGGACCATGCGACGACATCGCGGCCGCGATAGATCAGCCGGCCGCGGACCACCGTTGAAATCCGCGTTTCCAGAACCGGATCGCCCCAGTTGATCGCCTTGGCCGCCACCACCGGCCGGCTGCGCCCCGCCTTCCGGCGCGCCGCGAGGGCATCGACCTCTGCCTCCCAGTATAGACTGCGACGCGGATCCGCCGCGTCGGCCTGCGCCTCCAGAAGGCCTCGGCTGACATAGGCGTAAAGCGTCTGCGGCCGGACACCCAACCGTCTGCACGCCTCCTCCGCTCCTATGAGCTTCGCATCCATACATTGATTATATTGATCAATATTGACGTCGGCAATAAGGGCCTGCGTAATCGTCCCATCAGACGGGAAGGAGACAGGAGATGAGCGCCACCTTTATCGACGCAGGACCAGACGCCAACGCACCAAGCACCGTCGTTTCGGCCCTGACCTATCAGGCCAAGGCTTGCGAATTGCTCGACGCGCCGCTCACCGCCGCGCTCATGCGCGCCGTCATGGAGGATTATCAGGCCGGCGGCGTCAGCCGGAAGTTGCTGGCCGACTGGGAGGGACGCGATCCCATGGAGAACGTGCTCGGCCTGCGCATCGTCGGGGCCCTTCACAACCTGGTGCTGACCGGACACGCCCCTGCTCTCGCCACCTATTACCCCAATGTCGGCGGCGAGTTCCGCATGGACGGCCTGTGGGACGCCGCCGAGGAGGTGCTGCGAACCCAGTGGCCCGCTCTCGAGGCGTTCATGCGCAACACGGCCCAGACCAACGAGGTTCGCCGGACCGGCGCGCTGATCGGCGGCTTCATGCTGGTGGCGGGGCAGACCGGCCTGCCGCTGCGCTGCCTGGAAGTCGGCGCGAGCGCCGGCCTCAATCTCCGCTGGGACCGCTTCCACTACGATTTCGGCAATGGAGAAAATTGGGGCGATCCCGCCAGCCCGGTCAGGATCAACACCCAGTGGATCGGCAACGGGCCGGATACCTCCGTGTCGCTGTCCTGCGTCGAGCGCGCCGGCTGCGACATCAGCCCCATCGACATCAGCCGGCCCGGCGCCGCGGATCGGCTGAAATCCTATGTCTGGCCCGAACACACCGAGCGCTTCCAGGCGCTCGAGGGGGCGCTGGCGCTGGCGGCCGACCACCCGGTCACCCTCGAGACCGCCGACGCCGGCGACTGGACGGTCCGCAAGCTGGCCGGGCAGACGCCCGGCATGGCGACGGTGGTCTATCACTCACTGGCCGCCCAGTATTTTCCGCCCGCCACGAAAGCGATCTTCGAGAGCGCGATCAGGCAAGCCGGAGAGAATGCCACGCCGGAGGCGCCGGTTGCGTGGTTGCGCATGGAAATGATCGACGCCCGCAACTATCCTGAACTGCGCCTGACCCTGTGGCCCGGCGGCGACGACCGACTTATCGGCTTCGCCCAACCGCACGGCGCCTATGTCACCTGGGGGGACAATCCGTGATCCTTGAAGCTGCCCTTCTATCGGTCAAGCCAGGCCGGGCCGACGCGTTCGAAGCGGCCATGCGAAAGGCCCGCCCCCTGATCGCGGCCTCGCCCGGCTTCGGCGGCATCGAGGTGCGCCGCTGCGTCGAGCGGCCGGACGGCTACCTGCTGCTCGTATGGTGGGAGACGCTTGAGGATCATACCGAGGGCTTTCGCGGCTCCGAGCGCTATCAGGAATGGCGGGGACTGCTGCATGATTTCTACGATCCCTTCCCCATCGTGGAACACTTCGAGCCGTCCTTTCTCGGGTGACGCCGCCGGGCGTTTTCCGCCCCACAGGTTGCCCTCGCCCTCTGCCCATGGTACACACCGCCCCATGCGTACGGAGAAAACCGGCAAGACGACGACGAAAACGACCGCTTCGGCGGGGCGTTTTCTGGTGCTTGCAGGTTAAGAGCGCAAACCAGAAGGCCCCGGGAGACGGGGCCGTACACTGAAGCGTTCCTGTCTCTCCCTCAACACCAGGAGAGAGATTCATGCAGACCACTATCGATCCCCAGAGTTCGGCCCGCACCATCGCGGCCTCCCCCACCGTCGCCATCGTAGGCGCCACCGGCGCCGTGGGCGTCGAGCTGCTGGCGTGCCTGGAAGCGCGCAAGTTCCCGGTCGGCGGCATCCGGCTGCTGGCTTCGGCCCGCTCGGCCGGCAAGACCATGTCATTCAAGGGCCATCAGGTCGCCATCGAGGAGCTGACCGAGAACAGCTTCGAGGGCGTGGATGTCGCCCTGTTCTCGGCGGGCGCCAGCATTTCCCGCAAATTCGCCCCGGCGGCGATCAAGGCCGGCGCGGTCGTCGTCGATAATTCTTCCGCTTTCCGCATGGATCCGGACGTGCCGCTGGTGGTGCCCGAGGTCAACCCGGCCGCGATGGCCGCGCACCAGGGTATCGTCGCCAATCCCAACTGCGTCGCCGCCATTGCCACCGTGGCGCTCGCGCCACTGCACAACGCCCATCCTATCCGCCGCATCCAGATGGCGACCTATCAGGCCGCGTCGGGGGCCGGCGCCGCCGCCATGGAGGAACTGCGCGAGTCCACCGCCGCCAACCTGCGCGGCGAGGATTACGCCCACAAGGTTCTGCCCCACCCCTATGCGTTCAACCTGTTCAGCCACAATGCCGACGTGGACATGGAGAGCGGCTACAATGGCGAGGAACAGAAGGTCGTCGCCGAAACCCGCCGCCTGCTGGACGCCGCCGATCTGCCCATCGGCATTACCTGCGTGCGCGTACCCGTGCTGCGCGCCCATGCCATGGCGATTTCGGTCGAATTCGACCAGGTGGTAACTCCGGAGGAGGCAGTACGCCTGCTGAGCGGCGCGCCGGGCCTGAAACTGGTTGACGACCGCGCCCGCAACCACTTCCCCATGCCCTCGGAGGCGTCGGGTCAGGACGATGTGCTGGTCGGGCGCATCCGTACCGATCTGGGCGACCCGTCTGGCAAGACGCTGGCCTTGTTCGTCGCCGGCGACCAGCTGCTGAAGGGCGCCGCCCTGAACGCGGTCCAGATCGCCGAGCAACTGCTGCCGCGCTGAACGGTCACGGGCACGGCGGACGCCGTGCCCGTTTCCCCTTGCCGTGACGAATCTTGGTGGCGGCGCTGCCGTCCGGTGCTAGTTCATAGGCCACAGGCCAACGCCGGGAGACGCCCTTTGACCGCCATCAAGACGATCGCCGTCCTGCTCGCCGCGAGCATGGCCCTCGCCGCCTGCTCGTCCAAACCGCCGCCGCGCGGCCGCCTGCCGCAGGATCGCAATGCCGTGGACCGCATGAGCAACGCCTATGTGCGGGCCGTCCAGATGCACAATGCCGGTGACTGCGCTGGCGCCAGCAAACTTCTCTACCGGGTCGCGGTCCAGGGCTCGGGCTATGAGGATGCGCAGCGCCGTCTGGGCGAGTGTAATATCGTCCTCGCCGGGGGCGACCGCACCAAATACATGGACGGCATCGTGTGGCTGCGCCGCGCGGCCGAGGCCGGCTGGCCGGAAGCGCAGGGCGCGCTGGCCTACGAATATGCGGCGGGGATCATGGCCGACCCCGTCGAGGCGGCGAAATGGCTCACGCTCTATGACAAGAATCCCAAGACCAAGCGCCTGGGCTTCACGCCTACGCCGCCCGAGAAACTCGCGCGCGCGCGCCTGAAGATCACGCCGGAACAATGGGAAAAGGGCCGGGACGCGGCGGCGTCCTTCGTCCCGGTGGTCTGGGTGCCGCCCGCGAGCGTCAAGCGCGACGCGGCGACTGACCTGAAAGACGGCGAGGACGACAAACCAGGTCCCCGCCCTCGCGATGGCGATGGAGCAGACAGCGACCGTCCCATCGGCGGCGAGTTTCCCCAGCCGGGCCAATAGTGGCCTGATGCGCGCCGCCGGCCCCAAACCGGGACCGACGGACGCGCGTCAATGATTAGCGGAACACCGCCGGACGCTTGTTCAAGAACGCGTCCACGGCTTCCTTGTGCTCGTCGGAGGCATAGCAATCCTTCAGCACGGCCCCTTCCCGCTTCTGGACCGCCAGCATGTCCGAAGCCGGGCCGTGGTCGCGCAGCAGGCCCTTGATGAGCCGCAGCTGACGGTCCGGATTGGCGGAGATTTCACGCCCGAGCGCCTTGGCCTTGTCCAGCAGCTCGCCCGCCGGAACCACATGATCGGCAAGACGGATGCGGCCAGCTTCCTTGGCGTCGATCAGCCGGGCGGTCAGGCAAAGCTCGTTGGCCATGCCAAAGCCCACGCGGCGCTCGAGGAAGTGGGAAGAGCCCAACTCCGGCACCAGGCCCATCTTGGCGAAGAACATGCCGAACTTGGCCTCCTCGGACGCCACGATCACGTCGAAGGGCAGAATCATGGTGGCGCCGACGCCGACGGACGCCCCATTCACCGCCGCGATCAGCGGCTTGGACCGGCGGCATAGATCGGCCCAGTCGGTGCCGCCCGGCATGCCGGTCTCTTCTTCCTTCTTGTCCTCGGCGCCGTCGATGCGCGCCTTGAACGCCTGTTCGATATCCGCGCCCGCGCAGAAGCCCTTGCCCGCGCCGGTCAGCACGATGGCGCCGACCGCATTGTCGGCATTGGCGCGCTCGAACGCCTCGACCAGCTCGCGCGACATCACCCGCGTCCAGGCGTTGCGCCGCTCGGGCCGGTTCAGCGTGATGACGGCCACCGGGCCATCGACGTCATAGAGAATGGTTTCGTAAGACATAAGTCACCCCTGATTGTCAGGCCGCCGACATTAGGCGGCGGCCCGTACGGGTGCAATGCCTCAGCGTCCTTCGAGCACCTGCGCCTGTGTCAGCACGCGGTAGTCGGGATGGGACGGGCCGGTCATGCCGATCTGGTTGAGCATGCCCATGTCGCCGTCCATGGGGATTTCCGCGAGCGGCGCGCCCGCGACCAGCAGGTGCTTGCGCGCGATTATGCCCCATTGGCTGCCCCGCTTCAGTACCCGGTCCTTGTAGAAACCAAAGAAGATGGCAAAGGGTGTGCCGTCTCCGGGCTTGCTCTCGGGCAGCGAGAGGCTGAGATTGTAGCTTTCCACCTCGGCCGTTTCGCCGTGCAGGTCGATCTTCACCTGGCTGGTGAAATGCCACCGGCGGCCGACGCTGTGCTCCACGTCCATCAGGCGCGGCTTGAAGTCCTTGCCGTTGCCCTTGAAGAAGCCGTAGTCGATGTCGGCGTCGTCATAGAACACGGTGTCCAGCATGGCATCGTCGAGCCAGTCCAGCGCCCGCGAATAGCGAGTCAGCAAATCGTTGATGGCCGCCAGATCCGCCTGCCGTGCCACCTCTGCCTCCAGCGCGGTAAGTCGCGCCAGCACATCGTTCATATCGGTCATGAGCCCGTCTCCCCTATTGAGGCGAGAAGCGTAAGCGGCATCCGGGAACCGCGCAACTTGACGTCGTTGGGAGGTCACGGCCGAAGACTGATCGGGATGCCCGGCGGTCAAGGCGCGAGAAACGGAAGATTACCGCTGGCGACCGCGCCTCTTCCATCGCGGATGGTCACGAACAGGCGGTAGGCGCCGGGCGGCAGCCCGCCGATCCGCGCGCCGGCATGATCCGACGACAGGATAGCCGCCGCATGGCGCGCCGGAACGGACTCCAGATCCCCGGCCTTGCGCAAATCGGTACTCTCGGCCATCACGTCCCAGTGCACATCCAGCGGATCGCCATCCGGATCGGTTACCTCGAGGACCGCGCGCCCGGCTTCCATGTCGAAACGGCCGATGCGCGGCGCCCGATTGCCGCCGGGTGCGCGCCCGCCCCACACCTCCGCCATGACTTCCGCGATCTCGTTCCAGCTGCCGTCAGGCAACAGCAGGCTGTGCCAGGTCGGCGTTACCTCCTGTTTCTGGCCCCAGTAGAACAGGATCTGGCCGGCGGTCTTCGGCTTGAGACCACCCAGATAGGTGCGCAGCAGCGCGGCCTTCTGGGTGCTGGTCGGCTCGATGACCGCGCCCCACGGCTTGGGCTGCGCCTGCCACTGACCGAGCGCGCCAAGCTCGGTCACGACCAGCGGCCCTTTCCACCCCTGCGCCCGGACGCGTTCCGGAAGGCTGAGCAACGCATCGCCATAGGAATTGACGCCGAGCACGTCGATGTCGGGCGCGGCCTGCATCAGCCTCGTCACCTTGTCGCCGCCTGCTTCGGCGAGAACCGCCATGATGGGATGGTCGGGGTCGATCCCGCGCACCAGCCGCGCCGCCTCGGCGATGCCGGGCCAGACCGCGCTGTCGTCATCCAGCTCGGCCTCGACCTCGTTGCCGAGACCCCACATCAGCAGCGCGGGATGATCCTTGTAGCGCCGGATGAAGGCCTCCAGCTGGTCGAGCTGCGCCTTCGCCTGGGCCGGATCGCGGTAGTCGAAGCCGCGCCGCGGATGCTCCAGCCAGAAGCCGACGACCACCTTGAGACCCAGTTTCTGCGCTTCGTTCAAGACAGCATCGGGCGGATCGCCATAGGTCCGCACCACGGTCGCACCGAGCCCTTTGAGGATATCGAGACGCTGGGTCCCGGCCGCGCCCCGCATCTGGAAAGGCTTGCCGTCGAGAAGGATCTGGTCGCCGCTGACGCGGACGCCCGCCTTGGCCGGGGCGCCATTCAAATAGAAGGCGACAAACCCGGCGATGCCAAGGAGAGCGAGGGCCGGAAGAAGAAAGGGCTTGAACATCATTGGATCGAGGACCGGCATTGTATCTATCCAGCGATCCTATCGTACCGCCGCCGCCACATCATCCGCCAAAGAAAAGGCCCGGACGGGGAAACCGTCCGGGCCTCTCGAACTTCTATGTCCGCGGAACTAGTTCTGCAGAACCGTGCAGGCCGACAGGCCCGGCGCACCGTACACATGGGTGTAGCCGGTCTTCGGATTGTTCTGCACCTGACGCTCGCCGGCCTCGCCGCGGAGCTGCAGGACGACTTCGTAGACCTGACGCAGACCCGACGCGCCGATCGGCTCGCCATTGGCGATGCAGCCGCCATCCGTGTTGGTCGGCATGCGGCCATTGATCTCGGTCGCGCCTTCACGCAGCAGCTTTTCCTGCTCGCCATCCTTGCAGAAGCCGTTCTCGGCCATGTGCATGACCTCGGCGCCCGACTCGGTGTCCTGGATCTGGATCACACCCACGTCTTCCGGACCGAGGCCGGCCATCTCGAACGCGGCCTTGGCGGCGAATACGGTCGGCGCGGGGGCCTGCTGCAGCGCCTGGTAGGGGCTGAACACCTCGAACGAGCCGTAATGGCGCGTCTTCATGGTGACGGCCTTCAGGAACACCGGACGGTTGGTGAAGCGGCGGGCCGCCTTTTCGCTGGCCAGGATGAGCGCCACGCCGCCTTCGGCAGGCGAGCAGAACATGTACTTGGTCAGCGGGTTGGACAGCATGTCCGAGTTCATGATCGTGTCGAGATCGACCTCGTCACGGCGCCATGCGTTCGGATTCTTCGCGCCGTTGCGGAAAGCCTTCTGGGCGACCAGGCCCAGCACTTCCGGCGACAGGTTGTGATCGTGCAGATACTTCTGGATCTTCATGCCGAAGAACTGGGTCGTCAGCATGAGGCCGGTTTCGCCGTACCAGGTCTCGAGGCCCGAGGCCTTCGGGTCGGCATTGAACGCGCCGCGCGGGTGCTTGTCGAAGCCGACGGCGACGCCGACATCGTACTGGCCCGCCTTGATGGCCGTGTAGGCAGACAAGAGGGCCGAGCCGCCCGTGGCGCAGCCGTTGGACACGTTCACGAACTGGATGCCCGTGAGGCCCAGCTCATTGACCAGCGAGTCCGCGTTGCCGGCGGCGGCCGAGCCACCGAAGGCGAACTGCATGTCTTCCCATTCCAGGCCGCAATCCTTGAGGGCCTGACGCACGGCGTAAGCGCCCTGCTGGCGACCGCTCATGCCGTCGGTGCGGCCGAATTTGTGGATACCGATGCCGATGATGCAAACTTCAGTCATATTCCGTCTCCCTGTTCGAGCCGCTCAGCCTTCGACCGGCTTGAATGCAAAAGTGACTACCTCGTTGCCTTTTTCGTCCTCGCGGAACGGAATAAGGACCATTTCCATTTCCATGCCGATCTTCAGCTTGGCCGGATCGCTCTCGGTCAGCCGCGACTCGACAATGATCTCGCCCGGCAACTCGATGTAGCCGACGCCGTAGGGCTTGAAGGTCTCGACCGTCTCCGGCCCCTTGTAGGGCGGATTCTTCGGCAGGAAGCCCTGAATGGTCCAGGTCCACAGCTTGCCGCGCGTGGACAGGTGGACCTCTTCGGAATCTTCATCCGACACATAGTTGTGGATGGCCGGGAAGTAGATGCGGCCCGTCTTCTTTTCCCGGCGACCGATAAGGCGCGGGTTGTCCGACGGCCACGTGAACAAACCTTCCTGGACCGGAACTTGCTGCTTGGCCATGTTGACTGGCTCTCCCCTGAACACGGTAAAAGTCACGCGCGATCCTAGTGAGGATCACCCGGTGCGGCAAGCCATGAAGCGTGCCCCGTTTCGGGCCGCAGGATACCAGAGTTTTCCAACGAGGGAATGCCCGGATTCCGTCCCACGCGGAAGGCGCCCGCCTTTGCGTCAGGGCCAATCGACGGCTGGCAACGTCTGAAAGCCGGGACGTGCGAACAGGTATCCCTGCATCTGGGTCACCCCCAGATCGGCGAGCGCTTTCATCTCATCGGCTGTTTCGACGCCCTCGGCGATGATCTTGATGTCCATCGACCCGCAGATATCGAGGATGCCTTTCAGGATCGTGCGGCGCGTCAGGTCGGCATCAATGCCGCGCACCAGTTCCATATCGATCTTGACGATGTCGGGCTGGAAGTTGGCAAGCAACGAGAGGCCGGCAAATCCGGCGCCGAAATCGTCGATGGCGGTCCGGAACCCGAATTCCCGGTATTCGCGCAAGATTTCGATCAGCCTGTCCTGACGGGTAATACGCTCGGACTCGCTCACCTCGAACACGATACGCTGCAGCGGGAATCCCGTGCGGCGCGAGGCGGCCAGCGTGCTCTGGATGCAGTGCCGAGGCTCGTAGACCGCGTTGGGCATGAAGTTGATGTTGAGGAAACTATCCAGACCCAGCGTTGCCGCCATCTCGACGGCCTTGATCCGGCAGGCCTGGTCGAACCCGTAAAGCGTCTCGTCGGTCAGGCGGCTGAACACCGTGCCCGCCGGTTCGCCCGCCGCGCCCCGTACCAGCGCCTCGTAAGCGATGATGGAGCGGTCACCGATATCCACAATGGGCTGGAACGCCATCGAAATATCGAAGCCGAGCGGCTCACGACAACCCGCGCACCCACCAAACGCCTTGCTAGCCTCGTCCATTGAATCCTCGTCTATGAAAAAAAGTATAGCCGGTCACGAAGTCGGCGGTAACTGATCACGCACGCCCTGCGGCGCCTTTATCGTTTCAGCGCGGGAAACGGTTCCGGCCGTCGTTGATTTCCGCGCCTTAGATCACTAAACCTTGCCGCACGCGGAACGTGGCCCACATAGGCACCCCAACACCGCACGAGAACGCTGCCGGAAAGAACGACCATGAGCGCGACGGACCCGATCGTCCTGGCCCTGCCGAAAGGGCGCATCCTCAAAGAGGTGCGCCCCCTGCTGCATGCGGCCGGTATCGAGCCCGAACCGGATTTCGACGACGAGAAGTCCCGCAAGTTGCGCTTTGCCACCAATGATCCAGGGCTGGAGATCATCCGCGTGCGCAGCTTCGACGTGGCGACCTTCGTCGCCTTCGGCGGCGCGCAGATGGGCGTGTGCGGCAACGATGTGCTGATGGAATTCGACTATGACGGCGTCTACGCGCCGCTGGACCTTAACATCGGTCACTGCCGCCTGTCGGTTGCCGAACCGGTCGAGCTGAGCGAGAGCGACGATCCGCGCCAGTGGAGCCATGTCCGCGTCGCCACCAAATATCCCAACATCACCCACCGGCATTTCGCGGCGCGCGGCGTGCAGGCGGAATGCATCAAGCTGAACGGCGCCATGGAACTGGCCCCGGCGCTCGGGCTGTGCCGCCATATCGTCGATCTGGTGAGCACGGGCGTGACGCTGAAGGCCAATGGTCTGGTCGAGATCGAGCGCATTGTCGACATCAGCTCCCGGCTGATCGTCAACCGCGCCGCGTTCAAGACCCGTCCCGGCGAGATCGCCGCCCGCATCGAGCGCTTCCGGGAGGTCGTCAATGCCCAGGCGGCTTGACGCGTCGGCGCGCAATTTCGAGCAGTCCTTCCAGACCCTGCTGGGACTGAAGCGCGAGTCTGATCCGGACGTCGCCGAGATCGTGGCCGACATCATCGGCGATGTGCGCCAGCGGGGCGACGAGGCGCTATTCGAGTACACCTCTCGCTTCGATCGGATCGATCTGTCCGCCGAGACGGTCCGCGTCCGGCCGCAGGAAATCCTGGAAGCCCGCGAATCCGTCTCCGGCGAGGCGCTCGACGCCCTGCGCGTCGCCGCCGAGCGCATCCGGGTGTTCCACGAGAAGCAGAAGCCGGAAGATTTGCGCTTCACCGATGCCGCCGGTGTCGTCCTTGGCTATCGCTGGACGCCCATCGACGCGGTCGGCCTGTACGTTCCGGGCGGCACCGCCGCCTATCCCAGTTCGGTGCTGATGAACGCGATCCCGGCGCGCGTCGCTGGCGTGCCCCGTCTCGCCATGGTCGTGCCGACGCCCGACGGAATCCTCAATCCCATGGTCCTCGCCGCCGCCAGCACGGCGGGCGTGGGCGAGATCTACAAGGTGGGCGGCGCTCAGGCGGTCGCGGCGCTGGCCTATGGCACCGAGAGCATCGCGCCGGTCGACAAGGTGGTCGGCCCCGGCAACGCCTTCGTGGCCGCCGCCAAGCGGCAGGTGTTCGGCACCATCGGCATCGACATGATCGCCGGCCCCTCGGAAATCCTGGTGGTCGCCGATGGCAAGAACGATCCGGCATGGATCGCCGCCGACCTGCTCAGCCAGGCCGAGCACGATACCGCCGCGCAGTCGATCCTGATTACCGACGACCCGGCCTTCGCCGACGCGGTGGAACGGGCGGTGGAGATTCACCTGCAGAGCCTGGGCCGGACCGAGATCGCCCGCGCGTCGTGGAACGCCAATGGCGCCATCATCCTGGTGAAGGCGCTGCACGATGCCGCGCCGCTGGTCGACCGGATCGCGCCGGAGCATCTGGAACTGGCCATGGATGACGCCGAGCGCTTTTCCGGGCTGGTGCGCCACGCTGGCGCCATCTTCCTCGGCCGCCACACGCCGGAGGCCATCGGAGACTACATCGCCGGCCCGAACCATGTGCTCCCAACGTCGCGCACGGCGCGCTTCGCCTCGGGCCTGTCGGTGCTCGACTTCCTGAAGCGCACGACGCTGATCTCGTGCGATGCGGCGAGCCTCGATGCCATCGCACCGGCGGCGGAGCTGCTCGCCCATCTGGAAGGCCTCGACGCGCACGCATTGTCCATGGAAATCAGGCGCCGCTGAACGATGCGTACCGGCTACGCAACCTTTCCCGTTTCCCCGCGACACGATCCGCTTTAGCGTCCGCGCCATGCCCGGCGACATCATCAGGATCAGACTCGACGAGAAGTCCATAGTCCGCCGCAACGCGGATATCGAGCATGAGCGCAAGGTGGCGATCTTCGACCTGCTCGAGGACAATGTCTTCAGCCTGAAGTCGGTGCCCGGTCCCTATGATCTCGTCCTGCGGCTGGAGGAGACCCGGCTGATCATCGAGGTGCGCGATGGCGAGGAGAACCAGCTGGAGGAAATCCGCCTTCAGGTCACGCCGTTCCGCCGCATCATCAAGGACTATTTCATGGTGTGCGAAAGCTACTTCGCCGCCATCAAGACCGCGAGCCCCTCACAGATCGAGGCGATCGACATGGGCCGGCGCGGCCTGCACAACGAGGGATCGGAACTGCTGCGCGAGCGGCTGACGCAGCAGGTCGAAATGGATCTGGCCACGGCGCGCCGGCTGTTCACGCTGATCTGCGTTCTTCATATCCGGGGCTGATGCCGCATGAGCCAGGCGCGGCCCGACGACGACCTGCCGGACAGCGTCCTGTTTGCCTGTAACCTGAACGCCGTGCGGTCGCCGATGGCGCTGGGCATCGCACGCTACATGTTCGGCAAGAAAATCTATTTCGATTCCGCCGGCGTGCGGCCCGGCGTGCTGGACCCGTTCATGGTCACGGTGATGGACGAGATCGGCGTCGACATGACGAAACACAAGCCCAAGAGCTTCGATGATCTGGAGGATACCTCCTTCGATCTGGTCATCACCATGACGCCGCAGGCCCAGCACAACGCCATGGAACTGACCCGCACCATGGCCTGCGAGGTGGAATACTGGCCGACCATGGACCCCAGCCTGACCACCGGCAGCCGCGAACAGATTCTTGACGCCTACCGGGAACTGCGCGACCAGCTGATGCGCAAGATCCGGGATCGGTTCTCGACCGGAGGCCGGTCTTCCGGCTAAAAAGCTGTTGCCCTTCGGCGCCGCATGCATACCGTGGTGTCCGGTTGGGGGACCGACGGGAGCCGCGCGAAACAAGCCGGCCCCGCTTCCAGGAGAGTTTCATGCCCCGCATCGCCAGAACCGTGATGTTGCTCGTCCCCGTCCTGCTGGCCGCCTGCGGCAACGACGACGAATCGGTCCTCGCCAAGAGCTGCGTCAGGGATGGCGGTGAACAGGAATACTGCCAGTGCCGCGCCGAAGTGCTCGCCGCCGATCTGGGCGACGATCACCGCAAACTGCTGGTCCGGATGTCCGATCTGGGCAAGGACGGCGCGACGGCCGAGGCCGCCGAGGAAAAGATCATGCAGGAAACCGACGCCGCGGACTTCATGGCGTTCCAGTTCGCCGTCATGGGCGTATCCATGAAGGCGGAGCGGCAATGCCGCTGACCGGCCGCGCCCGGCGCGCGGCACTGATCCTGTCGACCGCATCGCTGGTGGCGGCCTGTGTCCCGGACTACGAGGAAGTGGTGGTGCGCGACTGTACGCGTGACGGCCAGTCAGGCGATTACTGCAGCTGCGTGTCCGCTGGGATGAAGCAGGCGCTGGGCCCACAAGGCTATGCCGTCTTTACAAGTTTCATCCTGCTGGGCGGCACCGGCAAGGCCACGCGCGACGACATCATGCGGTTGATGGACAGGCACAAGCTGTCGCCCGAGCAGCTCGCCGAGACCCAGGACCGCATCGCCGAGGCCATGCCCCTGGTCCACGCCCGGTGCGAAGGCTGAGGCCTCCAGCCCGCGAAAGCGGCAAAAGCCTTGCATCCGCGCGCGTCCTCGCTCATTTATACGCCACCTTCGAGATCAAGAGAGGCTTGTAAACCCGCCCATGGCGAAAGAAGAACTGCTCGAGTTTCCCGGTACCGTCGTCGAACTTCTGCCGAACGCGATGTTCCGCGTGAAGCTGGACAACGAACACGAGGTGCTGGCGCACACCGCGGGCAAGATGCGCAAGCACCGCATCCGCGTGCTGCAGGGCGACAAGGTGCTGGTCGAAATGACCCCCTACGACCTGACCAAGGGTCGGATCACCTACCGCTATAAATAGTCCCGTCATGGCCGCGCCAGGTGATACCGCTCACGGGGCGCGCCTGATACTGGCCAGCGCGTCGCCGCGCCGGCGCCAGTTGCTGGACCAGGTGACCCTGCCCCCCGACCTGACCGTTCCCGCCGACGTCGACGAGACGCCGCGCAAGGGCGAATTGCCACGTCCGCACGCCGCGCGACTTGCCGACGACAAGGCCTCGGCCATCGCGGCGCTGCATCCGGCCGATTTCGTGCTGGCGGCCGATACGGTCGTCGGCGTCGGCCGGCGCATCCTGCCCAAGGCCGAGACGCAAGACGACGCGCGCCGCTGCCTCGAGTTGCTGTCCGGCCGGCGGCACCGCGTCTTCACCGGCGTGACCCTGATCGGCCCGGACGGCCGCGCCCGCCGCCGCACGGTCGAGACCGCCGTCACCTTCAAGCGTCTCGGCGAGACCGAGCTGGCGACCTATCTCGCCTCGGACGAATGGCAGGGCAAGGCGGGCGGCTATGCCATCCAGGGCCTTGCCGCGGCCTTCATCCGCGCCGTGAACGGCTCCTATACCAATGTGGTCGGCCTGCCCGTGTTCGAGGTCGTCTCCATGCTGGCGGGCGCCGGGTATGCCCCGGCCCGGTCGCTGAGATGACCCGCGCGCTGCTGATCGACGCCGTTCCCGGCGAGGTCCGCGCCGCGCTGATCGAGGATGGCGAAGTCGCCGAGATCCATATCGACCGGGAAGGCCATGAAAGCCTGGTCGGCAACATCTATGTCGGCCGCGTGGCCGCGGTGGAGCCGTCGCTGCAGGCGGCCTTCGTCACCCTTCCCGGCACGTCCCTGCCCGGCTTCCTGTCGGCCAAGCATGTCGGCGCGCTTGTCGAGGATGGCGACGCCCGCCGCATCGAGCGCGTCGTGCACCAGGGCGAGCTTCTGCTGGTCGAGGCGACGCGCGATCCGGTCGGCGACAAGGGTCCCGGCCTGACCACGCTGGTGACCCTGCCGGGCCGCCTGCTGGTCTATCACCCGTTCCGCCGCGACAACGTGCTGTCCGGCGCCATCCGCGAGGAGGCGCAGCGCGCGCGGCTGGAGGATGCCGCCCGCCAGGCCGCCGATGCCGTGGGCGACGGCGGCTTCGTGATCCGCACCGCCGCCCAATCAGCGGCGATCGCTGACATCCTCGACGAGGCCCGCGCGCTGCGCGACCGCTGGCTCGGCCTGAAGGCGCGCGCCGCCGCCGCCGATACGCCCGCCTGCCTGCAGACCGACCTGCCGCCCGCCGCGCGCATTCTGCGCGACCTGGCCCGGCCCGGCCTGTCCGCCATCACGGTCGACGGCCGCGCCCTGCATGCCGAGGCCCGGGCCCACCTGCAGCGCGGCCAGCCCGAGCTGCTGCCCCTGCTGGAGGTCCATGCCGGCCACACGCCGCTGTTCGAGGCCGCGGGAATCGAGGCGGCCATCGACAGCCTGCTGGAGACCCGGCTCGACCTGGACGGCGGCGGCTGGATTACCGTCGAGACCGGCGAGGCGCTGACCGTGATCGACGTCAATTCGGGCGACGGCACCGCCGAATCGAGCCGCGAGCAGACCGCCTTCACCACCAATCTGCGCGCCGCGCCGCTGATCGCGCGCCAGATCCGCCTGCGCGACATCGGCGGCATGATCCTGATCGACTTCATCCACATGGAAAGCCCCAAGCACCGCGACCGGGTGCTCGATACCCTGCGCGAGGCGCTGGCGGGCGACCGGTCACCCGCCTCGGTGCTCGGCTGGTCGCGCATGGGACTGTGCGAGGTGAGCCGCCGCCGCGGCCGCGAAGCGCTGCCCGACTTCCTGGCCGGCCGCCGCGACATCGCCGCCCAGCGCCGCCGGCGCACCGCCGAATCGACCGGCTATGACGTGCTGCGCCGCCTGCGCGCGGAAGCCGCCGCCTCGCCCGGCGCGCGCCTTGCCGTCACCGCGCATCCGGCGGTGATCGCCTGGCTCGAGGCGCGGCCCGAAGCGCTGTCGGACATCGCCGGCAAGCCGCCCTTGTTGACGGCCGACGGGCGCCGTCCCCTGGACAGGCCCGAGATCCAGCCCCATATCCGAGCTCAGACCGATGAATGACATGTCCCAGCCTCCCACTCCGCCCGGCCCCGCCCGCGCCTGCCCGATCTGCCGCAAACCGGCGGTGGAGCGCTACATGCCGTTCTGTTCCAAACGCTGCGGCGACATCGACCTTGGCCGCTGGCTCGACGGCCGCTACGTCATCGAGGGCGACGACAGCATGAGCGAAGGCGACGAGGAAAACTGATCGCGAAAAACCCGTTCGCGCCTCTGGACAAGCCGGAGGCGAGGGCCTATAAACCGCCGTCCCGGGCCGGAACCAAGCGGCCCCTCGAATGGGCCCAGGTAGCTCAGTTGGTAGAGCATGCGACTGAAAATCGCAGTGTCGGTGGTTCGATTCCGCCCCTGGGCACCATCAGCCCTTCTCCTCCTCCATATCGCTGGCTTCGCGAGCGCTGCTGATTATACGGCGATTGCTTTGGCACTAAGGCCTATGTCCGGGATGGGTTGAAGAGCAGACATACAGGCGCTCGCCTGCCACACTCACAAGATGTCATTCGAAAATGCTTGGGCGAGTTATCACGCTGGTGAACGACCAGTCGGCTGGATGATGCGAGATGCCGGGGCGGAAAACTGGTTGCGCTTTCATTCCCTGCCTGCCTCGAAACGCTATGCTGACAACGACGACGAGCGTTCAATTCTATTGGCTCGTCACAACGCTCTAGCTGAGGAAGTGCTTGGCACGGACCCGTGCTGAATTGTTCAGCCCCATTGGACGACGCAGGCCGATGAGATCACACAGCAGATCAATACGATCCCTTCCGGGCCACCCGCGAGCTGGGGTTGTCTTTCGTCTCAACGTTTCTCCTAGACGACGAAGAAGATCGCCCTTGGCGGGTTTATGCCGTCCCAACTAGTTGGTCGCCTGGTCGGTTCGACGATTTGCTTCTTGCAGTGGCGGATGAGAAGGGCGGGCCGACGCTTTGGATGGCCGCGAATGGTGCGATCTTCGCGCCTTATGACGGCGGCGTTGATCTGTTTCTGCCCGACGTTGCGCAAGTCCAGCGAATGTCAGAACGACACAAGGATTGGCTTTCGGAGCATCCTCTAGGATTATAGTGGGATCTCTATGCGCAGCTAGTGAGTTGCCCTGCTGCCGGGCTTGAGCGTGCCGTGGGTCCCTGTCTCCACACTGGCGATAAACGATGCGGCGCAGACCGGGCGGCCGACGGCCTCGGCCCGGCGTAGCGCCTCGGTCAAGGCTGTGTCGGGGAATATTAGAGAGCAGTTTTCCGATCTGGTGCGTGATAGCGCACGCCAGACTCCAGGTGCTTTGGACCTATCAAGATGGTTTGGGTTTTGCGCCCCTCGCAATCAAACGCGCCACCGTCTGGGCGCGGCGCGCTTCATCGTCCTGACACGCATGAGACGTTTGCAGTCTGGCAAGTGCCGTCCTGCCACGCGAATCGGGCAAATAATCATTCGGCGGTGGAGGGGCACTTAGGTCTATGTCCACCCCCGCATCCGCGACAGCGTCCACCAGCGCAGGCGAGCAACCCGCCGCCGACTGGGCGAAATATTCCGCAGCCTTGAGTTTTCCAAGGCGATCCAACCAACCGAGAGCCATCAGCCGATTAAACACGCCTGCATGGCCACGCTTAATTGCAGCTTTGATAAGGCTCATACCCGCAGCCTCCGTCTCGAGCATGGTTATGCCACCTGGTGAGACGGGCTGATCCAGCGGCGCTCCTCTGTCGATTAAAGCGCCGACCATAGCCTCGGACGCTTTACCCCATTCACCAGCAGCCGCTAACTCTGCTGCATGGGGCGAGCGAAAATCGAAACGGACGCGTTCCAACCAGGATATCAGTGCCGGACTGCCGATAACCCAACGGTCCGTCCCAGCCACCTGGTCGGTGGCATTTTGGAGGTCGGTGACGACTGGCGGCATGCGAACCCATCTGCTGCCCGCTTGTTCGACAACAGTCTTCCGCTGCTGACCCGTGTCGATGGTGAGGCTGTAGGTCGGCAGATCGACTATTCCAATGATGTACTCATTCTTCAGGTGCCAGAAGCCAGCTGCTTGAAATTTTCCGATTAAATCTTTTACTGCCTCCGGTGTGATCCAGTCTTCATGTGTGCCTGGAAGGAGAACTCCCTCGGAGCTGGCAAACTTCCTTCTTGCGGGGTCTACCTCCGCCATAGATGCCGTTTCCGTTGAAAACTGCACGCGCCCATCGCCGTGAATCTTGACTTCATAAGCGGGGCAAGGGCCGTAACACGTCGACCTTTTTAAGGTAATTGATGCCCTAGCTGGATCAATTGGTGGAGCGGCGATAGTATTTGAAATAGACAGCACAGAAAGAGAAGTCATTGAAATGAGCGCCAAAATCTTGGGTTGAAAGCCGGAGAGAACTGCCAATTCAATCACCATTTCCTTAGGTTTACTTCTGAAAATATTATTTTGAATTCCGGTCGCGGTAAAGTAATGACCACTATTGATAGGGCGGCAGGGGACATCTCTCGGCTCGCCTCTGTCTGTATTCCTAACCTGCCACATTATCCCATCCCATGGGTGTGCCGGCGATGCTACGATAAACTCTTCCGGACGACCGCTCGCATACGGCCATAGGGGACAATATTGAAATAATGGTTAAGTGTCACGTAACTCCGAGTATTTTTAACCGATCGGCCATAGGCGCTGATCTCTATCCCGTGTCGATAATCTTTAACTTTCCATAATTTCAAATCTTCGCATCTGGTGCGCCCGGTAAATGCTCCCATTCGGTTTCTGCGAGGACATCCGTCGCGAGGAACTGCACCGTGTTCATGACAGGGGCATCGAGACCTGGGTAAAACGTCACCAGGAACAGGTCGGACTGCGCGTGACCGCCGCAAATCCCGTGTTTGTGATCCGGCTGCTGCGGGGTGACGACCTGAACAACAGCCGAAGCGCCATTGAACAGCAGGCCCCCACGAAAGCGAACCACGCGCTCAGTGTAATGGGCATCGAACAATACCCGGCCAGGTAGCGGGTCGCGACGGTCGGGGTAACGAAATGGCTTGAGGAACCCTTCGAAATCTCGCGCCCACCAGGCTGCCAGAAAAGCGTCCATGGCCCCGGCATAGCCATTTCTGTCCTTTGGAGCTGGCGACCTACAGGCCGCTGCGGGAGACGACAGAAACGCTCCCGCTATGAGGGTTACGGCAATAGCTTCACGTCGATTGATCATCGAGTAATACTCCAAAAGCCAACAGAGACTACATGAAGAGCTGATGGCGCTCATCTCGCATTGCGCTATTCTGCCGCATGACGTTCGAGGAATACGCGGCTGAGCTGTCCAAGATCGATCCTTCAGGGTCCAACCCCGGTGTTGATTGGAAGAAACTCACCCGCTTATGGGTGCAGCTCGAAAAGAAAGCGGAACGACTGGTCTCGTCAATTGCTCCCGGCGCGGCTTGCACAGCACAGGAATGGGACCACAGGATCGACTGCACGATCATTCTCGGCGACGGTGCAGTGGTAGGCGAAATGATTGGCCTAAACGAGATCTCTGAGCAACGCCTTCGCGAAACAGGAGACCGACTTAAGAGACGCCGCGAGGGCGAGAAAGTCGCGCTCGTGAACCAACTTGGACCGCCGGTTTTGATCCACCGCCCCTGAGGAAACGCTCGTGGTGCTTGGTTTGCCGGCAGAAACTGTGGGCATCGGACAACCAGGAAGCTCTCATAGCTGACCAAAGCTCTTCTTCTCGTAGACCGTCGATATCGCCCGGCCGTCCCACACGTAGCACAGGTGCCGTTCCTGGCGGCAGTTCGACAGCAGGCGCGGACGGAAAACCGCCGCGCATTCTCCCGACCTGTCGCGAACACTGAGATAGACGATGCCGTTCGACCCTGCGGTTCTGAACGCGCCGGCGAGCTGGCGGGATACCTCGTAACTCTCCGGGTGATAGTACGCGGGGTGGCTGTCCCGCATGCCGCGAATGTCGTGCAGATCGGCGTCGAGATCGACCGCGTAGACGCGCATGTCGAGCTCCTGCGCGGGCTCGGCGGTCGACGCCATGAAGGCCGCACGGTGATGGCTGGTCTCGGCGACGGCGGTCCGGATGCTCAGGCTCGCGTAGAAGACGCCATAGGTGCCATCGGTGAACCGGTCCCCCATTGGCTTGAGATGGGTGAACGCCGCCATGATCGGCGTCGTGCCCGGCCCCGAAACCCTGTCCTCGGCGGGCACCAGGGACAGGTCGCCCACCTCGTCCCGCAGCCGGTCGTTGGTCATGGCCTCGATCTGGTAGACGGCGTCCAGGTCCTCGGGGTCAGCGACCGCCTCGAACAGCGACACCGGCGGGAACCGGCTGGGCACGATCCGGTAGCACGGCCGCCAACGGATCGCGGTGATGGGAACCTGCTCGGTCACCCGCGCTGCGCGTCGATGTACTGACGCACGGCGTAGAGGTCGGCCACATTGCCCGAAATCATGCGGTCCAGTGCCGACCTGCCGCCGAACGGCGCGGCATTGTTGGCCTTGCGCACCCAGTCATCCGCTGTCCGGGGCAGCAGGATGTGCAGCCCCTTGTAGATGCCCATCACATAGGAAATGCGCTCCAGCGCATCCTTGGGAATGGCGGATACGACGCCGCGCTTCCATGACTGGAAGGTGGAGCGGCTGTCCAGACCCAGGAGGCTCATCTGCTCGTGCTCCTTGAGCCCCCAGGCCTCGGCGATCCGAAAGAATGTCCTCAGGGCCGGCCCTGTCAGGGCCTTGCGATCGAGCGCCTTGCCGGTGTGGGTGGTGGGCATGCCGTCTGCTCCTCTACCCACAACATATGTTCATGTTATGCGGTAAAATCAACACTTGTTCATAAAATGAACACACGAGCGCCATCAGGCGTCGCCGTCAACCGGCTCCTCGAGCTCTTTCGCCTGCGAGACCGCGTGCAGGAATGACATGATCTCGCAGGTCACGTCGTTCTCCAGCGTATCCGCGCGGCGCGTCGGGCAGAACAGGGTGATGATGATGCGGTACTTGCCCAGATCGCTGGTGCGAAAGTCCACCCGCGCCAGATTGTCGGGAAGATCGACGCCCGCCCGGCGCTCGATCAGCTCATTGACCCGGGCCGCCTCTTCGGTCAGCGCCGCATAGCGCCGCTCGACCAGCGCGGTAATGTCCTGCCGATGGGCGAAAACGTCGATCGCGGGATCGACGGTCAGCACGAAGCGGTGATAGGCGAATTTCCGCGCCAGGCTGTCGTTGCGGGTGATCTGGCTGAGCAGGGCGCTGTTGGGCACCACCGCCGTGCGCCCCGTGGGGTTGAACGAGCCGGGCTCGAACTCGTGCAGGGTGGTGACGAAGATGTTGTGATCGGTCACCTCTCCCCGCACGCCGCCGATCTCGATCCAGTCGCCGACCGAGAAGGATCGGGAGGACGCACGCAGAAAGGATCCTGAAAAGCACAGGATCAGTTCCTTGGTCGCGATGACCACGGCAACCGCCACGGCGGTCAGCGAGAGGGCGAAGGTTCTGAGCTGCGGCGCCCAGATCATGATGACGCCGATCAGGCCCAGAAAGACCAGGAAGTTGCGCACATTGGCCGTCCAGCGGCGCCGCAGGTGCGGCAGCGCGTCCGTGCGCACGCGGATGGCATGCCCGGCGACCACCCTGGCGAGCAGCAGGCTGAGGATGAGCGCCAGCGTGGCGGCGATGTCGACCACCGGGAGCCGGTCCAGATAGGCATTCAGGTTCATGTGACATGTCCGTTATCGCAGGATCGATGCGCCTAGCACGCCATGAGAGCGGCGTCGAGTCGCGACGGCCGTCGGACCCTGACGCCTCGTTTGAGTCCCCAGCCCCCGAGCCACACAACCCGCTGACAAGCCACGCCAATCCTCGCGCGGTTTGCAGCGGGCGCATTGCCGCGATGACCGAACATACAGGGAACGATCTCGGGCCAGACGCCCGGATGGCTCCCTGCGATGAGCGCGTGGCCGCCGCGGCGCCTGCCCCTCCCCTCACCGGCGCCGCCGGTCACGCCCGCATCGCCTCTTTCGCATCACGCTGGAGGCCATGCCATGTTCGATGTCCATGTTGTCCGTTCCCCCGCCAACCACGCCTATGCCGCCACCATCGACGAGATGTTCCGCCAGCGCCACGAGGTGTTCGTGCGCATCCTGGGATGGGACCTGCCCGAGGCCGACCACGAAAGACAGCGCGAGGCCGACGGGTTCGACGGGCCGGAAACCGTCTATCTGCTGGTCATGCGCGGCCGCGATCTGCTCGGCGCCTCGCGCATGGTGCCGACGACCGGCCCCCATCTGATGCGCGACGTGTTTCCGGCTCTGTGCGCCGGAGGCGCGCCCGCCGGCGCGGATATCTGGGAATGGTCGCGGGGTCACGTGAAGCCGGACGAGCCGCATCAGGTGCGCTCCCAGGTTCTCGACCACATCTTCCTGTCCGGCTACGAGTTCGCGCTGACGGCGGGGATCGGCTCGCTGACGGCGCAGATCAACGCGGCGGAATTTCCCCGCTGGCTGAAGCGCGGACTGGTGGTCGAAATGCTCGGGCCGCCGATGCGGCTCGATGACGGCAGCGAGATCGCGGCCCTGCGTCACAAGGTGACGCCGGCGACCTTGGCGCGGGTGCGCGAACAGACCGGCATCTCCCGCGCGGTCCTGACCGGCCCCGACCGGCCGTCGCCCATGGTGACCCCTAAACCACGCATGGCGGCAATTTCAAAAGCTGCCGGGACTGATTGTTGAAAGCATCCCAAACCACCCGTATTCTTTGACCGGAAGGATGAGGAGGGGGCGCCGTGCGGCAGGTTGTCGAGCTGTCGATAGACACGCTCATGAGGGCGGAAACGTACTGGGATATCCACTATGTCATCACCAATGCGGGGATCTCGCTGGGTTATGACTATTTCGGTTATCAGTACTGGCCGGGCGCCGAGGAATATGGTGACCGCAACTTCGCCGGCGTGGTGCAGTGCAATTATCCGGAAGCATGGATGGCGCGCTATGTGGACCAGGGCTTCTACGACATCGATCCAGTGCGGCTTTACGGGCTGACCCACGAGGGCGTGATCGAATGGCGCCAGCTCAAACTGTGTGATCGAACGCAGCAGCAGTTCATGCGCGAAGCAGCCGATCACACGCTGGAGCATGGCGTGGTGGGCAGCTTCCACGATTCCGAGGGCGGCCGGCTGCAGGTTGCCTTTGCCGGTCCGGCCCATCAGGGCGAACCGGCCCTGGCGCTCGAGGTGCTGCCGATCCTGGGGCCGATGATGACTGTGTCGTTCCGCAAGGCCTCGGAACTGGAAAGCCGTATCCGCTGGCTCACCGAACGCCAACGTGACGCGTTCTTCGCCCTGCGCCGCAAGGCCCGGCGTGAGCGTTTCGCCGACTTCCTTTAGGAACCTCGCGGCGGCGTGTATGCTGACACCGTCATAGGTTTGTGCTTCGGGGGCTACATGCGGCACGCACGATCCATCGCTGTCTCGGTTCTTTTGCTTGGACTACCCGGCGCGGCATTTGCCGCCAGTGGACCTTTGGACCCGGACATCGGGTCGGGCGGTGTTGTTGCCCTGCTTTGCAAGGGCGTCTATCTGGACAAGACACAGCCCGACGCCCCGCAGGAACGGCAAACCCAGTTCGGCGTGAAGCTCAGCTACACCGACCGGTACATGGAACTGAACGCGAGCGAATGGCCTGCGTTGCCACCATCGTCCGCCAACCCGCTGATCATCCGCTCCGTCCAGTTCAACCATGACGACGCGACCGTCCGCGCCATGTTCCCCACCGACCGCAACAAGGTGCGGGGCACGCTGCTGTCCATGGGCCTGTCGAAGATCGCCGACGACTATGAAGGCGTGATCGCCATCGACCGAACGACCGGCAGCTTCACCTATCCCGGCACCACCGGCCAGTGCGAGAAGGCGAAGCCGGTCGAGAACAAGTTCTGACCTGCGCGCACCAGCGGTTCCCCCGCGCCGCCAAATCCGTATGATCGGGCCAGCCGCCGGTCACGGCGCGGCATCGTCATGGACAGGGGAGCAACACATGGGCGACCAGATCAGCATCACATCATCGGACGGCTTCGTTTTCGGCGCGTATCAGGCCGCGCCCTCGGGCAAGGCGAAAGGCGCCGTCGTCGTGATCCAGGAAATCTTCGGCGTCAACACGCACATCCGCGAAGTGGTCGATGGCTATGCCGCCAAGGGCTTCTTCGCCATCGCGCCGCAGATCTTCGACCGGGTCTCGCCCGGCATCGAGCTGGGTTACGAGGCGGCCGACATGCAGAAGGGCATCGAGATCGCCTTCCAGAAGCTGGACCGCGCCGACGCGCTGCGCGACATCCAGGCGACCATCGACGCCGCCACGGCGCACGGCAAGGTCGGCGTCGTCGGCTACTGCTTCGGTGGCCTGCTCACCTGGCTGTCGGCCTGCGAGTTGACCGGCGTCACAGCCGCCTCGTCCTACTATGGCGGTGGCGTGCCCGGCGAACGCAACCGGACACCCAAATGCCCGGTCATCATGCACTTCGGCGACAAGGACGCGCACATCCCGCTGTCTGACGTGGAGAAGCTGAAAGCCGAGCACCCTGACGTGACCGTCTATATCTACGAGGCCGATCACGGCTTCAATTGCGACCATCGGGCAAGCCACGATGCGGCGGCCGCGGCGCTCGCCTACGAGCGCACGCTCGATTTCTTCGGCAAACATCTCGATTAGGCGCGAACAAAACGCGCGATGATGCGTTCAGGGTGGATCAAGGAGGATCGAGCAATGAACAGCATCATTTATCTCGTGGGTCTCGTTGTCGTCGTCGGCGCCATCATCGCCTTCGTGTTCTGACAGCCACCCGCCCGAAACAACCCCGCCGGCCGCTCCGGCGGGGTTTTTCATGTCGTACGGTCAGCCGCCATACGGGCGCGTGATCACCTCGAGAAAGTGGCCGTCCGGTCCCTCGAAATAGAGGCCCCTCCCCCCGTCGTTGCGGTTGATCTCGCCGGGTCGGCGGCGCATGGGATCGGCCCAGTGACCGAGACCGCGCTCCCTGATCCGGTCATAGATGGCATCGAACTCGTCCTCGCCGATCAGGAAGGCATAGTGCTGCACCGCGACCGGCCCACTCTTTTCCGCGAAGTCCAGCGACACGCCATTCGCCAGTTCCACCACAAGAAAATCAGCGAACGGCACCGCCGGCGGCAGCCCCAGAATGTCGGTGACGAAAGCCGCGCCCTCCGTCTTGTCACGGCACCAGACGATGGTGTGATTAAGCTGTACGGTCATAGTGCCTGCTCCTCCTGATTCTCAGGAAATGTCCCGCCGCGACGCGGAGGCAACCGGGCGGACACGACGTACAAGACCCGCGAGCAGCCGCCGCAGCATCAGCAGCAACAGCACCGCCGCCACGCCTAGCAGGATGGCGATCACGACCGCCGCTACAGGATTGGCCAAGGCCAGCACCAGCAGGCTGCCGGTCAAGACGTCCTCGGCGGTGGAGACCGCCACGTTGCTGAAGGGCTCGGGACTGGTGTTGACCAGCGCCCGCGTGCCCGACTTGGCGCCATGGCTCACGAGTGCCGCGCCGCCGCCCAGCAGCAGCGCGATGACCTGCCACGCGGGGTCGGCGGGATCGACCACGGCAAGCGCCAGCAGGGCGCCGCCGACCGGCCGGACGATGGTATGCAGCGCATCCCACACGGAATCCACCCACAGCACCTTGTCCGCCAGGAATTCCGCGCACAGGCCGACACCGGCGACGCCGATGACCCACGGATTGGCCAACACGGCAAGGCCGTGCAGATGCTCGGGTAGCTCGATCCAGCCCATGGCCATGGCCAGCCCTACCGCGAAGACGCACAAATAGAGCCGCCAGCCCGCGAGAAGGCTGAGGGTCGCCGCCAGTCCGATCAGTTCCACCGCGCTCATGCCCTCACGCTGCCACGGTCGCCCGGGCCGCGCAACGGCCGGCAGAGCGCATATCCACCATCCAGGCAAAGGGGTTGCCTTGGCTGGCGGGGACGCCTATCGAAGGCGCCAGAAAATGCCAAGCCATTCGCACGCTTGCGGTTTTGACACAATTCGGCCCTCGCGTCGCCTGCGTGGGCGAGGCTGATGCGCCGTCGCCATCGGTCGTCAGGCCGATGAACCCCCGAAGGGAGATCCCCATGAAAGCCCGGTACATTCTTGTTCTTTCCGCCCTCATCGCGTCCCCTGCGGCGGCGGAACCAATGACGCCCTCGGTGAAAGCCATGATCGAAAAGGCGGCCCAGAGCGGCGACCAGGCCAAGATCGACGCGGTCGTCGGCGTCGCCAAGTCGCTGCATCCGGAAAGCGCCGGCGAGATCGACAGCACGGTCGCCGCGGTCAAGTCCGACCGGGAAGCTCAGCGCCAGGAGAAACTGGCGAAGGGCGGCTTCTTCGACAATTGGACGGGATCCGGCGAAGTGGGCGGTTCCTTCGCCACCGGCAATTCGACCACCAAGACCGTGGCCGTCGGCGTCGCCCTGAAGAAGGACGGCATTCGTTGGCGCCAGGCGCTGCAGGCGAAGGCCGACTTCCAGCGGAGCGACGGACAGACCGATCAGGAGCGCTTCGCGGCGAGCTATCAGATCGACCGCAAGCTGAACAAGCATCTCTATGTCTTCGCCAATGTGGGTTGGGAACGGGACCAGGGCGCGGGCCTGAACTCGCGCTTCACCGAGACGCTCGGCCTCGGCTACCGCGTCGTCGACAAGCCAAGCTTCACCTGGGATCTGGAAGGCGGCCCTGCGCTGCGGCAGGCGCGGTTCATCGACCGTGACGAGAACGGCCTGGCCTTCCGCGCCGCCTCCAAGCTCGGCTGGACGATCACCCCGGGTATCGTTGTCACCCAGGTGACAAACGGCTTCTTCGAGAGCGGCACCACCAGCGCCACGGCGGAAACGGCGATCACCGGACAACTGGTGGGCGCGCTGTCGGCACGGCTCTCGTTCAACGTCCTCTACGAAAGCGATCCGCCCATCGGTCTCAAGCACATTGACACGGTGACACGCGCGACCCTGGTCTACGGCTTCTAGATTACCGGCCCGCCGGGCGGCTTTTTCCATAAAAGTCGCCCGGCACACGATTTGCCGCCTTTATCAACACGGGCGGCGCGGAGATGCATCAGCCCCAAAACTATATATTGAAAATGATAATGACTATCATTATTGAAGGACGCGGTTCGCGTCATGCGAAATACTTCCAACGTTCGAGGGTACGATGAAACTTGTCAGGCTTGCCGCCCTTGGGTGCGCCGCCATGTCCTTAACGCCACTTCTGGCCCACGCGGCCGATGGGAGCAAAGAGGCCAGGGAAGAAATCCTGGTCACCGCCGACCAGATCAAACACACCGCGTCCAAGATCGACACGCCGCCGCTGGAGACGCCGCAACCCGTCACCATCGTGACCGACGACACGTTCATCGCCCAGGGCGCGGTGTCGGTCGCCGACACCCTGCGCTATGTGGCCGGTGTGAAGGCCAACTCCTACGGGCCTGACAGCCGCGTGGACGGCAGTTTCATCCGGGGTGTCTCACCGCTGCAGTTCCGCGACGGCATGCGCGACCTGTTCAGCTACTACGCCACCATCCGCTCGGACCCGTACAATTTCTCGCAGATCGAAGTGGTGCGCGGTCCGGCATCTGTGTTGTTCGGCGCCAGCTCCATCGGCGGCCTGATCAACATGGTGTCCAAGACGCCGTCCTTCGAGCCGGCCGGCGAGGTGTCCATCCGCTATGGGTCGTTCGATAGCAAGGAAGTCCTCGCCGACGTGACCGGCAAGCTGACCGACGGCTTGGCCGGACGGTTCGTCGCGCGCTTCCGCGACGCCGACACCCAGACCGACTACGTTCCCGACGACCGCGTCTTCTTCTCGGGCTCGCTGCTGTGGCAGCCGACGGAGAACACCGACATCACGCTGATCGGCATGTATCAGGAAGACGATGGCGGCTCGACATCGCAGTTCCTGCCGCTGGTCGGCACGCTCTATCCCAACCCCAATGGCAAGCTGGCGAACAGCCTGTTCATCGGCAAGCCCGGCTGGGATCGCTATGACGGCCGGCTGTTGCAGGGCACGGTCCTGGTGCAGCACCGCGTCAGCGACAACGTCAAGCTCAACGCCAAGGCCCGCTACATCGACAGCGACGTCACCTATTTCACCCACTATCCAGACAGCTATTCCAACCCGGCCAACCCGTATCTCGATCCGGCCCAGCGTCTGATCGGCCTTTACGCCGACGGCAGCTACGCCCGGATGAACGTGTTCTCCAGCGACAACAATGTGCAGGTCGACTTCAACACCAGCGACGTGATCCGGCATTCGGTGATCGCGGGCGTCGACTACAGCTGGAACCGGGTCCGCAAGGAAGGCGGCTTCGCCTACGAGATCATCGACATCTACAATATCGACTACGACGCCCTATCCGACTTCGGCGGTGGCCTGCCGCCCCTGTCACCCTCTATGGAGGACGTCGCCCAGAAGCAGCTCGGCTTCTACATTCAGGACCAGATCCGCTTCCATGACCGCGTCTCCCTGGTCCTCGGCGCCCGCCGCGACCATACCCGCGCGCTCAGCGCCGGTGGGACGCCGGAAAAAGCCAACGCAACGTCGCTGCGGGCCGGCGTCATCGCCGAAATCCTGCCCGGCCTCTCGCCCTTCTTCAGCTACACGGAATCCTTCGAGCCCATCTCCGGCACGGCCAGCGACGGCAATCCGTTCAAGCCGAAGCGCGGCCGGCAGCTTGAGGCGGGCATCAAGATCCATCCGGACGAATACACGATGGTGACGGCGACCACCTACCGGATCAAGGAATCCAACCGTCCGGTCGACGATCCCAGCACGCCTGATCCGTTCGATCAGATGCAGGCCGGATCGTTGACCTCGAAGGGCTTTGAAATCGAGGCCAGCCGCGCCCTGCCCGGCAATTTCGACATCATCGCCAACTACAGCTACAACAAGGCGCAGATCGACGGCACGAACACCCAGCTCGACAACGTGCCGAAGCATCTCGCCTCGCTCTGGGGCACCAAGACCATCGAGCTCGGCAACGACCTGAGCCTGCGGATCGGCGGCGGCGTGCGCTATGCCGGCGCCAACTGGTCAGGCACAGTGCGCACCCCGTCCTACACGCTGGTCGACGCGCTTGCCGAACTGACCTGGAATCACTGGGTGTTCAGCGTCAACGCCAACAACCTGCTCAACAAGAAACACTACTCGGCCTGCCTGTCGCGTGGCGACTGCTTCATGGGCGAAGAACGCCGGATCTTCGGCACGGTGACCTACAGGTTCTAAGCCTCGCGCCCCGGCGTTCACGCAGTCCAGCTCCCGCGACGAGGATGGATTGCCCCTGAACGACCGGGGTGTATCATCTCGCGGCTGAAAGCAGCATGACAGTCGTGGGGGCACTATGCGGCGCGCAAACATCATTCTTTTGTGTTCATTTCTGTCCGTTTCCAGCACGGCACCGACGGCGCTCGCCGAGGCGGCGGACACGATCTTTCTATTGTGCAAGGGTGTTTATACGGACCAGGGCGCAGGCGACGGCGCGGCGCCCATCGAGCGCCCGACCCAATTCAGCCTGCGCATGAGCTACGCTGCCTCTTACATGGAACTGAAGGCAAGCGAATGGCCAGCCCTGCCGCCCTCTCTCGAGGACCCGACCATCATCCGATCGATCGAGTTCACCCATGATGACGACGTGGTGCGCGCCATGTTTCCGACCGATCG
Source organism: Iodidimonas sp. SYSU 1G8 (assembly GCF_039655775.1). NCBI lineage: Bacteria > Pseudomonadati > Pseudomonadota > Alphaproteobacteria > Iodidimonadales > Iodidimonadaceae > Iodidimonas > Iodidimonas sp. SYSU 1G8. Next base: position 1,389,544 of record NZ_JBBYXJ010000002.1, on the reverse strand, counting down.
CGACGAATTGCGCGGCAAACTCATCACCATGGGATTGTCGAAGATCGCGGGTGGCTACAAGGGCGTGATCGTCCTGGAGCGCAAGACCGGACGCTTCACCTATCCGAATACCAGCGGCGCGTGCGAAAAGGTGGAGAACACCGGCGCGTTCTGACCGCCTGACGCGAGAAAGCCCCGGCGAACCAGGGCTTTCCACGACTTATCCAGAGATATTAGCGGTCCCGACGATCGTCCCAGTCGCGGCGGTCCTCATGACGATCTCCGCGACGGTCATCGTAGCGGCCGTCTCCCCGGCCATCGCGATGGTGGTCAGGTCCCCGGCGCGGGCCGCGATCATGGTCGCGCCAGTGACGCTCCCAGCGCGTCCGTTCGCCGTAGAACGGCCTGCCCCGGTAGTGATTGTCCCAATAGGTGCCGAAATTGAACGAAAATACCGGCACGCGCCAAGGCGAACCGTAGGACAGGCGGCGTCCGCGATATTCCGCCTGAATATCTTCGCCGCGCACCCAGCCGCGGTCACGCCGCGTGGTGACATCGCACCAGCGCCAGTCAGGCAGGCAGCCATTGATTTCGATACGCGACCCGGCCCGTGCCACGCCAACAGTAGGATAATCGAAGTCCGGACCCGCGCGCACCTCTAGCCTGGCGGTCGCGTAGCCCGGCGCCGCGCTGGCCGGCACCGCCGCCAGCAGGGATGTCCCGAACATGACAGCTGCGGCTGCCAAGGTTTTCTTAAGCATCTTACACTCCTCATGACGGGAATAGGGTGAAGCGCAAGCGTCGCTCTCAGTGATTCCCGCAAGATCAACGTGTGCACCGATCCGGGGTTCCGCATGTATCCATTAATGGATGAAAAATAACGGCGAAATCTTTCAACCAAAACAAGACGATATTCAGCACCTGTTCATAAAAACAGTACCTGCCCGACAAGAAGGGGATCGATATCCATCACGTACGAAAACAGTTAGGGCAAGGATTTCATGAAATATCGTCGCCGCCCCCATGGAACCGCGACGATCTGCTTGCGTTTAGGCTGCGGTTTCAATCGGCAATCCGCGCGGCCGATTGCAGGGTTCCCCTGACATGCGCCGCCATATGGGAGAGACACATGAAGAAGCTTCTGCTTTCCGTCGTTACCGCCTCCGCTCTGATCGCGGGCGTCGCGCCTGCCATGGCGCAGACCACGACCACCACCACCACGCGGACCTGGACCGCCGATGACGGTGCCGTGATCCGCGAGTATTCGACGACCAAGAACTACACGCCCATCAGCAATCCCGAACTTCGCCCCGAAGTCGGAGTGGTCTTGCCGGGTGAAGTGAAGGTCTATTCGCTGCCGGAAACGGTGAAGGTCGAGGATCCCGACCGCTACAGCTACACCATCATCAACGAAAAGCCGGTGGTGGTGGAGCGGGCGACCCGCCGCGTCGTTCACGTCTGGTAATGAATCGCTGAAGATCGCCAACGGGCCGGACTTGTTCCGGCCCGTTTTCTTTTGACGAACGCTTTCGCGGCCCCGAACGTCAGACAATGCTATAGTCGCACCCAATGCATATCACCGGAGACCTGCGGCCATGAGCGAGTTCGACGTGATCGTGCTGGGCGCGACCGGCTATACCGGTCAGCGCGTCTGCGAATATCTGGCACGCCGCGCCCTCGAAACGGGCCAGCGCTGGGCCGTGGCGGGCCGCCGGATGGACACCCTGTCCCCGCTTGTCGAGCGCTTCGGTGCCTTCGGCGCCATCGCCGCCGACTGTACCCAGACGACCGGCGCCGCCGATCTGGCGGCACGTGGCCGGATCATCGCCAATCTGGCGGGTCCCTATTACGGGCGCGCCGAACCCTTGGTCGGCGCCTGCGCGGCGGCGGGAACCCACTATCTCGACCTCACCGGCGAACTGATTTTCGTCCGCGGGATCATCGACCGTTTCGACGCTATCGCCCGCGCCAGCGGCGCCAGGATCGCGCCGGTCGCGGGCTACGAAGCCCTGCCCTTCGACCTCATGGCGCTCGCGCTTCTCGAAGACTACATGGCCCGCTATGGCGACAGTCCCGCGCGCATCGACCTGCTGGCTGGTGCGGTGACGCCGCCCCCGGGCGTCACCGGGCTTGGCGAGATGATCTCCGGCGGGACAGCGGAAACCATGCGGGTCATGCTCGAGAACGACTTTTCCGGACTTTCGCTGGACCCCACGGCACTGAATCCGGCGGACGATCTGGACCGCGACGCCATCAGGCGCGCCATGCCCTATGACATGACCCCGCGCGACGACGATCTGGAGCCCTGGTCGACGCCCATCTTCCCTGGGCCGTTCCTGCATCCGGCTGTTGTCAACCGTACGTTTGCGTTGCTGCGGCGCGAGCAGGTCCCGGTATCGACCGGCATCCTCTACCGGGAGCGCATGAGTTCCAGCGCCGTCACCACCGGCGCCATGCGCGCACCGGCCGCCTATGCCATGGCCGCGACGGCGTCCGCCATGGGCTGGCTCGCCAACACACCGCTGCGGATGCCGCGCAGCCTGATGAAAAACATGGTCGACCGCTTCGCACCAAGCCCCGGCGCCGGGCCAAGCCTCGAGCATCTCGACCTGTGGCACTGGACCCTGCGCGGACGCGCCAGCGGAGCGCAAGGCGCGGTGGAGATCACCCTCGATGCCGATGGTCACCCCGGCTACCGGACGACCGCGAACATGATCGGCGAAGCTGCTCTCATCCTGGCGGACCCGGATTCAGCCAAGCCCGACCGCGCCGGTGTCCTGACGCCCGCCCTTGCTCTGGGCACGGCGGTATTGGACCGTTTCAGCGCGGCCGGCATGCGCTTTTCACGGCCGGCCGTGACGGCCTGACGCCGTCTACCACCGGACGCGGACAGACGCCCTGACGGTAAAGGGCTCCACCGGATGAAAGTGGATGTCCTCGACCCCCGCCGCCTCGCCGGGCAACCGTGATTCGTAGAAATAGCTGATGTCGTTATCCTTGCTGTTCAGCAGGTTGAGTAACTCAAGCCCGATCTGGAACCGCCCGAAATCGTACCCGAGCCCCAGATTGACCAATGTGGTGGTACGGCTGCGGACGGAATTGTCCTCGATCAACGGGGCATCCCCCAGATGACGAACCCGCAGGCTCGCGCTGAACCCTTCGGGCAAGGTGATGACGGCGCCGCCTCCGAACACGAAGCCCACGGAGTTGGGGATGCGGTTGTCGGAGATGGCCCGGAACCGGGCCTGTGTCAGCGCACCGGACAGATCGAAGACCAGCCAGTCCGCGGCCTGCCAGAATACCGATGTCTCGATACCGTACCGCCTTGTACCATCATTGGGCTCGGTCGCCCCGGCATCTCCCACAAACACCAGTTCCGATTCCAGGTCGAGCCAGAAGGCCGCCGCGGTCAGGGTGACCGTCTTGTCCACCTCGAAACGCACCCCCAGTTCCGCGCCTTCGCTTCGGACCAGGGCGGGCACAGGCTCGGCCGGATCGCCGGTTTTCGGATCGATGGAGATGGTCGCGCCGCGCACGTCGTTGGAATGGAACCCTCGGCCATAGCTGGCGTAAAGCTCGAGACCGTCGAGCACCTCATAGGCCAGGGTCGCCTTGGGGCTGACCATGGCGTCGTCGCCCGTACCCGAATTGGCGGGCAGCGCGGACCGGACATCCCAGGAGAGCCAGTCCACGCGGCCCCCCAGGATCGATCGGAAACGGTCGGTCCAGTGCAGCTCCATCTCGCCGTGCAGGCTGGCAATCACCTCGTGAACCCGATCGTCCCGGACCGCCGACAGCCTGCCGCGCCCGGCGGTGTGGAAGAGGCCCACGCCCAGAATGTCGTCGTAGCGGACATCGAGACCGGCGCGCACCGTCGCGGCGAGACCGCCGAGGCTGACATCGTCTTCATAGGACAGTCGCCCGCCGAAAATCGCCCGCTCGTCGGCCTGCTCGAATTCGTCGCCATTGACGGGATCGTCGAGAAAATAGGTGAAGTTGGAGTACAGCGAAAAATCGTAATAAATCCCGTAGATCTGTGCCGCGATCTTGCCGAAATCCAGCGCGCCACTGAGGCTCAGCCGGGTTGTTTCCCCGCCCAGATCCGGATCGATGAAGCCCTTACGCGGAATCAGTCCCTGTTCGACGGCCCGCAACGGAATCTGGTCCGTGGATTGCCAGGAGGCGCGGTACGCCGTGGCGATGAGCCGGGCGTCCGTGTCACCGATCTTGCCGGTATATTTGACCAGCAGATTGGCCTTTTCCAGATCCTCATCCAGCAGCCACGGACCGTTCGAGAAATGCAGCTCGCCAGCCCAGAGCAAGTCGCCTTCACCAACGTCCGTGGAATCGGCCGCGACGAGACGATAATAGCCATGGCTGCCGATACTCGCCTGCGCGAAACCCTTGTCCAGCCGGTCATAGGTCTTGAAGGACGCCGATCCACCGCTCGAGAAGTCTCCCCTATCGCTATGATAGGGCCCTTTCTCGTAGGCGACATACTCCACCAGTTCGGGAATGATGAAATTCAGGTCGAGATAGCCCTGCCCATGACCATGGGTCGGCATGTTGACCGGCATGCCCTGGAAGGAGACCGCGAAATCGGTCCCGTGGTCGAGATTGAAGCCTCGCAGGAAATACTGGTTCGCCTTGCCGGTGCCGCTGTGCTGGGTGGCGATCATTCCGGGAATGACCTCGACCAGTTCACCCGCCCGCAAAATCGGGCGTTTCGAGAGGTCGGAATAGCCCACCAGCCCTTCGGACGCGCTCGATACCTTGCCGACGAGGCTGAGCGCCCGCCCCCAGACGACGACCTCCTCGATGTTGTCCTCGCTGTCCGAGATATGCGCCATGGCCGGCGTGTAACAGAAAAATAAGGCAGTGATGGCCAGCGCCCGGCGTGTTCGCAACAGGTCCCCCTTCATGAAAATTGAGCGGCGTCGATCAAGCGATGACCGGCCTCCATTCTCCCGGGCCGGCTCGGCATCTCAATACGTCTTTCGCGCAGATGCCTTGCGCGGGATAGGCGCCTGCTTGTGGCACATTGTCCCGTCTTCTACCGTTATCGGTGAAAATCGGGAGAGAGCCCATGCGTTGGCGCGGTCGTTCGGGTAGCAGCAATATCGAGGATCGCCGCGGCCAGGGGGGCGGCGGCTCGCGGTTCCCGCTGGGCGGCGGCGGGGGCAAACTGGGGCTGCTCGGCACGGTCATCGTTGTCCTGGTCGGGCTCTATTTTGGCGTCGACCCGACCGTTCTCCTTCAGGGCGGATCGCCTCCGGACCAGGGACAGACCGTCGACACCCAGTCGCCGGAAGCCCGTGAGTCCGCGCAGTTCGTCTCCGTCGTCCTGGCCGACACCGAGCAGACCTGGCACGGCCTGTTCGAGCAGTCGGGCGGCCGTTACGAAGAACCCACCCTCGTTCTGTTCAGCGGCGCCACCCGCTCCGCCTGCGGCGTTGGACAGTCCGCCACCGGGCCATTCTATTGTCCCGGCGACCGCAAGGTATATCTGGACACCACTTTCTTCGATGAACTCGACCGACGCTTCGGCGCCCCGGGTGACTTCGCCCAGGCCTATGTGATCGCCCACGAGGTCGGCCATCACGTGCAGACACTCATGGGTATCTCGCAGCAGGTCGACCGCCTGCGGGGCCGGGTTGCCCAGGCAGAGTACAACGCCATGTCCGTCCGACTCGAATTGCAGGCCGATTGTTTCGCCGGCGTGTGGGCTCATCACGCCCACAACAGCCGTGCCTTGCTGGAGGACGGCGACGTCGAGGAAGCTCTGGCCGCCGCGAGCGCTATCGGCGACGACAGGCTGCAACGCCAGTCGCAAGGCCACGTGACACCGGATGCCTTTACCCACGGGACGTCGGCTCAGCGTGTCCACTGGTTTCGCCAAGGCATGGATCAGGGCAGCATGGCCGCCTGCGATACTTTCAGCGCCGCCGCGCTGTAGCCGGGAACCACCAGCATCCGCCGCCGTTCACCTTCCGGGACCATCACGTCGGGACGGCCCCCACCGGCAACTATCAGGCGGCGCGCATGCCCTTTTACTCGTCGTCTTCCCGCCTCCAGCGCTGGCAAGCCATCTCCATCATCGGCATGTTCATCATCGCCGTTCTCGCCTGCCTTTATCTCGCGGCGGGTATTTTCATTCCGGTGGCGGGCGCGATCCTGATCAGTTTCATGGTCTCGCCCTTGATCAGGCCGCTGATAAGGCGCGGCATTCCGGCACCCATCCTCGCGGCGCTGGTTATTATCCTTCTCCTGGGGATCGTCGGCACCGCCGTGGTGGCTTTCAGCAAGCCAACAATGGACTGGGTTGATCGTCTTCCCAAGGTGACCCGGCAGCTCGAAGAAAAATTCCGGCCCATGTGGGAGTCCGTCGAGTCTGTCCAAAAGGCGTCGGCCGACGTGATGAATTTCACCAATGGGAGCAGCAACAGCCGCAAGCCGCCGACCGTCATCACCACCACGCCGGGCGTGATGGAGCGACTGATGAACAGCGCCCAGGAGATCGGCCTTCAGGTCCTGATGATGTTGGTCCTGCTGTATTTCCTGCTGGCGGCCGGCGACATGTTCAAGGAAAAGACTGTTCGCCTCATGCCCACGTTTCACGACAAGCGGGCCGTGGTCAGCATTTTGATGACCATCGAGAAAGAGGTATCCGGATATCTGCTGACCATTCTGCTCATCAATATCGCGCTGGGCGGGGTGATCGGCTTCGGCCTCTATTTCATGGGGCTCGAGAACGCCTTGTTCTGGGGCATGCTGGCCGCGTTGCTTAACTTCATCCCCTATATTGGCTACATCATCGGAGCCTTGCTGGTTACAGTCGCTGCATTGCTGCAGTTTCCGGCCGTGGGCGACGCACTGATCGCGCCCGCCATCTACACGGTCGCGAATTTCGTTGAATCAAGCCTCGTCACGCCCAGCCTTCTCGGACGTCGGTTCACCATCAACCCTGTTGTCATGTTCCTGTCCATTGCCATCTGGTCCTGGCTTTGGGGCATTCCTGGCGCCCTCATGGCGGTTCCGCTGACCGTCGTTCTCAACGTCATCAGCAGCCACGTCCCCTCCATGGCGGCGTTGAATGAATATCTGAGCGGCAAGCCGCGTAGCCAGTCCTCCGTGATAAGCTGATTGCCGATCAAGAGCTCTTGGCCGGTTCACGGCAGATCCCCATATCGGTTGTGATGAGATCGACATCTAAGGAGGTAAACGATGTCTGTCCAACGCACGTCCCGCCGCACTATGGTGGCCGTAGGAGCGGTTGTCCTCGTCGCGGCAGCGGCCGCTGCGGTCTACTGGGTCACTCGGCCATGGGCCAATGACGAGGAGATTGCCAAACTTCAGGCACTCGCCGACGACCTCGACGACTATTACGATGCGAATCCGCCCGTCGCGGGCTGGCGTATCGCCGCCATTGCCGTGGAGCCGCCCGGTATCGCCATCACCCTTGAGCTTCCGGCCGAACGGGTAGCGGTGATGGAGACCCTGCCCGCGATGAACCGCCTCATGATCGCTGGCGCATTATGTCCGGAAAAAACCGACCCGCTCTACACGGCGCTTGGACGGTTCTCACTGGAGATTCGCCCACGAAGCGGAGGAGAACCCGTTCTGCAGAACGCTGATTGCCGGAACGTGCGCGGTGTCGCCGCACCTGAGTGACGCACGCCCCGGCAAGCCACGCGATCAATCGCCGTCGAGTTCGGCCATCAGCTCTTTCTTGCGGGCGGCCAATTGCTTGCCAATGGCGTCCAGGTCCATCTCCGACTTCTGGGCTTCGGGGAAGAGCTCTTCTTCCTCTTCCTTCACGTGGTGCTTGATGTATTCGCTCAGCACCGTCACCTTGGCGTCGAACAGCCGGTCTTCAGGCGTCATGCCCTCGATTTCGGCGATCAACTTTTTAGCGCCCATGTGTTCGACTTCTGCTTCGTCGAGCAAATCCTCGTCGACCTCGCCGCGCGCTTCCGGATAAAACAACTCCTCCTCGATCTGCGCATGCACGGTGAGCGCCTTGCAGATATTGGACGCGAGTTCAGCCTTTCGATCGGCGCTACGCGCCTTTTCGAACTGCTCGAACATCTTTTCCAAGTCGCGGTGATCCTGCTTCAGCAGAGCAACAGCGCCTGTCTCCTTTTTGGAAGAGGCACTTTTCTTGCCGCTGCCGCCGGCCGCCTTCGACTTTGTATTCTTGGATGTCTGGGTCGTGGCCATGATGATTTTCCTGTGATGTTACCCGCGCGCTCTCGCGGGGCCTCACAATCAACCTGTCTCGGGGATTTTTGTTCCGTCGCCTTCAAGACGCGCGGTGCCTGCGTCCAATGATCCAGATCAATGCTCCAGTTCCGGGGTCCGGGCGAAATGAGAAAGGAGCTAAATGGGTCAAAAAACCATCTTCGAGAACTTATTTCGAATTTTACTTGGTGGTTGTCACACGCCTCTGTCGTGCTCCATACAGAGACCACGGTACCCGTCAGGCTAGACCGGACTTTACATCGTTGAATGCGAGCGACCTCACAATGAAGCGTCCGTGCTTCCAGGACATCGAGCCATGACGCGCCCCCCATGTACGGACAAAGGCTCCAGGCCACGACTGACCACGCCCAGTCGCGCCGAGCTTGAGCGGAAGTCCCGAATTTTTGGCTATGAGCTCGGCATTTGGCTGTGCGAAATCATGCCACGGTACAGTGCCATCTTCGGCTCCGACTTTACCAAGGTCCTCATTGTCAACGCCATCGGCATCGCCAGCGTTCACCGGCTGATGAATCGCCCCGAAGGCGTGGCGTTCGAGAGCATCACGAGCATCGTGCCCTCCGAATTACAGGTGCCCGTCAACGCGATGTCGATCGCGGAATCGACTGGAATTCCCCGTGAAACCGTACGGCGGAAAATCAAGGAGATGATTGCCGACGGACTGGTGATCGAGGACGACCGTAGCGGGTACCGGCTCATGCCAGGCGCTCTCCAGTCGCAGGGTTCCATGGAGATCTACTATGCCCAGTTGCAGTCGCTCGTCACCATGGTGAACAGGCTCATGGATGCAGGACTGTTACGGGTCGATCAATCTCAGAATAAGCCAGCACGTCCGCTCAATTTGGGCACCCATTCCCTCGACCCTAATGAACCCACTATGTAGAACCGAAAAACTGGTTCAGCCTCAAAGGCGAAATAAGCCCCCGCTTGAGAGTGCTGTTCTTCCCCGGAGATTGGGGCCGCTTTCTCCGGGGGTTCGATACATGATAATTATCGCGTCGATTTAGCTACTTAAGATATCGCTGCGGGAGAAACACGAGCTTTTGTTGCGATTTTCGGTTTGGACCATTTCGCCGGCATCAAGAGCCACCGCGCCTCCGGTCATCGTGGCGCGAAGACGCTAGACGAGACCGGTATATGCACCTTCATTGTCGGGTTCATCTTTGTGTGCCTTCAACCCCGCCGTGGGCAATTCCCTCGTTGCGGTTCATTGCGGAACTGTCATGATGCCTGCGGAAGCGAGGATTAATCGCATCCGGGGGCGCACTTATTTCGGAGACCCCCTCTTGCGTAGGTGCGCCCCACTAATCTCGGTCGTAGAACCAGAGCCGGAAACCCTAGATATTCTCGCCATTTGGGGGCCACACCACGGCCGCCCACTGAACCGCCTTCCGACGGCGACCAGAATAACGACCACTTCAAGGCGATTTTGTGGCGCACTCCAGAAACGAATCACCTTCTGCCCCTGAGCCACGTACTCGGCCGAAGGCCTGCGTATCGTGGAGCTCGGGAAAGGATGCGGCCTTCGCCCTGTGGGAGAGCGTGCGCCAAGGCGAGTTTGATGTCGCCGGGCTGATGACGACAGTGAATGTCTCACCCTCCCGCGTCGCCGTTCACAGCGTTCGCGAGGCATTGCTGGACCTGCAGTCGGCAGCGCTGGGCCTCCCGTGCCTGAAGGTGGAACTGCCGACACATTGTCCCAACGACATCTATGAAGCCCGCATGTCACAGGCCGCCGCCGAACTCGCCGACAAGGGGATAACGCACATCATCTTCGGCGACCTGTTTCTGGATGACATCAGGACATGGCGCGACGAAAGGCTGGCTCGATGGGGCCTGACGCCGGTGTATCCGCTATGGGGCCGCGATACGGCGGCGCTGGCTCGCGAGATGATCGCCAGCGGGTTGGTCGCGCATCTCGCCTGCGTCGATTCACGGCGCCTCTCGCCAGACTTTGCCGGCCGTCGTTTCGACACCGCATTCCTGGAGTCGCTCCCTGCCGGGGTCGACCCGTGCGGCGAGAACGGAGAATTCCATACGGCCGTGACGGATAGCCCCCTGTTCGCGTCGCCCATCCCCGTGCGTCTCGGCGGCGTGAGCGAGCGCAACGGGTTCGTCTACGCGGACATCGTGCCCGATCCTGCCGCGGGAACAGCCTAGGCGATTTTGCGCCGGGGATTGAGCACATCGGCGCTCAGGGCGTTCCAGACATCCTCGGCGGTCTCCGCGAACCCGAACATCTCGAGGTCGCGCTCGGCGATCATGCCATTCTCCAGCAGCACCTCGAAATTGACGACCGAGCGCCAGTATTTCTCGTCGAACAGGATCACCGGAATGGTCTGGAACTTGTCGGTCTGGCGAAGGGTCATGATCTCGAACATTTCGTCCATGGTGCCGAAGCCGCCGGGAAACACCACCAGCGCATTCGCCCGCATGGCCAGGTGCATCTTGCGCATGGCGAAATAGTGAAACCTGAATGTCAGTTCCGGCGTCGAGAAGGCGTTGGGCGCCTGCTCGTGCGGCAAGGTGATGTTGAAGCCGATGGTCGGTGCGCCCGCGTCCCGGGCACCCCTGTTGGCCGCCTCCATCACGCCTGGACCGCCGCCCGTCGCGATCACATTGTCCCGGAAATCACCATAGGTCATGAGCGCACCGCCGCGTTCCGAGGCGATGCGGCCGAAGTTCCGCGCCTCATCGTACCAGCGGGCTTCCTGGCCGGGACCGCCTTCGCGCACGCGCGCGCTGCCAAACACCACCAGCGTGGAACGGATGTGCCATTGCCGCAGGATCTGCTCGGCCTTGGCATATTCCAGCATGAACCGGACGCCGCGCATTGAATCGCCGAGCAGAAAATCCTGATCGAGCGCGGGGAGGCGATAGGAGGGCGACGCGATTTGCGCCTGATTTTGGGTGGCGGGATTTACGGGCTCTGTCATGAAACTGATGTAGGCAGTTTGGAGCAGCGATCAAAGCACGATTATCGGATCGCGGCAAAGGACGACAGCCGAACATCCGCTGAAGGCTCCAGACCCGGCGCCCAGGGTGAGTCCGGCTTGCGCCTCGGTGGTATGGATTAACGCCGCCGATAATGGTGTGGTAATATTGGTCCACGCCGACTGAAGACTTCACGCGGGGATTGCCCCGAACGACCTTTACGGCACTTCCCTGCAATTTCACAAGCCGGCTGGATTGGCATGGAAGCATTCTGCTTCCATCGGGGAGACTGTCTCGACAGGAGGAAATAATGCGAGTGGCCCTTGCCCTCGTCGGCGCCGTGGTCGTCGGCCATCTCTGGCTGATGCTTTACGCCTACGCTGGCGGTTTCGAAGATTTGTTCCTACTTGGCTCGATCGCGACGGCGGCGGTTGGATGCCAATGCAAGCCGAGGGGAGGCATCGATGGGTAATTCTCTCGGCGCCTGTCTGCGCGAATACCTGCCCCAACTGGGTGTACTCGCCATCGCCCTGATCATCGTCGGCATTCTGGCAATTCTCGCCAGCGGCGGTATCGCGGCGCTGACCGGCGCGGTGATCCTGAAGATCGTCGGCGTTTCCATCGGATCCGTCGCCCTGACCCGGCTCCTGCGGTGTCTGCTCGCCTGCCTCTGACGGGAATGCAGGCTGCCGAACGGCTTTGACTTTGACGGGTACGCACTCTCACCATGGCGCGTCACGCAGCATGGCGGGAGAGATTACCCATGATCACGGTACACCACCTGAACAATTCCAAGTCCCAGCGCATCCTCTGGCTGCTGGAGGAACTGGGTCTGGCCTACACCATCAGGCACTACCAGCGGCAGCCGAGCCTGATGGCCCCGCCGGAGATGAAGTCCGTCCATCCCCTGGGCAAATCGCCGATCGTGGAAATCGACGGGCGGGTGATGGCAGAATCGGGAGCCATCGTCGACTATGTGGTTCAGCGCCATGGCGGCGGACGCTTGCGGCCGGACCCTGATTCAGGGAGCTACGCGGCGTATCTGGAGTTGCTGCATTACGCCGAGGGATCAGCGAACACCATGTTGCTCCTCAACATGGTCATCAGCAAATTCCAGGTGGATAACCCGGTGATCGACGGCTATCTGGCGAGCCAGATCACATTGCATTTCAATTATCTGGAAGGGTTGCTGAACGGCAGGACCTATTTCGTCGGTGACGACTTCACGGCCGCTGATCTGCACATCACCTTCAACCTGCAAATGGCGCAGGCATCGCGGCTGATCGAGGATCGTCCTGCACTGCTCGACTTCATCGGCCGCATGGAGCGGCGGCCCGCCTACAAGCGGGCGATGGAAAAGGGCGGCGCCTTCGACCTGCGCGCGAACAGGGCGTGACATAAAAGAAGCCCGCGGGGCAACCCCGCGGGCTTCGTCGTGTTCAGCGAAATCTACTGGAGCGACGACTGCTGGTCGCCCATGGTCTTCATACCTTCGATCTTGCTCTGCAAGGTCTGATCGCTTTTGGACGCCATGTAAATCTGGTTATACTCTTCGACCGTGAGGCCTTCCGAGGTCACCGCTTCGGCGAGTTTCTCATTCTTCTCGGTCGCCACTGCTTCCTGAGCGGCAGGCTCGGCCGCTGCCTGAAGCTTGGTCTCATACTCCTGATTGAGCATCTCGACCTTCACATTGGCCGCCGCGAAGGACTCAAGCTTTGCATCCGGGAAGCTCTGCGCCGTCGCGCCGGATTCGGCGGCGGGCGGCTGCATCGCCGGAGCGTCAGCCTGAGCCATGGCGGCAGGCGCGGCAAACGCCATACCCATAGCAAAAACCGAGACACCAAAGACATTACGATAGGACATGATCTCTTCCTTCCTATATGGGTGCGCAAATCATCCGGTTCCGTGTGATCGCGCGACAATACATAGACGCAATACCGCGTTCAATGTTCCCACTTTCACACACCTTTACTCAAATTTTTTTATTCTAAAAGCGTAACAACCCAGCATATTAGCAGTCTTTCCCAGCCTCCATCATTCTATTCATTCAGAATAAACCTCCAAGTGAGAGAAAGATGGCATGTTCCCCTCGTTCGGACGCTCCGTAGCCGAGGAAAAGCGGCCCAAGCGGCGTATCCATGGCGATAAACAGCGTGCCTCCCCACAGCATGCCCCCCAGTCCGATATCGCCGGCCCGGTCGAAAACGCCGCCATATTCAACCGACGCGCCGGCATAGAGCGGGAAATGCAGGAAAGACGGTCCAAAACGCGCCAGTTCGCGATAGTAGATACCCCGCGCCAGCACGGATTGCGCGCCGCTCAGGCCCCCATTGAGGTACCCGGTCAGCCGGAAAGGCCCGCCCAACGTGTAAAGATCGCCCAGCCCCGGCCGGCCGCCCCAGCTAAGCCCCGTCTCCACGGTCGCGATGATGGTGTTCCGGTCCCAGGAGAACGCCACATTCGCCTCGAGCTCCGCCGCGTGAAACTCACGTTCGGCACCCAGCGCGCTCGTGGACCAGCGATATCGGCCCGCGGCGAAAATGCCCTCGTGGGGAAAGTTGAGGTTGTCGAGCGTATCGTAGACGAAGCCGGCGTAAGCACGCCCTATGCCAAAGCTGTCGCGAGGGACCAGCCCCGTCCCGGTGCGCTCCCGCTCATGCCCCCAACCGGATTCCACGCCGGCCATCAACACCAGCGCGTCATCGACATTCAGCCCCACCTCGCCGCCGCCCCGCAATTCCGTGACCCGCGCGCTGGCAAGCTCGTCGCCGCCGGATACCAGCTTGGCGGGGCGATCGCCCGCATAGGCGAAAGGCCGGACATAGAAGCGGGCGGCGGCATCGAGAGGCTGGTAGAATTCGGTGGCGAAATCGATGGTTTCGCCAAGGGTGCCCTGGGTCCGCCATTCGCCGTTCAAACTGTTCATCGCGGTTCGCGTGTAGGACAGCGCGAAATTGTAGGTGCTGCGTCCCTCGAAATCGTTGGCGAGGTCGAAGCCGAAGCGGAAATAGTCCGTGCCGGTGTTGTTGGGCCGGGCCTTGACGACGAGAACGTTCCCCTCGGGTGTATCCTCGATCCGGTAGCTGACCGTATCGAACAGTCCGAGACCATAGACATGCGCCATGTCCTGGCGCAGTTGCGCTTCGTCCTCCATGTCACCCGGCCGGGTTTTCATGCGCGCCAGCAACACGTCGTCGGAAAGCCTGCTGCGTTGTTCAAAGCGAATGGCGGCGATCGGCCGTGCCGCCGCTGGCGGCGGCGCGGCCGCGATCACGGGCGGCGCGCCCAGGCGCTGCGCCAGCAAACGAAGCGACGGCATGCTCTCGCGGGCCGCCGCCGCGCCAAGCGGCACCGTCTCACGAACCCTGTCGAACGACGCCGAACCAATATCGCCCAGATCGATCTCGATGGTGATGTCATCGGGGCCAAGCAGGGCAAGTTGCTGACGCGTCGCTCTCACGATCATGACGTCAATGGACTGATTGAGGATCGACAGCGCCGATGTCAGCTGATCCGAGTCTTTCAGCTGGTTGGTGAACGAGGCGACGATGACGATGTCCGCGCCCATGTCACGGGCAACGCTGATCGGCACGTTGTTGACGATGGCGCCGTCCACCAACAGACGTCCGCCGATCCGGACCGGGGGGAAGGCACCGGGCACCGACATGCTGGCGCGTAGCGCCGTCACCATGTCGCCCGAGCCCAGCACGACCTCGTCCCCCGTCTCGATGTCCGAGGCAACGGCCCGAAAGCGAATGGGCAGCCTGTCGAAATCCCGCACATCCTGCGCCGAACGCAACAGATCCTCCAGCGCCAGCAGGACGTTGTGGCCCTTTACAACACCCGCCGGCAGCCGAGCCTCGCCATCTTTGACCCGCAGGCGCAGGTCCGCCAAGAATCCGGAATCCTCCGCCTTGCGACGCGCGGTCAGATCGTCCCGGCTCGGGTTGTCGACAAGAAACGCGGTCCAGTCCAGGTCATTGACCACGCGCTCGATCTGCGCCGCGTCCATGCCCGAAGCGTACAATCCCCCGACGACGGCGCCCATGCTCGTGCCCACCACGATGTCCGGCCGGATGCCTGCTTCCTCGAGAACCTTGATGACGCCCACATGCGCGACACCTTTCGCGCCGCCCCCCGCCAGCACCAGCCCGATTTTGGGCCGGGGCGGCGCATCGGAGGCATGCGCGGAGCCGAGACAAAGAACCAGAAGGGCAAGACACAGGGCGATACGGACCATGGGCGGCTCGGAAGTCGGCCGGACGGAGGTCTCGCGAATGGCGGCTTGGCCCGGCAAGGGAGTCCGGCGGTTATACTTGAGTTAGCGGTAAGGGATAACCCGCGTTCGCGCGACGGCCACGGTGCGAGCTTGGGTATTCCAGCCACGCCCATTCCGGCTTAGGCTGCCGGGCAGGCCAGAGCGGCGACAGAAGCAGCGGAGCACGAAGCAGAGATGAAGAACGGGATGGATCCGGTCGGTTCGATGATGCTCGCCGCGGCACTGTTCCTGATCGGCGGCGACGCGTTCGGCCAGGCCGAGAATTTCGAGAATTACTCACCCCCGCCCGCCGGGTATGGTGCCCAGGGCACGCTGATCCAGATGTGCAACGAGGCCAACGTGCTCGCGGCGCAACGGGAATGCCAGGCCAAGATCCGGTACTACGAGAACACGATCCGTGATTTCGATCGGCGCAAGGCCCGGGCCGACACCGATGCCACCGCCAAGCAAGTACAATGGCTGCGCGGCCTGCAATATGACCTGACCCAATACCGTCAGGCTTGCGCGAGGATCGAGGACGGCCTGCGGCAGCTACGCGCGCATCCGGAAACCCGCTGCGATGCGGGTGGGAACAGGTTGAACCAGGATTGACAGGGCCCCAAACGGTTGACGGCGCCAGGCGCCCCCCTCAGAGCTGCCAGCGCCGTCCCGTCTCCCCCAGGTACACTCCCCGTGTGAGTCGGAGATTACTCAGCCGTCATTCTTCCTGCAACTATAAATAAAACGTGTTTTTGATGTTTGCAGATGCAGGTAAAAGCCGCGTTCTGCCTCAAAAAACAGTCGATCCCACGAGCGAGGCATGCAAGAGCCGCAGCCTCTCCTGCATTGCCTCACGGCTGCCGCCGGTGGTCAACGGTATCAGGGTCTCGCACGTGTTCATCTGATAGAGGGCGGCCAGCCGCTCGCTGCCGATCGTACGGTTGCCCCACTGGATCATCAGGCCGTTCTGATTGATCATGATCCGAAGCGCCGTCAGGTCCAGATCGACCCAGTCAGGCATGTCGCCGGTGTCGCGTATTTCCTCGAGACAGCGCCGGAAGTGAACGACCGGCGTCTTGATGTCGTAAATCGAGATCTTCGCGGACGCCAGAACCGAGGCATAAGCACGCGAGAAATTGTCGCTGGTAACGATGCTGCGGACGATCGCCTCGTTAAGGTCGATCAGATGGGCCAGACCCGTCGACGTGATTTCCGATTCGAAGTGCTCGAAGACCAGCCTGAGTCGCTCTTGAAAGGCCTCGGCCAATAGAGCGTCCTTGCCGCCATACATCTCGTACAGCGTGCGCGTGGATGCACCGGTGCGCCGCGACAATTCACGCATGGTCAGACCATCGTAGCCTTTTTCGGCCATGAGGCGCCAAGCCTGCAACTGAATGACACGGCGGCGTTCTAGCTGCTTGTCTTCCGGTTCTTCCACCGGATTACCCTTTGCTGCAATGCAGCAATGTATTGCCACGGGACAAGCCGATTGTCACGGCGTATGGATTGCCCGCACGATGAAGTGATCTGTGGGAGGCGACCATGCATGCCGAAGATTTGAGGCCTTGGACCCATTCGCACCGGTTCGAGACCGGCGCCGAGGCAGCCGCGGAGCGGCGTACCCGGCTCGTCGTTGGTCTCACCTTCGTGGTGATGATGGCCGAAATCGCCGCCGGCACCGCGTTCAACTCCATGGCACTGCTCGCCGATGGCTGGCACATGGCGACACATGTGGGCGCGCTGGGAATAGCGGCCTTCGCGTATGCCTTCGCACGCAAGCATGCCGATAATCCCCGCTTCACCTTCGGCACGGGGAAGATCGGATCACTCGCCGCCTTCGCCAGCGCCATTGTACTCGCCATTGTCGCACTTGTGCTGATCTGGGAATCCGCGCAACGACTGACGATAGCCCAGACCATCCGCTTCGACGAAGCCCTGCCGGTCGCCGTGCTGGGGCTCGCGACAAACGTCGCCAGCATCTTCATCCTAGGCGGGCACGGGCACGGCCATCATGATCACGGCCATCATCACGATCACAATCTACGAGCGGCTTACCTGCACGTGATGGCCGATGCCCTGACCTCGGTTACCGCCATAGCCGCGCTGCTGCTGGGGAAATTCGCCGGCCTGTGGTGGATGGACCCGCTGATGGGCATCGTCGGCGGCCTGGTCATCCTGGTCTGGGCCTGGAACCTGGTAGGCACGTCGGGCCGGACCCTCGTCGATATGGCAGATGACGACAGCCTGCGCCAGGAAGTCATCGACGCCATCGAGGGCGACGCCGACAACATGGTGGCGGACCTGCATCTGTGGCAGGTCGGCCCCGGTCACTGGGCCGCCATCGTGTCGGTGGTCAGCCATCACCCGCGCGACCCGGCGCATTACCGGGCCTTGCTGTCACCGGTGCATGAGCTCAGCCACATCACCGTGGAGGTGCATCACTGCCCGCACTGAGCACGGCTCAGTCATCGGCGACCACCAACTGGTTCTGCTCGCCAAGTCCATCGACGCCGAGGCGAATACGCTGACCGGGCTCCAGATAGGTTTCCGGCTCCATGCCGGCTCCGACACCGGCGGGCGTGCCCGTGGTGATGATGTCGCCCGCGCACAGGCGCATGAACTGGCTGAGATAGCTGACCAGAAACCGTACGCCGAAGATCATGTCGGCGGTGGTGCCGTCCTGACGGCGGTGGCCATCGACCTCGAGCCACACCCGCAGATTTTGGGGATCAGGCACCTCGTCGCGCGTCACCAGCCATGGGCCGATCGGGCCGAAATTGTCGGCCGACTTGCCTTTGACGAACTGGCCTTCGCGTTCCTTCTGGAAGTGGCGCTCGGACACGTCGTTGACCACGCAGTAGCCGGCGACATGATCGAAGGCATCGGCCTCGTCGATATACTTGCCGTCCTTGCCGATGATGACGCCCAGTTCCGCTTCCCAGTCCAGCTTGATCGACCCGCGCGGCTTGATGACCGGATCATTCGGCCCACAGATGCAGTAGATGGATTTGGTGAACAGCATCGGCTCGGTCGGCACCCGCGACTTCGTCTCCGCGGCATGATCGCGGTAGTTGAGGCCAATCGCCAGGAACTGGCCCGTTCCCGCCACGCATGGCCCGAGGCGGGGCGTGCCGCCAACCAGCGGAAGTGCCTCCACGTCCAGCGCGCGCAGCCGCGCCAGACCCGCGTCGGACAGGGAATCGCCGGTCAGATCGTCGATGATGCCGGACAGGTCGCGGATCCGGCCCGCGCCGTCCAGCATGCCCGGCTTTTCCTGCCCCTTCGGGCCATGGCGCAGCAGTTTCATGTCAGCCCCTCAGCAGCGCGCGGCCATTGTTGATGACCATCACATCGCGCTCCTTCAGGCGGCTGCGATAGGACACCACGTTGCCATCGACCCACATGTCGACGATGACCGTCTCGCCCGGGAACACCGGCGACGAGAAGCGGGCGTCGAAGGCAGCGATCCGCGTGTGGTCGTAGTCGCAGATGGTCTGCAGCACGGCGCGGCACGATACGCCGTAGGTGCACAGACCGTGCAGGATCGGCTTGGGAAAGCCGGCCGCGCTGGCCACGTCCGGGTCGCAGTGCAGTGGATTGCGGTCGCCCGAAAGCCGGTAGATCAGCGCCTGATCCTCGCGCGTCGCCAGTTCGCAGGTCGCGTCGGGTTTGCGGTCGGGGATCGCATGCGTCTCGGCCGGCGCGGGACCGCTGGGCCCGCCGAAGCCGCCATCCCCACGCGCGAAGATGCTCGACAGGGCCGTGGACACCGGCGCGCCCGTGTCCTTCAGCTTTGTCCTGGTTTCCAGATAGATCACCGCGCCCTTGCCGGCGCCCTTGTCGAGCGCTTCGGCGACGCGGGATTCCACCACCAGATCGGCCTGCCAGGGCAGCGGCTGATGCAGCGTCACGCGCTGCTCGCCATGGACGACCATGGTGTAATTCACGCCCTCCAGCAGGTTGCCGCGGGCGCTGAACAGCGCCGCCATGGTCGGCACCGTCTTCAGGTTCTTCTCGTAAGTGTAGAGCAACTCCTGCGGATCGAGCGGCTCGCGCCCCATGCCCAGGCCCAGCGCATAAAGCATGGTTTCCCGGTCGCCGTAGGAATAGTCGCCCGTCGCCGTGCGCGACGTGATCTCGTCGTAAGTGAACGCCATTGTGCCAATCCTCCCCGATGGATGTCCGGCCGGCATCCTAAAGCGGTTTTCGCGCATTCACCAAGAGCGGATCGCCCACAAGCCCTATGCGGCAAGTTTCCGGGTGGTAAACTGGTTCGGGGACTCGCAACACGGGGAGACATCATGAGCCTGCGCACGCCGCTATGCGATCTTTTGGGTATCGAGCATCCGGTGATGCTGGCCGGCATGGGCGGCGTGTCCTATGCGGCGCTGTGCGCGGCCGTCTCCAACGCGGGCGGCTTCGGGTCGCTGGGCATGGCCTCGGTCTCGCCCGACGGGATCCGGGACGAGATGCGCCGGGTGAAGGACCTGACCGACAAGCCCTTTGGCGTGGACCTGCTCGCCGCCATTCCGGAATCTCTCACCCGATCGGTCGACATCATCATCGCGGAAGGCGCCACCGCCTTCATCTCGGGGCTGGGCGTACCCTCGTCCATCCTCACGGCGCTCAAGGATGCAGGGCTGGTGGTCATCCAGATGTGCGGCGCGGTAAAGCACGCCGTCAAGGGCGAGCAGGCAGGGATCGACGTGGTCATCGGCCAAGGCACGGAAGGCGGCGGGCACACGGGCCAGGTGGCGGGCATGGCGCTGATCCCGCAGATGGTGGAGGCCGTCAGCATCCCGGTGGTTGCGGCTGGCGCGATCACGGACGGACGCGGCCTGGCGGCAGCGCTTGCCATGGGTGCCCAGGGAGTCTGGATCGGCACCCGGTTCATCGCCTCGGTCGAGGCCAACGCGGCAATGGGCTACAAGCAGGCCATCATGGAGGCCGCCGACACGGACACGGTGATCTCGCGCTCCTATTCCGGCAAACCCATGCGCGTCATCCGCAACGAATGGACCGCCGACTGGGAGAGCAGGCCGCAGGACCTGAAGCCGTTCGGCGAACAGGGGCGCTTCTCCCGGGATGCCGGCGTCATGCGCCCGCTCCTCGGCGACATCAGCGACTATGACCGCAGCCGCGACGCGACAGCGGCCGGCCAAGGTGCGGGAGCAGTCCACGATGTCTTGCCGGCCGGAGAGATCGTGCGGCAGGTGGTTCAGGAAGCGGAGGAAACCATCGCTCGACTGTCCGCCATCGCATCGGGGAGCTACCGGCCATCACCTCGACAAGGCCGCACTGGGAGGCAGTGACAGTCGTTCTTGCTTGTTTAATTTCGGCAAGTTTGTTGAACTGAACACGTTTCGGCATCGAAGCGAAGCCCGCCTGGCCAGCATGACAGCGGACTCCGCCTTGGAGGGGGAGCCGACTTGCTGTTCAATTCGAATATATTTCTGTTCATCTACCTGCCGATTGTCCTGACAGGTTTCTATGTGCTTCGATCGCGCACCAATGTGCCGTGGGCGATGGCCTGGCTCGCCGCGAGCTCGCTGTTCTTCTACGGCTATTGGGATCTCAGATTTCTGCCGCTGCTGCTGTTTTCCATTCTCGGCAACTACACGCTCTCCCACTTCATCCGGCCCGGGAAAAGCCGCGCGCTCTTCGTCGCCGCCATTTCATTCAATCTCCTGCTCCTGGCGTTCTTTAAGTACGCCAACTTCTTCATCGACAATGTGGAGGAACTGACCGGTGCGGCCGTGCCGCTCAGGCAGATCGTACTGCCCGTCGGCATATCGTTCTTCACCTTCACCCAGATCGCGTTTCTGGTGGACCGCTGGCGCGGCGACACGGCGCAGCCGGGCCTGGTGAACTATGGTCTTTTCGTCACCTTTTTCCCGCATTTGATCGCCGGGCCCATCCTGCACCACCGCGAAATGATGAGTCAGTTCGAGACCATGCAGGCACGATCGCGATGGGACATTTCTGCATTCAATACAGGCCTCTGCCTCCTTGCGGTCGGCTTGATCAAGAAGGTCGTCATCGCCGACAGCCTCGGAAGTTTCGCGTCGCCCCTGTTCGATCGGGCGGCCGGCGGCGAGAGCCTGGAAGCCGTTCTGGCCTGGAGCGCCGCGCTCGGCTATCACCTGCAGATCTACTTCGACTTCTCGGCCTACTGCGAAATGGCGATGGGCCTGGCGCTGATGTTCGGCATCCGCTTTCCGGTCAACTTCGATTCTCCCTATCAGGCCCGCAGCATCATCGATTTCTGGCGGCGCTGGCACATGACCCTGTCCCGCTTCCTGCGTGACTACCTTTACATCCCGCTGGGCGGCAATCGCAGCGGACCGGTTCGCCGGATGGTGAACCTGATGATCGTCATGCTGCTGGGTGGATTGTGGCACGGCGCCGCCTGGACCTTCGTGCTCTGGGGCGGCCTCCACGGCCTGTATCTGATGATCAACCATGGCTGGAACCGGCTCGGGCTGCGTTTGCCATGGCCATGGCTCGGGCTGCTGCTGACCAACCTTGCCGTCATCATCGCCTGGGTGACGTTCCGGGCCGAGAATTTCCCGACCGCCCTGTCCATCTATCGGTCGATGGCCCTGATGAACGGGACCGCGTTGCCTCTGGAGGCGCGTCACCTGCTGGAGTTTCTCGGTCTGTCCGGCCAGATCGGCTACTTCGCCGAAAACTCGCGCGCCGCCTTCTACATCGGGCTGGCTTGGATCGGCGGGGCCGGCGTGCTCGCCCTGTTCGGCCGGAGTACACTGCGGCTCTTTCCCGGACAATCCATCGCCACAGACCAGGCGGAACTGGAAAGACGCTGGAAGGCCCGCGACCAGGAAACGGCTGACTTGGGCCGCGTCCTTGGCGGGATGCGCGGCCTGACCGCCAGTGCCGGGGCAGCAGTCGCCATTGGCCTTGTGCTGTTCTGGAGCATACGCGTCATCAACAGCGCGCCCCATTCCGAATTTCTCTACTTCCAGTTCTAGAGACAGGAATGTCCTGCAGTCCTTCAAGATTTCTGGCCATTGCCGTGATCAGCCTGGGAAGTGCGCTCCTGGGCCATCTGCTCTTGGTGCAGGCGGCCGGGTCCATGCCGTCCGTACGCTCGGCCGGCATCTGCGCCATGGTCGAAAAACGCATGGAACTGGCGAGGAGCGCGCCTTCGCCAAAGCTGCTGATCATCGGCGGATCGGGGGTAAGCAACGGGATCAGCGCCGGCTCGATGAGCGAATCGCTGGGCGTCCCCGTACAGAATTTTGGCCTTCAGGCGGGAACGGGAACGGGCTTCATGCTTGACCGTGCGAAATCCGTACTCCGCAAGGGCGACATCGCGATGCTGGCTTTCGAGTACCATCTCTACAACACGAAGAGACCCTCTGACGTCGCGTTGGACGTGGCGATGAATTGTGGGCGAGATTTCCTCGCGCGCCAGCCGCTGCAAAGTCGGATACGGGACGCACTCTCCCTTCCCTATTCAGCGCTGTTCTCCCGACTGCGTTACGCGATCATGGGAAACCCCCATAACGAGCCTGCAATTACCGCTCACGGCGACATTATCTTCCAGTCGCCGCGCTCCCACATGGGGAACTCGGATATCGAACGCATCCGACGCTACAAGCCGATGGAGATTGCCCTGAACCCGGACTCGCCAGACGTCAACGAGATCCGAAAATTCATCGGATGGGCCAAACAGGCGGACGTCATCGTCCTGGCGACATGGCCCAACACACTGGCTTTTTCCGAGTACAACAAGGCAGAAGGCTTCAAGGCCATAGAGCGCTTCTACACCGAGTTGGGGGTTCCGATGATCGGTCGGCCCGCCGACGCCATGGTCGGGATCGGGCTTCTCGACGACACGCAATACCACCTCAACGCCGCCGGCGTGGCGACCCGGACCGTGAAATTGTCGGCGGCGCTCGCTGGCCGGCCCGATGTCACGGAAAAACTGCGCTCACCCGAGCACTGAGGGCTACCACTCTCCCGTATTGCCCATGCTTGCCCAGGGCTCCTGCGGCGGCAGCGGCGTACCCTTCTGCAGCAGTTCGATGGAGATGTTGTCGGGCGAGCGAACGAAAGCCATGCGGCCGTCGCGCGGTGGGCGGTTGATGGTGACGCCCTTGTCCATCAGGCGCTGGCATAAGCCGTAGATATCATCCACCTCGTAGGCGAGATGGCCGAAATTGCGGCCGCCGCCATACTCCTCGGTATCCCAGTTATAGGTGAGTTCCACCTGGGCGTCCGGCTGCCCGGGCGGTGCCAGGAAAACCAGGGTGAACCGCCCCTGCGGCACCTCGTGCCGGCGCAGCTCCTCGAGCCCCAGTTTGCCGACGAAGAAATCCAGCGCCCGGTCCAGATCCTGGACCCGCAACATGGTGTGAAGATAGCGCATTTCGGTGTCCCCGCATTGAGTTCGCCGCCACTATAGCGGATGATCCGCGCACACGGCCATCCGTCCGATGGCTTGGCAAGGAGGGGTCCATGCTCGCCGCGATCATCGTCGTCGCCGTCCTGGCGGTGATTTTCTACATCCTGTACGCACGCCTGATCACCAAACGGAATCAGGCGCGCGAGGCCCTGTCGTCCATCGACGTCCAGCTGCGTCAGCGCCACGATCTGATCCCGAATGTCGTCACCCTGGCGCAGAAGTTCATGACCCATGAACGCGATGTACTGGAGAGTGTCGTCGCCGCCCGCAATCAGGCGCAGGCCCCCTACAAGCGCGACGACCCTGACGCCGTGCGCCAGCATATCGAGGCCGAGAAGCAGCTGAGCGCCGGCCTGAGCCGCCTGTTCGCCGTGGCGGAAGCCTATCCCGAATTGCGCTCCGCCGACACCATCGTGACGGCGCAGCAGACGCTGAACGAGGTCGAAGGTCACATCGCCGCCGCGCGCCGCTTCTACAATTCGGCCGTGACCGACCTGAACAACGCGGTGGAAATCTGGCCCGGCAGCATGATCGCGGGCATGATCGGCGTGAAGGCCATGCCCTTCTACGAGATCGAGGACGCCGCCGCGCGCCAGCCCGTCAATGTCGCCGATTTCATGAAGTAAGGGTCTGTCATGACCTCAGACGCGCCCTGGCTGGAAGGCTTCGACGCTTTTCGCGCGCGTGAGATCGATCCCATGATCGGTGATCTGGAAGCCGCACGCCTGCAGGCGCGCGAAATGGCCATGAAGCGGGCGATCTGGGCGATACCGCTGGCGACCGGCGTCGTCGGCGCCGTGTTCCTGTTCCTCCCGTCCGATTTTGGCTTCTTCGCCGGGTTCCTGGCGTTCGGCGCCGCATGGGCCTATGTGCAGCATCCCATCGTCAAGCATCAGAAGAAGGTCAAGGAAAGGCTGGTCACACGGCTCTGCGGCTTCTTCGGCCTTGAGTTTTCGGTCACGCCGACGCGTAATCCGATACCCTCCTTGTCGCAGGTCAAGTTGCTGCCCAGTCACAACCGGACCGGCCTGGAAGATCAGATCAGTGGCCGATACAAGGAGGTGCGCGTCGAGATGACGGAGCTGCACCTGCGCCAAGTAAGTGGGTCCGGAAAAAACCGGCGCGATGTCACGGTCTTCCGCGGCCCTGTTTTTAATTTCTCATTTCCGAAAAATTTCTCTGGAACCACAATCATCAAGACGGACGGCAGCGCCTTTGGCAACTGGCTGGGCGGCTTCGGCATGGGCGACAATGAAAGGGTCAGGCTGGAAGACCCAGAATTCGAGAAGCACTTCGAGGTCTACGGCACCGATCAGGTGGAGGCCCGCTACCTGCTGACGCCGGGCTTCATGGAACAGTTGCTGAGCCTGCGCGCCTTGCTCGGCCACAAAGTTCAGGCCGCGTTCCATGGCGACAGCTTCTATCTCGCGGCGAACAACAACGAGAACCGCTTCGAGGTGAAAGGCTATTCCAGCCTGCAGGTGAACCAGGAACTGGAGCGCTTCGTCGCCGAGATCGGAATCGTCTTCCGCATTGTCGACGCGCTCAACCTCGCCTCCCGCACGCGGCTATGAGGCTCAGGCCGCACCCCGTGCCGGATACCCCTTATCGTTTATAAACCGGACCGCGCCGATGATGCCGTCCAGGTCCGGGCGGGTAAACGGCATGGTCTGGATCGATGCGCAATAGAGCGTGCCGTCAGGCTGGACGAGAAACAGCCCGGGCTCGAGAAAATATGGCGGTTCCTTGTCGGAAATCGCCTTGGAAACGTAGAGCCCCCAGCGACGGCCCTCATCGATCGACATGCCGTACGCGATATCCAGCCGGTCCAGCTTCCAGTCCGCCTTGGCGCGCTCGGCCCTGTCCTGGTCGTCGCTGCTGACCGCGACCGTGGCGATCCCCAAAGCCTCCAGATCAGCAAGCTTGTCCTGCAACGTGTTCAGATAGCCCTTGCAGATTGGACAATGCAGGCCGCGATAGATCACCAGCATGGTGAAGGATGCGGGCGCATTCCCTCCCAGCGTGAACGTGCCGCCGCCGGCCAGAGGCAGGGACAGCGACGGTACAGGCTGGCCTGGCATGATCCGCATGGTCTTACTCCCTTTTTTCATTCCGCGAGCGTAACCCGAACCGGTCCCGCGCCGAAATGAAGTTTGTCGGACGCGCAAGCCGACGACGTCCTGTCCAGACCTCATAGGGAAATACACACATGACCGCCAAAATCACGACCTCGACCCTCCTCGCCGCGGCCGCGCTGGCCGTCTCGTTCGGCAGCGCCGGTTCGGCCCTGGCCGGCGACAAGGCCGACATGGAGAAATGCTACGGTGTCTCCATGGCCGGCAAGAACGACTGCAAGGCAGGCGAAGGCACCAGCTGCGCCGGAACCTCCAAGATCGACTATCAGTCGAATGCCTGGAAGCTGGTCCCCAAGGGCACCTGCGCCGGCATCGAAACGCCCCACGGCAAGGGCAGCCTGGCGCCGTCCGAAGCCCGCGTGCCCAGCGCCTGATCCATGCCCGGCCGCCACGGCATCACAGCTTCCTGTGGCACCGGTCCGGTGCCGGCTTCGGCCGGCATCGGACTCAAGGCCTCGCACTATGCGGCGCTGCTCGAGACGCGGCCGGCGCTGCCTTTTCTGGAAGTGCACCCTGAAAACTACATGGGCGCAGGCGGACCGCCCCATCGCTATCTCAAGGCCCTCGCCGCGCATTATCCATTATCGTTTCACGGCGTCGGCATGTCGCTCGGCGGCGCCGACCCGCTCGACCGTGACCATCTCGCCCTCTGGCGGCATCTGGTGGACGCCTACACGCCGGTGCTGGTGTCGGAACATATCGCCTGGTCGGTGCATGCGGGCATCGCGCATCACGATCTCCTGCCCCTGCCATACACCGAAGAGAGCCTGAGCGTCGTCGCCGGTCATGTCGCGAAAATGCAGGACGCGCTGTCACGCCAGATCATGGTGGAGAACCCCTCGACCTATCTGCGCTTTGCCCATTCTACCATTCCCGAGCCCGAATTCCTCGTCGAACTAGCGCGCAGGACAGGCTGCCTGCTGCTGCTGGACATCAACAACGTGGTCGTCTCGGCCCACAATCACGGCTTCGATCCGCGCCATTGGCTAGCGTCCATTCCCGGCGCCTTGGTCGGCGAGATTCATCTCGCGGGCCATACCGCCATCGAAGCTGGCGGTCGCCGGATTCTGATCGACGACCATGGCAGCCGCGTCTCGGACACTGTCTGGACGCTCTACGCCGAAACCGTCGACCGTATCGGAGGGCGGCCGACGCTGATCGAATGGGATACGGACGTGCCGCCGCTTCCGGTCCTGCTGGCCGAGGCCCAGACCGCGGCCATGATACAAAGGGTACCGGTCCATGCACGAGCTGGCTGAAGTCCAGGCGCGCCTGAGCGCATCCATCCGAAATGGCGGCGTCATCGCCCCCATGCTGACACCGGGCATTCCGGCCGAGGCGTCCATTGCCATCTATCGCAACAATATGTACGCGCGGTTCGTCGATGCGCTGGCCGACACCTTCCCGGCCACCCAGCGGATTGTCGGAGCCGACTTTTTCCGCTTCGCCGCGCTGGAATTCGTTGACGCGCATCCCTGCCGCAGCGGGACACTGATCGGCTATGGCCGTGAATTCCCGGGCTTCCTTCGGCACTTCGAACCCGCGCACGCCCTTGCGTACCTAACCGACGTCGCGGCGCTGGAATTCCTGCATCGGGAGTCCTATCACGCCGCCGACACGCCGGCGCTGGATGCCCTAGCGCTGCATGAAATGGCGGCCCGCGACGGCGACGCCCTGCGCGTGGCGCTGCATGCGTCAGGCCGTCTGCTCGAGACCCGCTACCGTGTCCTTGAACTCTGGCGGGCGAACCTGGCCGACAGTCCGCCATCCTTGCAACTGGCGGCGGGCGGCGAACGCCTGCTGATCGTGCGGCCCGAGGCCGAGGTGACGGTTTTCCGCCTCAGCGAGGCCGCCTTTGTCCTGCTCGCCGCCATCCGGGACGGTCTTTCGGTCGGCGACGCCCTCGCCGTCAGCGCGGACAAGGAGGGCGGACAGGATCTGACCATGGACCTCGCCCAATTGATTTCATCCGGCGTTTTCACCCTGCCACAGACGGATCCAGCCCCATGAGCGCCCCTTCCTTCTCCCTGCGGCCCAGCCAACTCACCTGGCTTGCGGCACGGCTGCTCGACAATCTCGACAGCGTTTCCCTGGCCACCGTCGTATCGACACCGGCCCGTCTCTTCATCGCCACGGTGTTTCTGCTGTCGGGCCGCACGAAGGTCGAGGGCCTACTGACCGTCAAGGACAGCACCTACGTTCTCTTCGAATACGAATACGCCCTGCCGCTGATCCCGTCCGAGGTCGCGGCCCATCTGGCGACCTATGCCGAGCATCTGTTTCCCGTCCTGCTGCTCATGGGCCTGGCGTCCCGGCTCAGCGCCGCGGCGCTGCTGGGCATGACCGCCGTGATCCAGATCTTCGTCTATCCCGAAGCCTGGATGACTCATCTGGGCTGGGCGGCGGCGTTGGCCTTCATCCTGTTTCGCGGTCCCGGAGCACTGTCGCTGGATTATCTGATCAGGCGCCGGCTGATGCCCGGTCGGCCAACCCCGACTGCATGAGCCGCCATTCGAGAAGATCGATCCGGTCCTGGCCGAAGAAGGCTTCGCCATCGAACACCATGGTCGGCACACCCCAATGGCCGGCGGCCTCAAGCGCGTCCTGATTGGCCGCGATGCGGGCATCGAACCCGTCTGGATCGGCCTCTATCGCCGCGTCCAGAACGTCGATGTCGAGACCAGCCCGTGCCGCGGCATCGCGCAAATGATCCCCTTCGTGCCACCCGCGCGTCCCGCTCCACAGCATGGACGAGACTTCGTGAGCGAAAGCCATGCCCCGGTCCAGATCGGCCGCCGCCTGCCCCATGCGGGTCAGACGACGGATGTAGGGCTGATCCTTGGCCACCGTTAGCGTCGCCATGTCCTGCACGATGGGATCGGGCTTGGGCCAGCGGAACGGGAGCCCGAGATATTCCGCCAGACGCGGCGCGTCCTTCTGGACGTACTTCACCCATTTCGGATTGACGGTGGCGAAGAAATTCTCGCTCCGGACCGCGAGCGGATAGACGGGGCGAAACCGGATCTCGACGGTCCGGTCACGCTGCAGCTCGAACAGCCGCCGGGTGGCCAGATAGGAATAGGGGCTTCGAAACGACCAGTAGAGATCGACTGTAAGGCTCATTGTTTCCCTTCCTTGTCCTGTCCGGCGGGTGACCGCGCCGCAGTGAGAAACCCGCGGCTCAGCGCGTGATAAATGCCTTCCCTGCATACCAGGCGCGACGCCGCGTGGGCCACGAAAGCCGCCGCCATCAGCGGCAGCAGCAGGTCGTGATTGTCGGTCATTTCCATGACGATGACGAACGAGGTGATCGGCGCTTGGGTCACCCCGGCGAAATAGCCGACCATGCCCAGCAGAACCACCGCGCCGCCCGCGTCGGCGGAAAAAAACCACGCCAGATTGCCGCCGATGCCGGCGCCGACCGCCAGCGAGGGCGAGAAGATTCCGCCGGGTATGCCGCTGACCGCCGACAATGCCGTCGCCGCGAGTTTCAGCGGCGCGAAGTACCATGCCGTCGCGGCGCCATCGTCGAGCATGTGCCGCACCTGTTCGTAACCTGTCCCGTAGGTGCCTCCACCGGAGACGATGCCGCAGACCGCGACCAGCAGGCCGCACAGCGCCGCGAAAGCCACCGGCCGCTTTCTGATCCATCCGCCAGCACGGTTTGGCAGGCCCCGCGCCATGGCGACGATGAACCGGCTGAAGCCGCCGCCCAACAGGCCCCCGACCAGACCGCAGGCCGGCACGGCGAGCCAGGTTTCCGGCCCGGCGAGCCGCGCATGGGTGACGCCGAAATAGGTGTAGTTACCCAGGAAGAAAATCGACGTCAGGCCGGCAACGATGATGCTGCCGATGATCAGGCCGCTGGTGCGCACCTCGAAGGACCGGCTCATTTCCTCGATGGCGAAGACCACGCCGGCCAGCGGTGTGTTGAACGCGGCGGCCACCCCGGCCGCCGAACCCGCGAGAATCAGCCCGGCCTGCCGGCGCGGCGACAGCCGGCCGGCGGCGTACATGATGGACGCCCCGACCTGGACCGTCGGCCCCTCGCGTCCGATCGAGGCGCCGCACAGCATCCCGAACAGGGTCAGCACAACCTTTGCCGCCGCGATGCGAAGCGAGACCAGCGCCCCGCGCTGCTCCTGGTCCTTCAGCTGGCGCGCGGCGATCGCCTGGGGAATGCCGCTGCCCTGAGCATTGCGAAAGAACCGGCGCGTCAGCCAGACCGCCACGGCAAAGCCGACAGGCGTCACCAGCAATGGCGCGAACCGCCAGCGCTCGACCAGGCCGTGAAAGGCCTCGTTGGCCACGTCGCCCCAGATCGCCATCAGAACGGCGACACCGCCGACCGCGACACCGCCGACGATGAACAGCAGGCGATGGAACCATCGCCCGCTCAGGACCCGGATGCGCCGCGAGCGCCTTGTGGCGTCCAGGCGCACGATTAGCGGCGAGGCATTCGGAGGGAGGACATCCGCTACCATAACCATGCTGCGCCGCCTCCGTCGACCCCCGCCGGCGCCCACCTGCCTTGTGCCGAAGTACCGACCGGCCTAGGCTTGTCGGAAAGGAGTGATCCATGCCGCGACACCTTCCCATCGCCGCCCTTCTCGCTCTCCTCGCGTCGCCAGTGATGGCCGCCGGCGGCGATGACGCCGATGCCGGGCATGCGCTGGCCACGGCCCGCTGCGGCGGATGCCATGCCATCGATGCCGACGGCGCCAGCCCGATGACACAGGCACCGCCCTTCCGCACGCTGGGCCAGAACTATCCTGTCGAGAACCTGGAGGAGGCACTAGCCGAAGGTATCTTCGCCGGCCATCCCGAGATGCCGGACGATCCATGGAGCCCCGAGGACATCGCCCTTCTCATCGCCTATCTGAAGACGATCCAGACGCGTTAGGCATACCGGTAACCCGCACATCCAAAAAGTTGCACGTGACCGTCCACCTGTCTTACCGTTCACGCCACCGCGTCGAAGGGGAGCACGTCATGGACCGCCGCAAACTGCCATTTTCCGATGTCGAGATTTCGCGCCTGGGGCTGGGCTGCATGAGCATGTCAGCTGCCTATGGCACGCCGGACGCAGCGCTGGCCGAGGCGACGCTGCAGCGGGCGGTCGAGCTGGGCGTCACCTTCCTCGATACCGCCAATGTCTATGGCATGGGGCATAACGAGGAACTGATCGGCCGCGTCCTCGGCCCGGTCCGGGACAAGATCCAGATCGGCACCAAGTTCGGCTTCGTCCCCGGCGAGGGCGGCGCACTGTCGGTCGACGGCCGCCCGCAGATCGTGCGCACGCGCTGCGAGGAAAGTCTGAAGCGCCTGGGAACGGACTACATCGACCTCTACTACGCCCACCGCGTCGACCCCAAAATTCCCGTCGAGGACACGGTCGCGGCCATGGGCGCGCTGGTGACCAGCGGGCTGGTGCGCGCCATCGGCCTGTCAGAGGTGAACTCCGACACGCTGCGCCGTGCCCACCGCATTCACCCCATCTCGGCGGTGCAGTCCGAATATTCGCTGTGGAACCGCGAGCCCGAGACCGGGATCATCGAAACATGCCGCGAACTGGGCGTGACCTTCGTGCCCTTCAGCCCGCTGGGCCGGGGCATGCTGACCGGGACGCTGAGCACGCCCGAGTTCGGCAAGGGCGACATGCGCGCCCGCATGCCGCGTTTCCAGGAAGGCAATTTCGAAAAGAACCGCGCGCTGGTGACCCGTCTGGAAGAGATCGCCCGCGCGAGGAACTGCACGCCGGCCCAGCTGGCGCTCGCCTGGGTCGTGGCGCAGGGCGATGACATCGTGCCCATCCCCGGCACCAAGCGCGTCAATATTCTGGAGGAGAACGTCGGCGCCCTGGACGTGTCGCTCGATCAGGCCACGCTGGACGAGCTGGACCGGCTGTTTCCCATCGGCGCCGCCGTCGGCGAACGCTATCCCGCCCAAATGAGCAAGCTGGCTCAGAGCGAGAAGAGCGCCTAGACGGGCACCATTTTGCCATCCCACGCCAGCACCGATCCGCTGGCGGCGGGCGTCAGGGCTCCCAGAACATCGACAAGATAGGCCGCCGATTCTTCCGGGGTCAGCAACTGCTTCGCCGCCCGCTGGAACGGGCGGGAGAGTCCGGTATCGACCGTGCCCGGGTGCAGTCCGACGCAGACCGCCTGCTTGTGGGTCCGCGCCAGTTCGATGGACAGGGTGCGGATCAGCATGTTGAGCGCGGATTTCGACGCCCGGTAGCTGTACCAGCCGCCCAGGCGGTTGTCGGAAATGCTGCCGACCCGCGCCGACAGGGCCGCGAAGATGGCGGGATCGGAGCGATCGAGCAGCGGCACGAAATGCTTGGCGACCAACGCCGGTCCGATAGTGTTGACCTGGAAGGCGCGCATCATCTGGGCAGCGTCCAGTTGCCGGTAGGTCTTTTCCGGCCCCTGCCCGTCTTGGTGCAGCATGCCCGTCGCGACGACCACCAGATGGAGCGGCCCCTCCGCGCCGATGCGCGCGGCGGCGGCGGCGATCGAGTCCTCGTCGGTGACATCTACCGCATGAACACCGCGCTTGCCGCCCGCCTCACCGCTGCCCGCGCGGGAACAGGCATGGATGGCCGCCACCGCAGGATCCGCCTCGAGCGCGGCGGCCAGCGCGCCGCCGATGCCGCCCGAGGCGCCGATCACCACCGTCCGAAGACCGCTTCCCAGACCAGCCAGGCTCATTCGCCATCCCCTTATTCCCGTACAGACAAGAACTGAGGGCGCGGCGCTGATCGGCAAGAGTTATTCGTCGCGGACCTTGCCGCGCATGCTTTTTACGCCCGACCGCTTCACCTTGCTTTCGAGACGCTTGACCTTTGAAGCCTTGCTCGGCTTGGTCGGCCGCCGCGCCACCGGCGGCACCGCCGCCTCGCGGATCAGCTCCAGCAGCCGTTCAAGCGCATCGGACCGGTTGCGTTCCTGGGTGCGGAAATTCTGCGCGCTGATGACCAGCACGCCGTCCTGGGTCAGGCGTTTGCCCGCCAGCTTCATCAGGCGCAGCGCCACGGCATTGGGCAGAGAGGGCGAGCCGCGCACATCGAACCGCAACTGGACGGCCGTCGCGACCTTGTTGACGTTCTGACCGCCAGGTCCACCCGCGCGGATGAAGCTTTCCTCGATCTCGCTATCGTCGATGGCAATGCTGTCGGTGACCTGGATAACGGCCATCGCCGTTAGCGGACAGCCGCCGCGGCCAGCGATCGGGACATGCCGTCATACGAGCCTTCGAGGCCCTGTCGGATCATTTCCGCATCGGCGCCGGGAGCCGCTTCGAACTCGCCGGTCCAGTCGAGGCGGCAGCCGCTCGCCGTCTCGCTGACGACCACCGTCGCATTGTACGAGCCCATGCCGATCGGCGTGCCCGCGGCGAGGCTGTAGCACTGGATTCGCGTCTGATGATCCAGCCTGTCGAGGCGCTCGGCCATCTCGCCGACGCCGGGCAGGCTGAGGTGGCGCACCATGCCCTCGCCGTCTCCCTCGATCCGGATCGTCCCGGCGCCGCCGGTCGCCCAATCGAGGAAGCCGCCGAAATCGGCCAGCACCGCCCAGACCGCCGAGGCGGGCACGGCCAGCTCCCTTGTAACCCTGACCGTGCCCATTCCGGCCCCCTTAAAGCGTCAGGAACGGGCTGTCGCCCGGCCGCCACAGCTCGTGCGCCCGGCGCATCTGCGCCCAGCGCTGCAGGATGTAGGGCGGATCGCCATGCACTTCGGTGAAGCAGCCATTCAGCGATCGCGTGTCGAAATAGGCAGCGTCGACGCCGTCGGCATAGAGGCGGCAGGCGCATTCATAGCCCAGGTCCTGGAAGCGCTTGAACTCGGCCTCGAAGTCGTGAACCAGCGTCGCGACATGGTGGAAGCCTTCCTGGCCGCGCTGGTACATGTCGCGGTAGATGGACGGCTTCTCGTCATGCTGTTCGATGAACTGGATCATGATGTCGCCAAGATAGCCGAAGGCATAGGACACGTCGGCTTCGGTGTCGGTGCCGCGATATTCGAACTTGTCGGTCTTGTGGTGCGCCGCGATGCGGAACGGACCGGCGCCGAAGACCTTGCTCCACTTCTGGATCGACTCCTCCAGATTGTTCACCAGGTACGCTTCCTGGAACAGCGGATAACCCTTGGGGCGATAATCTACCATCGTCTCTTCCCTCGTTTTGTCAGTCGCCGGAGTCTTGCGGCAAAACGCCCCCGATTGGAAGAGGCTGAACATGCATGGGTGAATTTTTTCGCCGTCACCCCGGAAGAACGACCGTCGCGGTGCCTTTGAGCGGCGGATCGGTACCCTCGCGCTCCAGCCAGATGTCGCAATCGGCCAGACGTTGCCCCGACTCTTCGCGGATGGCGGTGACGACACCCTTGGCCGTGATGCGGTCCCCGTCCAGCACCGCCATGGGAAAGGTCATCACGATGCGCCGGATCGAGCCGGGACCGGCCCATTCATGCAGCATGTTGATCATGTAGCTCAGCCCGAGCGGCCCCTGATTGATGGTCCGCTCGCCAAACCCCAGCGCCGCGACCGACTTGCGGTCCCAATGCACGGGATTGGGGTCGCGCAGGATCGCGGCCATGGTGCGCATGCGCTCGGGACGCACGCTCTCCATCAGCCAGTCGGGAATTGTGTCGCCTGCCTTCACGCTCACAGCAAGCCCCTCCGGTAATGCCAGGTGATGGTGGTCCGCGCCGCCAGCACGCCGTCCGGCTGGGCGACCTCGAACTGAAACTGGATACGGTCGTAGAGCCGCTTGCCCGGCGGCTGATGCCGCTCGGCCGAGATGATCTTGCCGGAAATGCTGTACGGCACGTCCTCGTGCATCGGCACGAACATTTCCCAATCATAGCTTTCAATGCCGATGGAGAAGTCCGACTCGGCCTGACCCAGGGCGAACATCTCGCCAATGGTGGTGCCGCTGCCCAGGATCGGCATATGGAACAGCACGACCGGATGAACCATGCCGCCCGGCAAGAGATCGGCGCCCGTACATTCGGTGAGCAGGAAATTCTCCCAATGCTCGACCGTGTAGACCCCGCCTGGAAAAGTGTGACCGACGATACCGAGAATCTCGCTCTCGGGTGGTATTGGTGCCGCCATGTTCAGGCCCCTCCCCGGACCATACGCCATTACCTTATGAAGACGGCGGCCCCGGCGTCAAATGACATATCGGCACCCTTGAAGGTTTTCTCGGCTGCCGATCCGGTCTAGGCTTGGCGCTGCGCAAACGGGGAGAGTGACATGGGCGTGACGATCGAGCGGAACTGTTTTTCAGACATGGACGGCGTTTACGACCAGTTGAAGGCCCGCAAGCTGTGGCCGGTCATGGCGGTGCATCAGTCCATGCACAGGGAAGCGCCGCACTGGCATGCTCAGAACAACCAGATCTTCGTGGTCGAGGGCACAGCCACCTTCTATGACGAGGAAAACGGCCAGAGCTTCGACCTCCACCGGGGCGATATCTGCGTCATTCCCAGCCGGACGCTGCATGCCGCGCGCGCGGATGGCCCGGTGGTGCTGATCGCCGCGTTCGACCAGCCCATGAGCATGAACGAATTCAAGCCGTATCCACCCGAAGCACGCGATCAGACCGGCTGATGCCAGTCACGAAAAAGGGCGCCCGGAGGCGCCCTTTCTGCACTCGCCAATAGCGAGAGCTTAGTCCTTCTTGGACGTGATCGTCAGCTTGCTGACCTGGAAATAACCACGCACGGACTCGTACTTGGCCTTTACCGAGGTGCCCGGCGTCAGATCGGCTTCGTTCACGTCGTCGCCATAGTGCAGTTCGACGCCGTTCTTCAGCTTGATGATGTTCTTGTCGGTGTCGACCTTCTCGATGCGGCCACGGATGTCGGCGGCCTGGGCGGCGCTGGTGGCGGCGACGGCGATGATGCCCGCGACGGCGAGCGAGAGCAGCTTGTTCATGTTCCTACCTCGTTGTGTAACCGTAATTACGGCATTATGTCGGCGAGCTTTATATCCGGGTGTAGTTCTTCCGCCACCCATCAAGGCTGCAACGCAGGTTTGCATTTATGCGCGTGTGAAGATTTCTGCATGAGCGCTGAAACAAGGGTAGGTCCCGTTCGGTGACGGCGGCCGCTGTCACCGAAGCGCAACAAACTGCTGATATGACCCGGACATGATCGATCATACTGGCTTGATCTGCGCCTATCATTTCGACGGTATCGGCAACGCGCGAGCCATTGGCTGGGGCGATTTCGAGGCGGCCGAAAAGCAACCCGGCTTCTTATGGATTCACCTGCAGCAGAACGGTCTGCGCACGCGCGACTGGCTGATCTCGCGCAGCGGCCTCGATCCGGTCGTGAGCGAGGCCCTGCTCGCAAGGCAATCGCGGCCCCGATGCACCGAGTTCCTGAACGGACTGTTGTTGGACTTGCGCGGCGTCAACCTCGACCCGCTGCGGGCCGACGAGGAGATGGCGTCCCTGCACCTGTGGGTCGATGCGCGCCGTATCATCAGCGTCAGGCTGCACAAGATCCTGGCCACACGCGACATCCGCGAACAAATCGCCGCCGGCTTCACGCCACGTTCGGTGGGTGGGCTGCTTGCCGAATTGACCCACAAGCTGATCGACCGCGTCCAACCGGCCGTCAACGCCATCGACGACGAACTGGATGAGCTGGAACACGACATGGTGTCGGAAGGCGGCCGGGAGAGTCGGGAACGGTTGAGCACGCTACGCCGGCGGGCCGTGTCGCTGCACCGTTACATCTCGCCGCAGCAGACGGCGTTGTCGCGATTGGCCAACGAACGCGTCGTGGACATCGACGAGCGCGACCGGGGCCGCCTCCGCGATACCGCCGATGATGCCGGGCGCTTCGTCGCCGATCTGGATTCGATCAGGGAACGGGCGGTGCTGATCCATGAAGAACTGGTCGCGCGGGTGTCCGACCGCATGCAGACCAACATGTATCTGCTGTCCATGGTCTCCATCGTCTTCCTGCCGCTCACCCTGCTGACGGGACTGCTCGGCATCAATGTCGCCGGGATTCCGGGCGCGCACGACGATAGCGCGTTCTTCTGGGTGTGCGTGCTGCTCGCCATTATCGGCGTTCTGGAAGTGTGGTTTCTGCGACGGAAATATTGGGTTAGGGACTGATCCCGCCCGTCAGACCGACAGGAACGACCATTTCCAGCGCGACTGACTGGAATCGCCGGACGAAATTTGCCATGCTCGCCCCGGGGAAGACCAACGGGGACGCACGATGAACAAGATGGATTTTCCGGCCGCCCGCAGTTTCGCGCTCAATCCAGCCGCCGAGCCAAGCTCGCCCGAGGCGCTGGCGCCCTATCAGGATTACGGCGACCGGCTGTATTCCACCGACCGCTACGTCTCCCGCGACTGGGCCTCGCGCGAATGGGACAACATGTGGACGCGGATCTGGACCTTGGCCGGCGTCGCCAAGGACATTCCGGAGGTCGGCGACTGGTTCAGATATGATCTGGGCCCGGAGAGCTTCATCGTCACGCGCTTCGGCGAAGGCGCCGGAGATATCGCCGCCTACTACAATGTCTGCCACCATCGCGGCAATCGGCTGGTGATGAGCGAGTTCGGCCATGCCAGCTCGTTCAAGTGCGCGTTTCATTCCTGGGAGTGGAATCTGGACGGAACGCTGAAGAACATCCAGGACCGCGAAACCTTTCGCGCGCCGGTGGTCGAGGACGATCCGCCGCTGACGCCCGTGCGCTGCGAAATCTGGGATGGCTTCATCTTCATCAATATGGACATGGAGGCCGAGCCTTTGCTGGACTTCCTCGGTCCCGTGGTTGATCACCTGAAGGCGTACCGCTTCGCCGACATGCATGTGGTGAAGGATCTGGAGACCGCGTGGCCCTGCAACTGGAAGATCGGCCACGACGCATTCATCGAGGTCTACCACGTGCACGCGGTGCACCCGGAAATCCTGTCATTTTTCAACGACCGCGAGGTGCAATGGGACACCTATCCCAACGGCATGAGCCGCCAGCTTCTGAAGTTCGGCGAGATCAGCCCGAAGGTGGACGACCACGAGACGCTGAACGAGGGCCTGAAATACCTGCTGTCGGAAGTGGACGTCACGCCGGAGCAATTCGTCGGCCGCCCCAACGATGCGCGCCGCGTCCTGCAGGAGGCGAAACGCGCCTGGGCCGACAAGCGCGGTATCGATTACAGCGCGTTCACCGACAACCAGCTGACCGACGACTGGAACTATTCCATCTTCCCCAACATCACCTTCAACGCCCATCCCGAAGGCCTGCTGATTCAGCGCTTCCGGCCGCACCGGTCTGACCCGGAGAAGATGACCTATGACCTGATGGTGCTGATCCGTCCCGTCGATGATCCGAACTACAAGGTTCCCGCCTATATGGGCGTGGAGGATGGGACAGATCTTTCGGGGAAAGTCCGGCCCGAGCGGATGCACATCGAATACGGCGCGCCAGGCTTGGGCTACGTCATCAACCAGGATGCGACCATGATGGGCTATGTCCATCAAGGTGTGCAGTCACGCGGCTACAAGGGCGCGCGATACTCCGATCAGGAGCAGCAACTGCGCCATTGGCACAACGAGCTGGAACGCTACGTCCGCGGCGAGAAGTAGGCCGAGGCTAGCGCCGCGCCTCGATCTCGATGGTAAAGCTTTCGCGCCGGCCGCCCCGAAGCACGTCCAGTTGAACCTGCTGGCCCGCGACGATCCGTTCGGCCAGATATTGCAGGTCCTGCGGGCGCGAGATGGGTTCGCCATCGAAGCCGACGATGACATCGCCGCGCCGGATACCGGCCTTGTGCGCCGGACTGCCCTGCACGGCGTTCTGCACCAGCGCGCCGTCCATGCCCTCGACGCCGAGCCTGTAGGCACTCTGCGGCGAGACCGGGGCGACCTGGACGCCCAGCCAGCCGGGTGCGCCGGCACGCGCATAGGGTCCCGTCGCCTGCGGCGCGGTGCCGGTATAGCCGCTGCGGGCGGCTTCGGCCGTGGTCCGGCGCTGGTCGAGGCGCTCCTGCGCCTTGTTCAGATCCCGGTCCATGCACGCCCGGTATTCAGTGCGTTTGGCCTCGTATCCCTTGAAGAAATCATCCGAGCACTGACGAAACGCGGCGTTCGGGCCGCCGCCCGTATTCGCGCCGCGCGCTCCCGCGCAGGCTTCGTCGCGCGGCTTCATCGGGTTCTCCGGCGGACCGTAATAGCGCTCCAGCTCCGCCAATAGCGTATCGCAGGATGTAGCGACCGGCGCGGGCGTCTCGCCGGGTGCTTGGGCAGGCGCATAGGGATCATAGGGCGCGGCACCGCGCGGCGGCGCGCTGTAGCCCTCTGGCACGGTCCGTTGCGGCGCTGACCGGTAAGGTGCGGGCGCCGAGCGCGCGGCGTCAGGGTTGTAGGCGCCGCCCTTCTCCGGGTCCGCGTAGGGATCGTACGCGCCGCCCTGCTCTGGATCGGCATAGGGATCGTCGCCGGAGGACGGGGCCTGATCAGACCCCGGGGAATAGGGCTGGTAGCCCTCATCGGCGCCGCCCGGAGGCGGACCAAGCTGCTGGCTGCTGATAGGCTGCGCCCAGGCGGCGCCGGCCATCAGGGCGGCGACACAGACAAACATCATTCCGCGGCGGATCACTGTTCCCTCATTCCATGCTGGCATCTGACCTCGAATGGACGGCCCGAATCCTTGTACGGCTTCCGGGCGCCACCTGCCACAGAAGATGGGTATTCCAGCCGCCCTGTGCACGCCCGTTGTCATCCAAACGGGCCACCCGTACAGTTTCCCCAACTGGGGAGCGGATATGAACCGTCATCGTATCGATGCGACGAGCCTGGGCGATTTGCTGCTGAAGGCGGCGGACCGCTGGCCCGACAACGACGCCGTCGTTTTTTCCGAAGCGCGCCACACCTACCGAAGCCTGACCGACCGAGCTTACGACATGGCGCGCGCGCTGGTGGGACTGGGCGTGCGGCCGGGCGAGCATGTCGGCATCCTGATGCCCAACTGCATGGCCTATGTGGAACTGATCCTGGGCTGCGCCCTGGCCGGCATCGTCTCCGTGCCGATCAATGCGCGCTTCAAGGCGCACGAGATGGGCTACGTCATCGAGAATGCCGATCTGGTCGCGCTGTTCACCAGCGACATCATTTCCGAATATGCCGACTTCGCTGCCGTCCTGACGGATGCTTTTCCCGATCTGCCGCGCCAGTCCGATGTCACCGCGCTCGCCCTTGCCGGCGCCCCGCGATTGCGCACCGTCGTGATGCACGGCGGCGCGGCGCCGGCGGGTTTCATGGGCATGGAGGCGTTCGAGGCGCTGAAAGACCGGGCGACCGTGGATGCCGTGGACGCCCGCCGGGTCGCTGTCTCCCTCAGAGAACCGTGCATGATGATGTACACGTCGGGGACGACGGCGAACCCGAAGGGCTGCCCGATTTCTCATGAAAACCTGGTGCGCAACGGCATCAACATGAACCGGGAGAAATACGCCCTCGTTCCCGGCGACCGCCTCTGGGACCCGCTGCCCCTGTTCCACATGTCGGCGATCCTGCCCCTGACGGCCTTGTTCGACGCGGGCGCCGCCATGCTGTCCATGAGCCATTTCGAGGCGAGCGAAGCGCTGCGCATGATCGAGGAGGAAGGCGCGACGGTCCTGTTCCCGGCCTTTCCAACCATCATGGCCGCCCTGATCAATCACCCCGACTTCGGCGCGCGCAACATGAGCCGGGTCCGGCGCATCAACAATGTCGCGCCGCCCGATACCATGCGCCAATTCCAGGCCGCCTTCCCGCAGGCGATACAAACCGCCGCGTACGGCCTGACGGAGGTCGGCGGCGTCATCGCCTTCGGCCATCCCGACGACAGCGAACATCATCGGTCTCACGCCTGCGGCACCACCTTCCCGGGCATCCAGGTGCGCGTGATCGATCCCGAAACCGGCGACGAGGTGCCCACCGGCGCAAAAGGCGAAATGACCATCCGTGGCTATGCCGTCTTCGACGGTTACTACAAGGACGCTGGGAAAACCGCCGACACGCTGCGCGGCGGCTGGCTGCACACGGGCGATCTCTGCGCGGTCGACGAACATGGCCAGATCTTCTTCCATGGCCGCTTGAAGGACATGCTGAAGGTGGGCGGCGAGAACGTCGGCGCCGTCGAGATCGAGTCCTTCCTGTCCAACCATCCGGCGGTCAAGCTGGCGCAGGTCGTCGGCGTGCCGGACGCCCGGCTGCTGGAAGTGCCGGCCGCCTTCATCGAGCTGAAACCCGGCGCCCAGGCCAGCGAGCAGGAGATCATCGAGTTCTGCAAGGGACGCATCGCCAGCTTCAAGGTGCCGCGCCATGTGCGCTTCATCAACGACTGGCCCATGTCGTCGACCAAGATCCAGAAATTCAGGCTGCGCGAAGATTTCGTCGCGGCGCAGGCGGCGGCACGATCATGACCCACTCCGGCACCCAGCCTTCCGTCGACGACCAGCCCTATCCTCGCCTGTCGCAAGGTTGGCAGGCCGTCGGCGTCCTGGCGATCGCCACCGTGTTCGCGTTCGTTGACCGCCACCTTCTGTATATTCTCAGCGAGCCGGTCAAGCAGACGCTGGAGATCACGGACACCCAGATCAGCCTGCTGCAAGGCATGGCCTTCGTGGTGT
This sequence comes from Iodidimonas sp. SYSU 1G8, assembly GCF_039655775.1. Taxonomy (NCBI): domain Bacteria; kingdom Pseudomonadati; phylum Pseudomonadota; class Alphaproteobacteria; order Iodidimonadales; family Iodidimonadaceae; genus Iodidimonas; species Iodidimonas sp. SYSU 1G8. The sequence continues at coordinate 1,347,897 of NZ_JBBYXJ010000002.1, read as the reverse complement.
TCTATGCCCTGTTTGGCCTGCCCATAGGCCGGCTGGTGGACCGCAGGAACCGGCGCAACATCGTCATCGCCGGCGTCATCGCCTGGAGCCTGATGACCATTGCCTGTGGCCTGGCCACAGATTTCTGGACCCTGGCGGCGGCCCGGGCCGGCGTCGGTATCGGCGAGGCGTGCCTTGCGCCCGCCGCTTTCTCCATGATCGCGGACTATTTCCCGCCCCGGCTGCGAGGACGGGCCATGGCCTGCATCGTCATGTCGATCACCCTGGGCTCGGGATGCTCATATCTGATCGGCGCCGGCATGGCGCGCCTCGTCCCCGGCGCCGAGCAGGTTGACCTGCCGTTGCTGGGCGCGACCTATGGCTGGCAGCTCACCTTCTTCGCGGCCGCCCTGCCCGGCTTTCTGATCGCCGTCATGTTGCTGTTCATCGGCGAGCCGCCGCGACGTGACACCGCGCCGGCACCCAGCGCCGCGGAAACCCCGTCCTCGGGCATGACCATCTGGTCCTACGCCGCCCGCCATCGCGTGGTCCTGGTCTGCTTCATCATCGGCGCCGGGCTGGTCGCGCTGGTGTCCTACGCCATCGTCGCCTGGATGACGGCGCTCTATGTCCGCTATTTCGGCTACACGGTCGCCACCATCGGCACCACGCTGGGTCTCATCAACATCATCGCGGGATTGCCCGGCGGGATGCTCGGCGGCTATCTCAGCGACTTTTTCGCGACCCGGCGCATGCGCGGCGGGCGCATGAACGTCATGTGCGTTGGCATCCTGATCTGTCTTCCCGTCCAGATCCTGTGGCCGATGGCGGGATCTCCACTGCTCAGTTTCGCCTGTCTCGCCGCCCTGATGTTCATCATGCCGCTGATAGTGGCGAGCATTCCGAGCGCGCTGCAGGCCATCGTGCCGAACCAGTATCGCGGTCAGATGACCGCCGTTCTCTATCTGGTGAACGGCCTGTTCGGGGTCGCCTTCGGGCCGCTGCTGATCGCGCTGGGGACGGATTATCTCTTCGTCGACGGCGGCCTGCGCCAGTCGCTGCTGATCATCCTGCCCACCCTGCTGATCCTGGCGCTCGTCCTCGCCCTGATCGGACGCCCTTTCTACGAGCGTGCCCGCCGCGAGTTGCCTGAATAATCTAGAGCGACCGGGCAGCCAGATTGGCCGTGCGCATGGCGTGCGGCAGGAATTCCTGCGACAGCGCGTCGCCGACCACATGGACCGGAATGCCAAGCGCTTCGATCTCGGCGGCAAGGGAATCATTGCGACGGTTCGGCGTCACGAGAACCACGGTTTCGGCCGGCACGCTCATATCCGGCCAGCCTTCCAGTGAACCCACGACGGCCTCGTCCACGCCGATCTCCTTCAGATAGGCTCTCGTGATCAGCCTGAAGCGCCCGTCCTTGGTCAGACGCTCGAGCGCGGGCGCGGCGACGCCCGGTACGATCATGCGCGGCGCGAACATCTCCTTCGTGGTGACAAAGGTGACGCTGGCGCCCTTCTCGACCAGGAACTCGGCGGCGCCGATGGCTTCGTAGCCGCCCACATCGTCCAGCACCAGCGCGGTGCCGCCGACCTGATTGTGCCGGCCGGTCAGTAACTGGGCCGTGGAAACCACATGATCCTGTGATACGCCGCCCACTTCGACCTCGGGCACCGGCGTCTGCCGGGCATCCATGCGCGGCGACGCTCCCGTCGCCAGGATCACCACATCCGGGCGGCGCGATGCGATGAGCTCTGCGCTCGCCCAGGTGTCGAGCCGCACCTCGACGCCGCGCCGGTCCATCTCCTCCTCCAGCCAGTCGGCCAGATCGCCGATGCCCGAATGCTTGGGCGCGAGCCGCGCCACCTGAACGGTGCCGCCAAGCCGCGAGCCGGCGTCGACCAGGGTCACCTTGTGACCCCGCAAGGCCGCGACACGGGCGGCTTCCATGCCCGCTGGTCCGCCGCCGACGACCAGCACGTCCTTCACTGGCGCGGCCGGCGACAGTGCCTCGCCGAGGGTGAGTTCGCGGCCCGCCACCACATTGACCGTGCAGGCTATGCGGCCCTGCATGAGCCCGCCGAGGCAGCCCTGATTGCAGCCGATGCACGGCCTGATCTCGTGGCCGCGCCCCGCCAGCGTCTTGCGCACGATGTCCGGATCCGCGATGTGAGCCCGGGTCATGCCGACCATGTCGGCGTCACCGCGCGCGATGGCCTCGTCCACATCCTGCAGAGTGCGGAAACGGCCGGTGACGAAACGCGGGATGCGTCCCTTGGCGAGCTCGGTCACGGGCACGCTCATATGCAGCTCGTACCCCGTCTCCTCGTGCATGGCGCCGATGATCTTGGCGCTGGCGGCGCCCGATGCTCCATGGGACACGTCGAGAAAATCGATCAGGTCTTCCTGCAACACCCGCGCGACGATCTGCTGATGCTCCGCCACATTGAGCGCGCCCGGCGCGTTGTTAGGCCCGACCCGCAGCCCGAACGGATAGTCCGGGCCGACCATCGCCCGCACAGCCCGCAGTGTCTCAAGCAACAGCCGCATTCGGTTCTCGAAGCTGCCGCCATATTCGTCGGTGCGATGATTGAACTGTTCGGAGATGAATTGCTGGAAAATGAAGTTGTGGGCGGCATGCAACTCGACCCCGTCGAGATCGCCTTCCACCGCCCTGCGCGCCGCCTGCGCGAAAGCGTCGACGACCTCGGCGATCTCCTCTTTCGTCATGGCGTGGGACGTCAGGCCGGTCAGCGGATTGACCAGGATTTCCGACGCCGACCATGGCTGTGCCCAGGGCGACCCCTGCAGATAGCCCATGTGGTTGATCTGCGAGAACATGCGCATACCGTGCGGCCGCACCGCCTGCATCAGTTTCCGGTACCGGGGAATGATGTCATCGCTCCAGGCGTGCATGGTCATGGGACCGGTCCTGTGCACGCTGGACGCCTCGATCAGCGACAGGCCCACGCCGCCGCGCGCCCGCGCCTCGTGATAGGCGATCAGGTCATCGGACAGATCGGCGCCCAGATTGGTGCCATGCGCCGTGCGCAGCACGCGGTTCCTGATTTCCAGCCCGTTGATGACCAGCGGGCTGAACACATGATCGAGCGCCATCGAAATCCCCTTTTCTCCCCGGTCATGATGATGGGGTGCGAAGGGAGCTCGGTCAAATATGACTTTTCCCGATCAAATTCACTGAAAGAACCCAAAGACCTTTCATTAACGCGGAAGATGCCTCATATCTGAAGAGCGCAGGGGTGCGAGGCCAATCACCCGGCCGAAATCGCTGTGCGAACTTGAGGTTATGCCCGGGCAAGGGCGCAAAGGCCGGCGCCTTCCATATTCATGGCGGCTGGCCGTTAGGGCTGGCACAGGATTGCAGAAGGGCGCGCAATCATCGATCTCGCTGAAGGATAGCCTGCGCTATTTGCGCCGGCAGCTGCTCGTCTGCACGCCGCTGAACGTGCTCAATGCCTCGGTCCCCACCAACCGCATCGCCATCACCCGCAACATCGTCTATGGCCAGCACAAGCGGAAGCGGCTGGATGTCTACCGCCCCTCGGACATTCCAGGCCCTCTGCCTGTGGTCGTGTTCTTTTATGGCGGCAAATGGACGTTTGGGCACCGGGAAGACTATCTGTTCGCCGGTCAGGGACTGGCATCCATGGGTTATGTGGTCGTGGTCGCCGACTACCGGCTCTATCCCGAAGTCCGTTTCCCCACCTTCATGCATGACGCGGCCGCCGTCGTCGCCTGGGCTGCGGCGCATGTTCACGGCTATCGCGGCGATCCCGATCGAATCTTCGTCATGGGCCATTCCGCCGGTGCCTTCATGGCGGCGAAACTGGCGTTCAACCTGGAATATCTCGACCAGCGCGGCTATGACGCCCGTAAGCTGAAAGGCTTCATCGGCCTCTCCGGCCCGTATGATTTCCTGCCCATGCTGAAGAAGGACGCGGAACTGGGCGCTATTTTCCGCAATCACATCGATTCCGACCTCAGTCAGCCGATCACTTACGCGCACGCGGAAGCACCTCCGACCCTGTTGCTGAGCGGGCAGGACGATCCCATCGTGTGGCCGATCAATTCCGAGAGTTTGCGCGACCGGCTGACGGAGCTTGGCGTGCACGCCGAATACAAGACCTATCCCAACATCAGCCATGCCGGCACGGTACTGGCGCTGGCGCACATGTTTCGCTGGCGCGCCGGCATCGCCGAGGACGTCAACCGGTTTATCGACCGGTTCGCCCGCGGATAGGCACTCGCAGCAAATAACCAAGTGAATACTTATATATTTCCGGATACGGCGTCGGCGTCCCCTGGAGCAGGCTTCTGAAGCGCAAGAATAGCCGGATCTTTTCGGCCTTCACAGATTGCCTGCGTCGGAAAATATGCTTGCATTTGCAATGTTTATCAGTTCCAACAAGACTATTGCCCAAGTAAGCATGGTGCGTTCATATTGAAATCAATTGCTTGGGGATGATCGATTTTGAGCGACATGAAAGCGGGATCGCAACGTCTGGCCAACGCGATGCCCGATCTTGCGTGGACAGCCGATCGGGACGGTGTCGTGGACTTCCTGAACGATCAGGTGAGCCGCTATACAGGGGTCGCGCTGTCGGTACCCGCCGCATTGTCCCACGTCGTCCATCCGAGCGACCGTCAGGCGATGGTTGACGGGTGGCGGCAGGCCCTGAAAACCTCATCCTCTTTTGAGACCGAGGCTCGCATCCGACGTTCCGACGATGTCTATCGCTGGTTTCGGACGCGCATCCTGCCGGTGACCGACGCCGACGGCCGTATCGATCACTGGTTTGGCTCCGCGATCGACATCAACGAAAGCCGCGAAGCCCAAGAACGGCTGATCCGCGAAAACGACAGGATCCTGAACAGTATTTCGGACGGCTTCTACGCCGTCGATGACCAGTGGCGATTCACCTACGTGAACAGTTCTACGGAAAGGATGCTGGAACGGAGTAGCGCGGATATGATCGGCCGCACCATCTGGGAAGCATTTCCGGAGACGGCCGGCACCACTCTGGAGGAGCGCTACAGGTACTCCCGCACGTCCGGAGAGTCCGTTCGCTTTCCATTCCATTATCCGCCCATGGCACGCTGGTTCGAGATCCGGACCTTCCCCCACAGCACCGGGCTCTCCGTGTATTTCAATGATATCACGGCCCGTGTCGAGCAGGATGACCAGCTGGCGCAGAAGCAGCAGGCGTTGGAGCTGGCTGTCGCGCGCCTCCAGCGGTTTCTGAACAACACCATGGACGTGATCTGCGCCATCGACACCAAGGGCGTCATGGTCGAGATCAACGCTCGCTCCCTGGCGGCATGGGGGTACAGGCAGGATGAACTGGTCGGACGCACTTTCAGGGACCTCGTCCATCCCGATGACCTGGTCGCCACCCGAGCGGAAACCGCACTGATCGTCTCGGGCCGGCCGTCGATGGGCTTCCGCAACAGGATACTGCGCAAGGATGGAAGCGCCGTTCACGTAGAATGGTCATCCACCTGGTCGGAAGAAGACCAGCTCTTCTTCAACGTGGCCCGTGACGTCACCAACCAGGTGGATGCCGAGATAAGACTGCGTCAGGCCCAGAGGCTGGAAGCCTTGGGTCAACTCACCGGAGGCGTGGCGCATGACTTCAATAATCTGCTGACCGTCATCCTAGGCAATGCCGAGTTTCTTGCGGAGGAGCTGGACACCGCAGCCGACCTTCGCGGTCTGGCGCTATCGATCCAGCACGCCGCCGAACGGGGTGCCGCGCTCAACAATCGCCTGCTCGCTTTCGCCAGGCGCCAGGCCCTCGAGCCCAAGGTCACCGAGGTGAACACGCTCATTGGAGGCATGGATCCCCTGCTGCGCCGGACCCTGGGAGAGCACATCGAGATCGAAACCGTCCGTGGCGGTGGCCTATGGCGTGCGCTGGTGGATCCAGCCCAGCTCGAAGCGGCCCTGCTGAACCTTTGCCTCAATGCCCGCGACGCCATGCCCCAGGGTGGACGACTGACCATCGAGACGGCCAATACCCATCTCGACCGCGCGTACGCTGCACTGCACGACGAGGTAGTGGCTGGCCAATATGTCATGATCGCCGTCGCCGACACGGGCGCCGGCATGACCCCGGAGGTCATGGCCCGCGCCTTCGAGCCATTTTTCACCACCAAGGACGTCGGCAAGGGCAGCGGACTTGGGCTGAGCATGGTTTATGGCTTCGCCAAACAGTCCGGCGGGCATATCAAGATTTACTCTGAACTTGGTCAGGGCACGGTTGCCAAGCTCTACCTGCCGCGAACCCTCCAGCCGCAACCGGAGGTCCGCGCGCCGACGGGCGCTCTGGCGAGAGGGGGGACGGAATGCATACTGCTCGTCGAGGACGACGATCTGGTCCGTGATCACGTCAGCGACCAGCTGAAGACGTTCGGTTATCGGGTCGTCGCCGTGGCCAATGGACCGGACGCACTGGAAGCACTGCAGGAGATGGCGGATTTTGACCTGCTGTTCACCGATGTGGTCATGCCGCGGGGGCTGAACGGACGGCAGCTTGCCGCCCAGGCCAGAATGTTACGCCCCAACCTGCCGGTGCTTTTTACCTCGGGCTATACCGAGAACGCCATCATCCATCACGGGCGGCTCGATCCCGGCGTTCATCTCCTGGCCAAGCCCTATCGGCGGGAGGAATTGGGGCACAAGGTGCGCGAGGTGCTCGACGAAGCCGCGGCGATGGATAAGAGCTGAAGCGGTCATTCGCCGTGGCCCGCGGTCATCGCTTGGCCTAGACTTCTCCGCATGCTCGAATTGCACCGGGTCACCAAGAGATTTGCCGGAGAGACGGTTATCGGCCCGGTGGATTTCGCCGTGCCCGAGGGACAGACCACCGTATTGATCGGCCCCAGCGGCTGCGGCAAATCCAGCCTGCTGCGCATGATGATCGGCCTGATAAACCCCGATTCCGGCGAGCTTCTCTTCGAAGGGATGCCGCTGTCGCCGCAGGTCAGGGAATTACGGCGCCGTGCGGGCTACGTCATCCAGGAAGGAGGTCTCTTCCCGCATCTCAGTGTCGCCGACAATATCGGCCTGATGCCGCGACATCTAGGCTGGGACGTCGCCCGGCGGCGCGAGACAGTGTCACGGCTTTGCGCGCTTACGCGATTTCCCGAAACCAGGCTGGACAGCTTTCCCGCCGAACTGTCGGGCGGGCAGCGGCAACGGGTCGCCCTGATGCGCGCCTTGGCGCTCGATCCCGACCTGCTGCTGCTCGACGAACCGCTTGGCGCGCTCGATCCGCTGATCCGCCGTGAGTTGCAGGACGACTTGCGCGACATTTTCCGGCGTCTCGGCAAGACCATCGTGCTCGTCACCCATGACATGAACGAGGCCGCCTTCTTCGCCGACACCATCGTGCTGCTCCGCGCCGGGGTGATCGTCCAGTCCGGCACCTTGCCGGACCTGCTGGAGCGCCCGGCCGATCCATTCGTGACCGAGTTCATCCGCGCCCAGCGCAGCGAGCTGCCGCTGTGATCCGCGTGCTGCTCGCAGTGCTGCTGATCCTGACGGCGCCCCAGGGCGCATCGGCGGTCACCATCGGCTCCAAGGCGTTCACCGAGGGCGTCATCCTGGGCGAGATCGCTACGCAGACGCTGCGCGCGGCCGGGATCGATGCCGAGCACCGCGCCGGGCTGGGCGGCACGCGGATCGTGTTCGAGGCGCTCCGCAACGGAGATATCGACGCCTATGTGGACTACACGGGCACGCTCGCCGCTGAAATTCTCGCAGGCCGGGCTCCGGCTGGTGACGACGGTCTCAGGACCGGGCTCGCGCCGCTTGGCGTCGGCATCACGGAATCGCTGGGCTTCGAGAACACCTATGCGATCGCCATGCGTCGGAGCGAGGTGGAGCGCCTCGCCATCGCGCGGCTGTCCGACCTGCGGGACCATGCGGATTTGCGCCTGGTGTTCAGCAACGAGTTTCTCGACCGCGAGGATGGCTGGCCCCTGTTGCGCGACCGCTACGGTCTTGGCCATACCGACGTGCGGGGCATGGAGCACGAGCTAGCTTACCGCGCGCTGGGCGCGGGATCGATCGACGCCACCGACGTCTACACGACGGACGCGAACATTCCCGCCTACGACCTCACCGTGCTTGAGGATGATCTTGGTGTGTTCCCGGATTACGACGCGGTGATCGTCTATCGTCTCGACCTTCCCGCCGATGCGGTCGCCGCGCTGGAATCGCTGGCCGGAAGGATCGACGTCACGGCCATGCGCGAGATGAACGCGCGCGTGACGCTGCAGCGCGAAAGCGAACAAGCCGTCGCGAGCGCCTTCCTGTCGGGCAAGGAAAGCGGACCAACCGAACGCGATGCGCTCTGGCAGCGTCTTGCGCGCACGACCCTCGATCATCTGGTCCTGGTCGGAATCTCGCTGGCCGCCGCCATCGCCGTCGCCATACCGCTGGGTATCGCCGCCTATCGCTGGCGGCGCGCCGGCCCCGTGATCCTCGGCGTCACCGGCATGGCCCAGACCATCCCGTCACTGGCGCTGTTCGTCTTCATGATCCCGCTGGTCGGCATCGGCGGTCCGCCCGCCATGATCGCCCTCTTCCTCTACAGCCTGCTGCCCATCGTCCGGAACACCCATGCCGGGCTGGCCGGGATCGCGCCGGGCCTGCGCGATTCCGCCACGGCGCTCGGCCTGCCCCGCGCGGTCATCCTGCGGCGCATCGAGTTGCCGCTCGCCGCGCCGTCCATCCTCGCCGGCATCAAGACAGCCGCCGTCATCAATGTGGGCACGGCGACGCTGGGCGCGCTGATTGGCGCGGGCGGCTATGGCCAGCCGATCCTGACCGGCATCCGGCTCAACGACACAGGCCTGATACTGGAAGGAGCCGTCCCGGCCGCGCTGCTGGCGCTCGCGACGCAAGGCCTGTTCAGCCTGCTCGAACGCGCGGTGGTGCCTCGGGGATTGCGCTTGTCGCCCCGATCCGGCGGTGCATAATCCCGCCCATGACCCAAGACGATAAATTCCTCCGCATGATCCAGAGCCAGAAGTTCCTGGACCGGATTCCCCATATGGGCGCCCTCGGCGTCCAGCTGGTCGATTTCGCGCCCGGCCAGGTGACCATTCGCCTTCCGTATAACCAAGCGCTGATCGGGAATCCGGATACGGGCGTGCTCGCGGGCGGTGCCATTTCCGCCGTGCTCGACAATGTCTGCGGATCGGCGGTCGTGGCGCGCGTGGTCAAGACCGAGGCGTTCGCCACGCTGGATTTGCGCATCGATTACATGCGGCCCGCCGAGCCGGGGCGCGACGTGTTCGCCTTCGCGGAATGCTACAAGGTCACGCGCCGCGTCGCCTTCGTGCGCGGCTACGCCTATCACGACGACCGCGCCAAGCCCATCGCCAATGCCACGGCCACATTCATGTTCACTGGCAAGGGCGAACTGCCCCAGGCGAAGGACGCGTGATGAGCTTCCACGACCGCTTTCAGGCCATGAAGGCCGCCAACGACTTCTCGGCCCTGCAGGATGCCGTACCTTACGCGAAATTCCTCGGCATCTCGGCCGATGTCAGGGACGGTCGTGTCATCACCACCATGGCCTATGCGGATCGGCTGATCGGCAACACCGCCCTGCCCGCGCTGCACGGCGGCACCATCGCGGCCCTGCTGGAAATGGCGGCGATCTTCCAGACCGCCTACGAGGCTGAAACCGAGATCATGCCCAAGACCATCACCATCACCATCGACTACATGCGCTCCGGCGCCGCCCGCGACACCCATGCCCGCGCCTGGGCGACACGCATCGGCCGCCGCGTCGCCAATGTGAGGGTTGAAGCCTGGCAGGACGATCCGGCCAAGCCCATCGCCGCCGCGAACGTGAATTTCCTGCTCACGTAACAATCCCTGCATTCAGCGCTTGCGGCGCTATCGCGGGGCGCGGCGTTCGGCTAAAAATTCCCATCGATGATTCAGAACAACTGAACGGGGATGTCGCATGACCGAGAACACCGTGATCCGCTTCATCAAGCGGCCCGAAGGCTTCGTGGACGAATCCAGCTTCGCCATGGAAAAAGCGGCCATGCCGACCATCGGCGAAGGCCAGATCCTGCTGCGGAACTTCTATCACTCGCTCGATCCCTACATGCGCCCCCGTATGACGGAAATGGACAGCTACGTCCCCGCCTTCGAGATCGGGCAGATCATGGACGGCGGCGGCATGGGCGTGGTGGTCGAATCGCGCCATCCCGATTACGCGCCCGGCGACGTGGTCATGGGCATGGTGCAGTGGGCCGAATATCAGGCCGCCGAGCCGGGCGGCTTCATGCGCAAGATCGCGCCGGGCATCGCGCCATGGAAGGACTATCTTGGCGTATTGGGCGGCGCCTCGCTGACCGCCTATGTGGGCATGAAACTGATCGGCGAGCCCAGGGCCGGCGAGACCCTTTACGTTTCCGCCGCCTCGGGCGCGGTCGGCTCCATCGCCGCCCAGATGGGCAAGATCATGGGCTGCCGCGTGGTCGGCTCGGCCGGCACCGATGACAAGGTCGCCTGGCTGAAGGATGAACTGGGCCTCGACGCCGCGTTCAACCATCGGACGGTCGCCTCCATGGACGCGGCCATCGCCGAGCATTGTCCCGAGGGCATCGACATCGATTTCGAGAATGTGGGCGGCGCGACCTTGCAGGCCGTGCTCGATCATATCAATCACCACGGCCGCATCATCATGTGCGGGACGATCTCCGAATACAGCACGCCCGGCCCCGGCCTGAAGAACATCTTCCGCATCGTCAACCACAAGGTCCGCATGCAGGGCTTCATCGTCTCTGACCATTTCGACATGATGCCGCAATTCGCCGCCGACATGGCCGGCTGGCTGGCCGAGGGGAAGATCAAGTACCGGGAAACCGTGGTCGAGGGCATCGAGAACATGCCCAAGGCCCTGGTTGGCCTGTTCCACGGCGAGAATTTCGGCAAACTGATCGTGAAGGTCGGCCACGAGCCAAACTGACGTCGCGGCCCGTTCTCGACGGCAACAAACGTCAGGCAGGCCGCGCGGGAATGACGTTCTGCTTCGATACACGGCGGAGGGACCACAGCCACAGGATGGCGACGCCCAGGGTCGCGATGCTCCAGAGCGCGGCGACCAGCGCCACCCCCGGCGGCACACCGACGCCGGTAAAGGGCAGACCTTCGCCGCCACTGCTTTCCACCGCGTATTGCACGGCCGATACCGTGCAATACGCAAGGACGGCGGTCGAGACGGCGGCTGCCCCAGTCGCGCCGGTCCAGTAGGTCCGGCCCGCGTCTCGGTGCAGCCGCTTGAGATGCAGCCATGCTCCGGTCGCCGCCAGCGCGGACATGATCAGACCAAAGAGGAACCAGACAAGCTTGGTGGCAAGGCCGCCGAAAGTCCCGAAATGCAGCGGGTCCGCCATTTCTGACCAGCGCCAGTAGGCGCTAAGGTCCTCCGCCGACTGCGAATAAGCCACCGAACCATCGCGTGGGTCCAGGAAGAGTTTGTTCGCCCTGTCCCTGACCAGCATGTCGTCTGCCTGCCCGATGACATAGAAGTAGCCGCTTCGATCGAGGGAGACGTGAGTGATATCCAGATCGGGCCGGACCTGTCGGGCCCGGGCCAGCAGTTCCGCAAATCCGAGCGTTCCGCCACTTTCGCCTTCCAGGTTCGGCAATGGGTGCACGGCGCTCGCGGCAACGTCCACATAGGAGAACTTCTGGTCGATGAAGTCCGCCCTGGACGCCTCGAACAGGTACCAGAGGCTGGTCACTACGATAATGACGAAAAACCAGATCGCCCAGAGGCCTAACGTCTTGTGCAGGCTGCTCCAAAGGGCCCGGCCCCCCTTGCCGGTTTTCAGGTCAAAGAAGCGGCGCCACCATCGCTTGTAGAAGACGAGACTGCTGACCAACGACACCAGCAGCGGCACCGCCATGATCGTCACGGCGTATTTGCCGACGCCCAGAAGACCATAGAAACTCATGTGGAAATCGCGAAAGAAGCGTTGCAGCGTGAAATAGGATGCGCTGCCTGTCACCTCGAGCGTGTACGGATCGACGTAGACGTGCCGACGTTCGCCCTCGCGGGTCGATACAATCACGTCCGCGGCGAAGTTGGCGTACAGAGGCTTCGACACTTCCCGGATTTCTGTATCCGGCATGGCCATCGCCACTGAATCATGGATAGCTGTCATATCCGCCGGCTGCCCGGACGGCTGGACCCGCAGGGCCGGGTTTACCGCCCAGTCGAGTTCGGACGAGATGGTGGCGAAGGAACCACTCCAGCAGATGATAAACAGCAGCAGCCCCCCGACGATGCCGGTCCAGCTATGCCAGTTGAACCAGCGACGTCTGCCCTTCGCACCTTCGCCGTTTCCATTCGCCAACGCTTCGGTAGACATGTCGCCTCCCTAGAAGGTCGCCGATATGGAACCGAGCACCGTGCGCGGCGCACCGATAGAAACCCGCAGGTCACCACCGCTCGCCGGGTAATACTCCGTGTCGAGAAGGTTCTTCACCGAAACCTGCAGACGCACACCGCCTGGCGCGCCGAACACGCGCGCCGGAAGCGTATACCAGAGAGACAGGTCCACGAGGGTGTAGCTCCCCAGCTTCCAGGAATTGGCGTTGTCGCCGAAGCGATCGGCAAGGTGGAAGACGCCCGCGCCGGCGCCAAGCCCCCGCAACGGGCCCGCCTGGACCTCGTAGCTCCCCCAGACGTTGAAAGTGTGCTTCGCGACGTTCGTCGGGCGATTGCCCGCCTCTGCGCCTGTGAGTATCTCGGCGTCGGTGTAGGCGTAGCCGGCGAGGATGTTCATGCCCGGCACAGGCTGTCCGCGCAGGGATATCTCAAGGCCCTGGGCCTGTTGTCCCTCGACGAGTTGGGGGATGCCATCAACGACGGTGACCACATTCGACTTCTTGATCTTGTAGACCGTCGCATCGGCGCTCAGCCGCCGGTCGAACAACTGCGCCTTGACGCCAAACTCGTACTGCCGCGAGTCCTCGGGGTCGAACAGCTCGGTCTCGGAAGTGCTTCCATCCGGATCGATAGCGAAGGTGGTATTCGGCTCGAACGCCTCGGAATAGCTCATGAACAAGGACAAGGTATCGAGCACGCGGTAGTTGACGGCCGCCTGAGGAGAAAAGGCGTTCACGGTTTCCGCCGGGCCACTGCCGTCCGGATCGGAGAAATCCATGCGGCCGCCCAGCAAAACGCCGACACGGTCCGTCAGATTGACGTAGTCGTTCACGAAGAAGCCGTAGTCGGTTGCCTGCGCGGTGAGGAGGGGAAAGCCAGTCGTGGGCAGTTCGTCGGGCAGTACCCCGTAGACGGGATTTTGCACATCGAAGAGCGGACCGCGACCGCCCTCTTCCACGGGGATACCGTTGGTATCGGGGAAGGTGACGAAGTAACGGCTTTCGTCGGTGGTCCGGAAGTCACCGCCAACGGCGACACGGTGGCGGATCGCGCCAGTCTGGAAGTCGCCGGTCACCTTGCCCTGCACGTAATAGGCCTCGATGTTTCGGTCGCGGCTGCCGTCCGAGCCGCGCACCATATAGACCTGATCGGAAGGGTCATCGAAAACCGCCTTGGGCGTTGCGGGACCGGTGAAGAAGCCATTCTCGATCGGCGCATCCTCGTCATAGATCCGGACGGCGCGCGGCCGCGCCTGGAAATCGTCCGAATGCGACTTCTCCCAGGCGCCCATGAAGCTGGCGTTCCAGCCATCGCCCATGTCGTGGCTGATCGCGACGGTGGCGAAGTGCATTTCTGTATCGATCTCCTCGTAGGCTTCGCCGAAGCGCCGCTCGATCGGGATGTCCAGCACCCGGTTCACGATCGCCCGCCCCTCCGGCGTCGGGATTGTGATGGTGCCCCGGTCGAAAGAGCGGAACTCGTCGCGGTACTCGTAGGAGACGTCGATCCGGGTGTTGTCGGAGAGATGGTAAACGCCCGAAAGGGCGATCGCATCGCGGCTGATATCGAAGAACTCCCGGAAGGAATCCGAATCCTGAGTGGATACGTTGAGCCGGACCGCCGCGCGGTCTCCTATCGGCTGAGACCAGTCGATCAGAAAGAGATAGTCGTTGAACGATCCGCCGCGGGCCTCGCCATAGATGCGCCGTTCATCGAGCGGCTTCTTGGTAACGATGTCGACGAGGCCGCCCGGCTCCACCTGACCATAGGTGATCGACGCCGGTCCCTTGATGACGCGCACGCTTTCCAGATTGGTCGTGTTGACCCGAAAGTTCGACGCCACGCGCAATCCGTCACGGTAGACGGTGTTGCGACGGAAACCCCGGAGGAGAAAGTCGTTGTTGCTGCCCCCGAACCCGTCGGAATAGCTGATGCCGGGAACGTTGCGCAGCGCTTCCTCCAGTTCCGTCACCTTCTGGTCGAGCAGAATCTGTTCCGGAATGACGTCCACGACGCGGGGCAACTCCAGATAGTCGAGCGGAAAGCCTGTCAAGGATGCCTTTTCGCCCACCCGATAACGGCTCTGGTCGGTGCCCGTTACCACGATTGTTTCCACGTCTCGTTCCACTGCCCCGGCTTCGCCGAAGAAACCTGCCAAGGGCATGCAGGCCAGAACGGTAATGTTTCGTGCCGATAGCGGCATCAGCCCCTCCCATAAATGTTCTTGATAATTAGTTGCAATACGGGTTCTAAAAGGCTTGTTCCTCGCTGTCAACAATGAGGCCCGAGAAAAAATGGGCGCCACGCAATGGCGGTTCGGCTGCGCCGACCGAACGGAAACCCGAATATCTGGGAAGGGATAGAAAGCGCTCGACGCCGAGCGGCCGCTACTCTCGCAGCAACTCGTAAGCCGCCATGATGCTCTTGAACCGTTCCGCGGCTTTAGCGTCGCCCTGATTGGCGTCGGGGTGGTGCTTCTTGGCCATGTCGCGGAACGCGGCCTTGATCTCGGCCTGATCGGCCGTGCCATCGAGCCCCAGCACCTCGAGGGCGGCGTCGCGCTCGCGTTCTTCCTTGGTGACGCCGCTCGATGTGTCGCGCCAGGCGCCCGAGTCCTGGTAGCCGCGGGCGCGCTTCATTTCCTCGCGCTGGACCCGCTCGGCTTCTTCCTGGGTCAGGCCCTTGAAGTAATTCCAGTTGCGGTTGTAGGCGCCGGCATGTTCCTGACAGAACCAGAACCGCTCCGGTGAATCGCGAAACTTCGGGGCCGGGCAATCACCCGGCTCGTCGCAGCCATGCCAGTCGCACATGCGCACGGACACGGTTTCCCGCCGCGTATTGCCATAGCCGCCCCAGCGCGGAAATCCCCAGCTTTTCGAACGTGTCATGACTTTCCCGACTCATGGGAGGGCCGTTCTAGCACGAAGCGGTGACAGGCCGGCAGCATGCCGCTCACAACACGCTGTCGGACGACGGCACATCGCGCCATTCGGGACCTTCACCAGGCGGCGGTGTCGCGGGATCGGTCATCGGCACGCCATCGACAGGCGCGACATCGGCCGGCACGGAAGCATCCGCCGGGGCCGGCGACCCCGTCATGTCCGGCGTCCCATCATCTTCGGGCTCGAGCGATTCAACGGGCTCCCACTCCTCCTTGGGCAGCAGATAGTCCCGCGCATTGGCTTCGACCAGCAAACCGAGCCGCTCCGCCTCGGCCTTCGCACGGTCGGAGATCTGCCCGGCCACGACGACGCTGCGCCATTTGATGCCGGGCGCGGGAAACTCCGCGAGCGAACGCGCCGCACCCGAGAACCATTCGGTCCAGTGCAGCCTGTCGGCCGGCATCGTCATGGCAATGCCGCCATCATTGGTGATGAGCGCCAGATTTCCGCCAAGCTCCTCGATCCGCGCGACGGGATGTACCGTCGCGTGATAGGTGCGCATCATCTCCACCGAACGCTGCATCAGCAGCGCCGCGAGGTCGGAATCGACGAGACTTGCCCGCCGCACCACCGCTTGACGGTTCATCACGCCGTTCATCCCTTCGAGCGCCATGGTGATGATCGTCTCGTGACGCGGGGTGAAGTAGTTGCTGTCCATGAAGGCGTCGATTTCCGCGTCTTCCGCCCACATGTCCTTCAACGCCCTGCGATTGCGTATCCTCAGGTCTTCAGGCGTCATGTCACGCATGATCTGGTTCGCCTGCCTTGTGTACTGGATCGCGCTGAGCGCCTTGCCCGCCGCCGCCGGCAGCGAAACCGGCATCATGGCGCCCTTGAAGGCGAGACCGCCAGCGAAACCGGCATAGGAGACATCGTTGATCTCCTTCTGCAGCGTCACGTTCGCGCTATAGACGTCGACGCCCAGCTTGTAGGCGATCTTGCGCTTGAGGGTGGAGAAACCCAGCAGCTCGGCCGGATAACTGTCTTCCTTCTCGCCCCGGCTGCCGGAGGCCATCTCGCCGACCCGCTTGCCGAACTTCCACAAGGCGGTGGGAACGCCCTTGATGGTGCTGATCGGTTCGGTGACCAGCGCCTTGACGCCCTTGTAGGGACTCTTGAGCGCCGAAGCAAAGCCCGAGGCGAAGGCCTTGGTGCTCTTGATCTTCTTCAGCTCATTGATGGCCCGGGTTTCCGCGATGTACTTCTCCAGCAGGTCACGGGTCAGCACATCGTAGGCGGCATAGGTGGTCGACAGCACGTAGCGGTTGGTGAAGCCTTGCGCGGTGACCTCGCCGACCACCTCGAAATCGGTCCCCTTCACCAGCTCCGGCGGCAGCAAGCGGTCGGGCGCGAAGGTCATCGGCGGCTCGAACCCGTCGGCGCGCGCCCATTGCGGCAGCATCCCGAACGCGGGAGCGGCGGCGGCAAGCTTCAGCAGTGTTCTGCGGTGCAGTCCTAGCCTCATGACTTCAGTTATAGGGTTCCGGCGACCCCGCGCCAAAAAGAAACGGCGGGCCATGCCCGCCGTTCCACATAACACGGTGATTTCGACTGATCAGGCCGCCTTGGGCGCCGCCGCGCGAATCTTCTCGTCGACGTAGTCCTCGAACTTGGCGAAGTTCTTGATGAACAGGTCGACCAGGTGACGCGCCTTGGCGTCGTATGCCGCCTTGTCGGCCCAGGTCTCGCGCGGGTTGAGGATCTCCGCCGGCACGCCGTCGCAGGCGGTCGGCACTTCGAAACCGAAATTGGGGTCGATCACGGTCGGCGCGTTGGCGAGCGAGCCATCGAGCGCGGCGTTCAGCAGGGCGCGGGTGACCTTGATCGGCATGCGGCGGCCGGTGCCGAACTCGCCGCCGGTCCAGCCCGTGTTCACCAGCCAGCAATCGACCTCGTGATTGGCGATCTTTTCCTTCAGCAAATTGCCGTAGACCGACGGGTGACGCGGCATGAACGGCGCGCCGAAACAGGTGGAGAAGGTCGCCTGCGGCTCGTTGCCCAGACCCTTTTCCGTGCCGGCGACCTTGGCGGTGTAACCGGACAGGAAGTGGTACATGGCCTGTTCCGGCGACAGCTTGGCGATCGGCGGCATGACGCCGAACGCGTCGCAGGTCAGCATGATGATATTCTTCGGATGTCCGGCGACGCCAGTGTCCGAGGCGTTGGGAATGAACGACAGCGGATACGCGCCCCGGCTGTTTTCGGCCAGGCTGTCATCGTCCAGGTCCAGCTCGCGCGTGACCGGGTGCATGACCACATTCTCCAGCACCGTGCCGAAGCGCTTGGTGGTCGCGTAGATTTCTGGTTCCGCTTCGGCCGACAGGCGGATCATCTTGGCGTAGCAGCCGCCCTCGATATTGAACAGCGACGTGTTGCTCCAGCCATGTTCGTCATCGCCGATCAGCGTGCGCTTGGGATCGGCCGACAGGGTCGTCTTGCCGGTGCCGGACAGGCCGAAGAAGATCGCCGCGTCGCCCGCTTCGCCCACATTGGCAGAGCAATGCATGGACATGACGTCCTTGCCGGGCAGGATGTAGTTGAGGATCGAGAACACCGACTTCTTCATCTCGCCGGCATAGGAAGTGCCGCAGATCAGCACCACGCCGCGCGTGAAATCGAGCGCGATCACCGTTTCAGACCGCACGCCGTGACGGGCGGGATCCGCCAGGAAGTTCGGCGCGTGCAGGATGGTGAAGCCGGGCGCGAAGGCAGGCAATTCCTCGATCTTCGGCTCGATCAGCAGGTGGCGCAGGAACAGATTGTGCCAGGCATGCTCGTTGACCACACGCACGTTCAGGCGGTAGTCGGGATCGGCGCCGGCATAGAGGTCGGCGACGAACAGTTCACGGCCGCCGAGATAGTCGGTGATTTCCTGCTCGAGCTGGGCGAACTGGGCCGGGCTCATCTCGGTGTTGTTCGCCCACCAGATATGCTCTTCCGAGCCGGGCTCGCGGACGATGTACTTGTCCTTGGCGGAACGGCCGGTGTGCTGGCCGGTCTCGACGACGAAAGCGCCGCCGGCCGACACCTTGCCTTCACCGCGGCGGACGGCCTCTTCGTAGAGGGTCGCCGATCCCAGGTTCCAGTGGACCGGGCGCTGCGGCCTGATGCCGTGTTTGTCCAAGCCGAAGCTGCTGACGCGAGGGTCGTTGGTTCCCACGGGCCTATCTCCCAGTTGCACTGTCATGGTCTGTGGTGGATGCGCAGAATGCTGTCTTCAAGGGTCCGCACAGGTTCGCGAACGGTATAGGCATAGTCGCGTTTCGCTGGCAACGAGAGAATTGACGGGAATATGACAACGTATCTCAAGGCCCTTATGCGATAGCTGCACGGCGTGCCTGTTTCACCAGATCGACCAGCGCCGACCGCGCCTCGCCAGAGGACCCGACCAGTGTGTCGAAAATGAGACGTTCGCGCCGCGAACCTTCGGCGATATCAAAACCTTCGGCATCGATTCCGCACATGCGCCACGGGCCGGGCCCGGCGCCCTTCAACACTGTCGCATACAGCTCCAGCGCATCGGCATGATCCTCGTTCATATGCGAGACGATGCCCGCTTCGGCCGCCTGCAAGCCCTGCCACAGGCCGTCATCCAGCACGATATCGGCGCGGTCGGCCCATGCGATTCGTCCGAAGCCGGCAACGAGATGACCACGCGCTACCCGGAAGCGGTAGAGGCCGAAATCGGCGAACGCGGCATACGCCGCGGCGTGCGGATGGCGCGCCAGATAGCGGTCGCGGGCCGCCTCGTCTGCCGCGGGCTCGACGTGGCCGACCAGGGTGGCGCGCGGGCCGTCGAGGCCCAATCCATCCGTCCCGTCCAGCAACAGGCTCGCCGACGGGGACGCGCGCAGATTCATGGTGTGCTGAGCCAGGCCGGACAGCAGCAGCACTGGTTCCCCGGCGCCGTCCGTCGCCATCTCGACGAGCGACACATAGGGCGAGCCATCGGCCATCACGGTCCCGAGCGCCGCACGGACGGCTCGGCGCGCCAGGAACCTTATCTGACTGCCGGCGTTCGTGGTATCAGGCTCCGACATCGTCACGTGCGTGCTCGCCCTTATCTGGTCACGATTGGTTGCGAAGGTTGTAAAATCGCGCATAACGTCAAGATACAAGAGTCTCGGAACAACTGGGCTGTCCGCGCCGCAGGGTACGGACTGGGGAATTGAATGGCACCGACAATCGCACTGGTTGATGACGACCGCAACATTCTGACCTCCGTCGGCATGGCGCTGGAGGCGGAAGGACTGACCGTCCGGACCTATACGGACGGCACGTCGGCGCTCGCCGCGCTGACAACGCAGCCGGCCGATCTCGCCGTGCTGGACGTCAAGATGCCGCGCATGGATGGGATGGAGCTTTTGCAGAAGCTGCGCCGCGTCACCGACATGCCCGTCATCTTCCTGACGTCGAAAGACGAAGAGATCGACGAGGTGCTCGGCCTCAAGCTGGGCGCCGACGACTATATCCGCAAGCCATTCTCTCAGCGGCTTCTGATCGAACGTATTCGCGCCATCCTGCGCCGCGCCGAGGGCCGCTCGGTCGCTCCGGCCAGCGACAAGGTCATGGTGCGCGGCAAGCTGGTGATGGATCCGGGGCGCCACAGCTGCACCTGGGACGAGAAGCAGGTGACGCTCACCGTAACCGAATTCCTGATCCTGCAGGCGCTCGCGACCCGGCCGGGCCACGTCAAGACCCGCGACCAGCTGATGGACGCGGCCTATGACGACCAGGTCTATGTGGATGACCGGACCATCGACAGCCACATCAAGCGTCTGCGCAAGAAATTCCGCGAGATCGACGACAACTTTTCCGGGATCGAGACCCTGTACGGTATCGGGTACCGGTACGCCGAGGAAAAGACCTGACGGCGTCGGCCGAGGGGGCGGCCGATGCGGATCCGAAAATTCAACTGGCGCTCCAGGAGCCGCGTGGCGACGCCGTCGCATGGCTACCGGCGGCTGCCGTTTTCGGGGCTTACCGGCAGAATCCTGCTCCTCAACGTTATCGGCTTGGCCGTGCTGGTCGGCGGCATTCTCTATGTGAACCAGTATCGCACGGGACTGATCGAGACCCGCATGTCGGCGCTGCGCAGCCAGGCCGAGATGCTGGCGGGCGCGCTCGGCGAAACGGCGGGGAGTGAGACCGAGACCGGCCAGCTGGCCATGGAAGATGCCGCGTCTCTGCTGCGCCGGCTGTCCGCGGACCGGACCGACCGCGTCCGGCTGTTTCAGGTCGACGGCACCATGGCCCTCGACACCCGCAAGCTGAATCCGTCGACCCAGGTCGTCACCATCCCCCTGCCACCGCCAGGTGAACAGGACAAGGGTTTCAGCCTGAAGGCCGCGTGGTCCCGCCTCAAGGCGATGATGATCCGCGCCATGTCATCGGACCCCAATTACCCGCGTTATGAAGAGCGCTACGACCAGACGGCCGCCGACTATCCCGAAGTCCTCACGGCCCTGACGGGAGAAGCCTCGCAGGCGGTCAGGGTGAAGGCCGACCGCTCGCTCGTGCTGACGGTGGCCGTCCCCGTCGAGCATTTCCGGCATGTGCTGGCCGCCCTGCTGGTGTCGGCGGAGACCACCGAGATCGAGGAAGTGGTCCGGCAGGAACGGCTCGCGATCCTGGAAATCTTCCTCGTCGCCCTGTCGGTCACCGTGCTGCTGTCTTTCCTGCTGGCCGGCACCATCGCGCGGCCCGTCCAGCGGCTGGCCGCCTTCGCGCACACGGTCCGGCAGGGACGCGGCCGGGATGCCGTGGTGCCCGATTTTACCCGGCGCCGGGACGAAGTCGGTGACCTGTCGCGTGCCCTGCGCGACATGACCCAGGCGCTCTACCGGCGCATCGATACCATCGAGGGTTTCGCGGCCGACGTGGCGCACGAGGTGAAGAACCCGCTCACCTCGCTACGCAGCGCGGTCGAGACCATGGAGCGCACACAGAACCCCGATCACAAGGCGAAGCTGCTGCACATCATCAAGCATGATATCGACCGGCTCACCCGCCTGATCAGCGACATCTCGAACGCATCGCGCCTCGATGCCGAACTGCTCCGCGCCGACATGGAGCCCATCGACATCCCCAAGATGATGAAGGCGATCATCGGCATCTACCAGACCACCGATGAAAAGGGCCAGACGCTCCGCAAGGGAACGCCGCGGATCCAACTGGACGTGGACGGGTCCAATCTGGTGGTATACGGGATCGAGAGCCATCTTGGGCAGGTCATGCGCAACCTGATCGACAATGCCATCTCCTTCAGCCCGCCCGCGGGCCTGATCACCATCACCGTCCGCCGGAACCGCGACACCATCTTCATCTATGTGGATGACGAAGGTCCTGGCATTCCAGAGGAACGCGTGGAGGAGATATTCCAGCGTTTCTATTCCGAACGGCCGGAAACAGAGGCGTTCGGAAGCCATTCGGGTCTGGGCCTCAACATCTGCCGCCAGATCGTCGCCGTCCATGACGGGTCGATCCGCGCGGAAAACCGCTACAGCCCCGAAGGACCGGTCGGCCCCAGCATGGGCGCGCGCTTCACCATTACCCTGCCTGCGGTCGGGATTCAGCAGCGGGCCGCGCGTCCAGACAAGACGCCAACAGAAATCGCATGAGCACGGTCCACGCCACGTGTGTCTCGATCGACGGCATTGGAGTATTGCTCCGGGCACCGTCGGGCGGCGGCAAGTCGGATCTGGCGCTGCGTCTGATCGACGAAGGCGCGGCGCTGGTCAGCGACGATTACACCCATATCGAAATCCAGGACGGGCGTGTTCTGGCCAGCGCGCCGTCGACTATTCGGGGCATGATGGAAGTCCGTGGGCTCGGCCTCGTGCGATTGCCCTGCAGTTCGGACTCCGCGGTCGGCCTGATCGTCGATCTGGTCGAGCCGTCGGCCATCGAGAGGATGCCCGAGCCGGAAACCGCGCTGATCGACGGGGCCGGCGCCATCAGACTGCCCGTGATCAGGGTTGCGCCGTTCGAGGTGTCGGCAGCCGCCAAGATAAGGCTGGCCGTCCGGCGGTGCCGCGAGTCTGGTTCATGACCGGACCAACGGGAAACACGCGCGTCGTGCTGGTGACGGGATTGTCCGGGGCCGGCAAGAGCTCGGCGCTCAAGGCATTGGAAGACCTGGGATACGAGGCAGTGGACAACGTTCCGCTGTCGCTGGTGCCCAACCTGGTCCAGCCCACGGGCGACGATGAAGCGCCCGGTGCCGTCGCCGTCGGAGTGGACTGCCGCACCCGCGCGTTCAGCGCCGAGCGATTCGGCCGGCTCATGGCGGCGCTGCGGGCACGCGAGGATCTCGATCCGGCGCTGCTGTTCCTCGACGCGAACGACACGGTCCTGAACCGGCGCTTTACCGAGACGCGCCGGCGGCATCCACTGGCGATTGATCGTCCGGTACAGGATGGAATCGATCATGAACGGCAATTGATGAACCCGATCCGGGGCATCGCGGACCATCTGATCGACAGTTCCGACCTGACCGGCCATGATCTGCGCCGCCTGATGCGCAAACAGTTCCATCTGGACCGCCCCGACACTCTGGCCATCACCGTCACCTCGTTCTCCTTTCCGAGGGGCCTGCCGCGGGACGCGGACATGGTGATCGATGTGCGTTTTCTGCATAACCCTCATTACACACCGGAACTCCGGCCGCTGACGGGACGCGATCCCGGCGTGGCCGAATTCATCCGCCAGGACCCGGAGTTTCCCGGATTCTTCCAGCGTATCGGCGACCTTGTCCTGTCTCTGCTGCCAAATTACCACCGCGAGGGAAAAGCCTATCTGACCATTGCCTTCGGCTGTACCGGCGGACGTCACCGGTCGGTTTTCATCGCCGAAAGTCTCAGCACTCTCTTGCGTGACCGTGGCTTCGGGGTTACCACCGTGCACCGCGATGCCGTTATGGAGTCTGGCTCGCCCCCGCCAAGTCGTCAGGATAGCGATACATGATCGGGTTGGTTCTGGTTACCCATGGCCGTCTGGCTGAAGAGTTCGTCGCCGCCATGGAGCATGTGGTCGGGCCGCAAAAGCAGGTCCGGGCGATCTCGATCGGCCCCGAGGACGACATGGAACAACGCCGCAAGGATATCCTCGATGCCGTCGCGTCGGTTGATTCCGGCAAGGGCGTCGTCCTGTTGACCGACATGTTCGGTGGTACCCCGTCCAATCTGGCGATTTCCATCATGGACAAGGCCAAGGTCGAGGTCATCGCCGGGATCAACCTTCCCATGCTGATCAAGCTGGCGAGCGTCCGCCTGTCCTGCTCCCTGGAAGATGCTGTTGCTTCCGCACAGGAATCTGGGCGAAAATACATCAACGTCGCGTCCAAACTGCTGACGGGCAAGGACTGAGTGCCAGGGGAAACGCCTCGCAAGACCGTGATGATCACCAACCGCCGCGGGCTCCACGCGCGCGCGTCGGCGAAGTTCGTCAATGTGGCCGCTCAGTATGACGCCACGGTCTATGTCACCGGCCCCAGCGACGGCCGCGCGGAAGAACGTGTTGTCGGCACATCCATCATGGGACTGATGATGCTGGCCGCCGGCCCCGGCACGAAAATTCAGATCGAGGCAACCGGACCACAAGCCGACGAGGCGGTTAACGCATTGGCGGCGTTGGTGGAAGCCAAGTTTGACGAGGACTGATCGCTGTCAGGAAATATCGATAGAAATATATAAAGATATCTTTATACTTGCCGTCGCACGGACCTGAAGGGGTCCGCTCCCCCGTGTTATGGATGGCAGGATACCGATGAACGCGTTTACCGATTTCAAAGTCGCCGATATGTCGCTGGCGCCCTGGGGCCGCCGGGAAATCACCATTGCTGAAACCGAAATGCCCGGCCTGATGGCCCTGCGCGCCGAATATGGCGCCGCCCAGCCCTTGAAAGGCGCCCGCATCGCCGGCTGCCTGCACATGACGATCCAGACCGCCGTTCTCATCGAGACGCTCACCGCGCTGGGCGCAGAGATCCGCTGGAGCTCGTGCAATATCTTCTCGACCCAGGACCAGGCCGCCGCGGCCATCGCCGCCAGCGGAGTGCCCGTGTTCGCATGGAAGGGCCAGAACGAGCAGGAATTCGACTGGTGCATCGAACAGACCATCCTCGGTCCCGATGGCTGGCGCCCGAACATGATCTTGGACGATGGCGGCGACCTGACCGCCATGATGATCAACCGCTTCCCGGAACTGATGCCCGACGTTCGCGGTATTTCCGAGGAAACCACCACCGGCGTGCTGCGGCTCTACCAGCTGGAGAAGCAGGGCGGCCTGCCGGTGCCGTGCATCAACGTCAATGATTCGGTCACCAAGTCCAAGTTCGACAACCTGTATGGCTGCCGCGAGAGCCTGATCGACGGCATCAAGCGCGCCACCGACGTCATGCTCGCCGGCAAGGTCGCCGTCGTCGCCGGCTATGGCGACGTGGGCAAAGGCTGCGCCGCCAGCTTGCGCGGCCAGGGCGCCCGGGTGTTGATCACCGAGATCGACCCGATCTGCGCCCTGCAGGCCGCCATGGAAGGATATCAGGTCGTGACCATGGAAGAAGCCGCCGCCATCGGCGACATCTTCGTCACCGCGACCGGCAATATCGACATCATCACGCTCGACCACATGCACGAGATGAAGGACCGGGCGATCGTCTGCAACATCGGCCATTTCGACAGCGAGATTCAGGTGTCGCGTCTGCACAACTTCTCGTGGCACGAAGTGAAGCCGCAGGTGGACGAGATCGAATTCCCCAACGGCAAGCGCATCATCCTGCTCGCCAAGGGCCGCCTGGTGAATTTGGGCTGCGCCACCGGTCACCCCAGCTTCGTCATGAGCACCTCGTTCACCAACCAGGTGATCGCGCAGATCGAGCTGTGGCAGAACCACGCCAATTACGAAAAGAAGGTCTATGTGCTGCCCAAGCACCTGGACGAAAAGGTCGCCCGCCTGCACCTCGCACGCCTCAACGCCAAGCTGACCGTGCTGCGCCCCGATCAGGCGGCCTATATCAACATCACTCCGGAAGGCCCCTACAAGGCCGATCATTATCGCTACTAGGATTTCCGGCATTCCGGACGGCAGCCCCCGCCTTGCGCGGGGGTTGTCATTTCTGGCGCCATCGCCAATAAGCTTGTCATCCATGATCACCCTCGACCTGCCCGACATCGACACCACGGCCCGCATCGCGGGACGGCTCGCGCCATTGCTGCGCCGGGGTGACGTGATCGCCCTGTTCGGCGATCTGGGCGCGGGCAAGACCGCGTTCGCCCGCTTTCTCATCCAGGCGCTGGGCGTCGAGGACGAGGTGCCGAGCCCGACCTTCACCCTGGTCCAGACCTATGACGTGGCGGACCGCGATTTCGACGCCATCTGGCATTTCGACCTGTACCGCATCGACGACCCGGACGACGTGCCGGAACTGGGCATGGACGAAGCCTTCGACACCGGCGTCACGCTCATCGAATGGCCAGAACGCATGGGCGCCGCCCTGCCCGAGGACAGGCTTTCCATCCATCTGAGTTTGGTGGAGGATCGGCGCCGCATGACCCTTTCCGGCGGCCCGTCCTGGACAGACCGCCTCCGGCAACTGGAGGAAGAACCGAATTGAGCCGCGAAGCCGAGATCGACGCTTTCCTGGCGCGCGTCTGGACGCCCGGCGCCGTCTGGCGCCCGCTGGCCGCCGACGCCTCGTTCCGCCGCTATTTCCGGATCGAGGGCGAGCCGCGCGCCGTGCTGATGGATGCGCCGCCGGACAAGGAGGACGTGCGTCCCTTCATGGCCATCGGCGACTATCTGGTCGAGAACGGCTTCAGCGCCCCGCGCGTCATCGCCGCCGACATCGCCGAGGGGTTCCTGCTGCTGGAGGACCTGGGCGATGACACCTTCACCCGCCTGATCGCGCGCGATCCCGCCACCGAGAGGGCGCTCTATGCCGCCGCCATCGACGTGCTGGCCGACCTGCACCGCATCGCGCCGCCCAGGCTCCTGCCGGTACGCGGCGCGGCGCCGTTCGAGTTGCCCGTCTACGACGACGACACCCTGACGCGCGAGGTGCTGCTGTTCCCGGACTGGTACCTGCCGGCGCGCACCGGACATGCGACACCGGGCGATGCCGGAGCCGAGTTCGAGGCGCTGTGGCGCGCGGTTTTTCCGCTGGTGCGCGGCGGCCCGGATACGCTGGTTCTGCTGGACTACCACGCCGACAATCTGATGGCCCTGCCCGGCCGCGACGGCACCGCCGGGATCGGGCTGCTGGACTTTCAGGATGGCCGGGTCGGCCCGGCCGCTTACGATCTGGTCTCTCTGCTGCAGGACTGCCGCCGCTGCGTCTCCGCCGCGCTGGAAGAGGCGATGTTGGAGCGCTATCTGGCCGCCCGGCCGGATGTGGACCGCGAGGCCTTCATGACCGCCTACTGGGTGCTGGGCGCCCAGCGCAACACCAAGATCATCGGCATCTTCACCCGGCTGTGGAAGCGCGACGGCAAGCCCCGCTATCCCACCATGATCCCCAATCTGTGGACGCTGCTGGAGCGCGGGCTGGAACATCCGGAGCTGGAAGACCTGAAATTGTGGTTCGACACCCACTGCCCGGCGGACACCCGCCGGCTGCCGCTGGCCGGACATCGGGCATGAGCGATCTTCCCAGGCGCGCCATGGTCCTCTGCGCCGGACTGGGCACCCGGCTGTTGCCGCTGACCAGTGACCGGCCCAAGGCGCTGGTGGACGTGGCAGGCAAGCCGCTGGTGGACTGGACGCTGGACGCGCTTGCGCAAGCCGGCGTCGAAGACGCGGTGGTCAATCACCACTATTTCGGCGGCATGCTGGTCGAGCATCTGGCCGCGCGAACGGCGCCGCCCCGCGTGACCCTGTCCGACGAGAGCGCGCTGCTGATGGACACGGGCGGCGGCGTGGTCAAGGCCCTGCCGCTGCTGGGCGACGAGCCCTTCTTCATCATCAATGCCGACGTGGTCTGGACCGATGGCGGGCAGGATACCCTGCACCGAATGGCCGCCACGTGGGACCCCGCGCGCATGGACGCGTTGCTGCTGGTCGCGCCGAAGGAACGCACGGTCGGCTTCGGCGGGGCGGGCGATTTCTTTCTTGAGCCGGACGGGCGCCTGCGCCGCCGCAAGCCCGCGCCCGAGGCGCCGATGATCTATGCCAGCATCCAGATCGCCAGCGCCGCCGCGTTCGCGAACGTGCCGGAAGGTCCCTTTTCAAACAATCTGATCTGGGACCGCGCACTGGCGAGCGGCCGGCTGTTCGGCCTCGAACATGAAGGCTGGTGGCTCGACGCCGGCACGGTGGACGGCCGCGACAAAGCGGAAGCGTTCCTGAAGGAACTTTGCGATAGTTAGGGCATGTTCCCGCTGCCGCGCACCCCGTCCATGATGCCGCACCGCCATCCCCGCGGCTTGAGAAGCGCCCGCGCGTCATGAGCAAACCCGCCATTTTCACCATTCCGGCCGGCACGTCCTTCGTCGACGCGCTGGCGCGCGGGCTGCTGGAGCGACATGGTGGCGACCCGCTATCCCTTGGCCGCGTGCGCGTGCTGCTGCCGACACGGCGGGCGGCGCGGACCCTGCGCGAGGCGTTCCTGCGCCTGTCCGACGGCAAGGCGCTGATCCTGCCGGTGATGCAGCCGCTGGGCGACGTGGACGAGGGCGAGTTGAGTCTGACCGGCGTGGTCGGCGACGGCGCGGCGGCGCTCGATGTTCCGCCCGCGATCCCGCCGCTGGAGCGGACGCTGCTGCTGTCCAATCTGGTGCTGGCATGGCGCCGCGCCCAGGGCGACGACAGCGACGATCCC
Organism: Iodidimonas sp. SYSU 1G8; assembly: GCF_039655775.1. Classification (NCBI taxonomy): domain Bacteria; kingdom Pseudomonadati; phylum Pseudomonadota; class Alphaproteobacteria; order Iodidimonadales; family Iodidimonadaceae; genus Iodidimonas; species Iodidimonas sp. SYSU 1G8. The sequence continues at coordinate 1,319,713 of NZ_JBBYXJ010000002.1, read as the reverse complement.
GCGCAGGCCTTCAGGCTCGCCGCCGAACTCGCCGGCTTCCTCGACCAGGTCCAGACCGAAGGCTGCAGCCTGTCCGACCTGCATACACTGGTCCCCGAGGAGTTCGCCGGCCACTGGCAGGTCACCATCGAGTTCCTCAAGATCGTCGGCGAGGCCTGGCCGGCGATCTTGGCCGAGCGCGGCTACCTCGACCCCGCCGCCCGGCGCGACCGGCTGCTGCGCCTGCTCGCGGCGAACTGGCGCGACCAGCCGCCGCCCTTCCCGGTGATCGCCGCCGGCTCGACCGGCTCCATCCCCGCCAGCGCCGAACTGATCGGCATCATCGCGCGGCTGCCGCAGGGCGCCGTCGTTCTGCCCGGTTTCCAGACCGGCATGGATACCGAAAGCTGGGAGGCGCTGGAGCCCAGCCACCCGCAATTCGGCATGAAGCAGCTTCTGTCGCGCATGGCCGTCGACCGGGAGGAGGTCGATCTCTGGCACGGTGCCGCGCCGGAGTCGCCGCAGCGCGTGCGCCTGCTGAACGAGGCCATGCGCCCGGCACGGACGACCACGGAATGGCGCGGCCTGAAGCTGGACCGCCGCGCCGCGCTGGCCGGGATCTACCGGATCGACGCGCCCATCGAGCAGGACGAGGCCGGCGCCATTGCCGTTATCCTGCGTGAGGTGCTGGAGACGCCAGGGCGCACCGCCGCGCTGGTGACGCCGGAGCGCAATCTCGCGCGCCGGGTCGCCGCCGCGCTGCGCCGCTGGGAGATCGAGATCGACGATTCCGCCGGCACGCCACTGTCGCAGACGCCGACGGCCTCGTTCCTGCGCCTGACCGCCGACATGGCCCTGACCGCTGCCGCCCCGGTTCCCCTGCTGGCCGCCCTGAAACATCCCCTCGCCGCGGGCGGGCAATCGCCGGGCGCCTTCCGATCCAGGGTCCGGCGGCTGGAGCGTACCGTGCTGCGCGGCCCACGGCCCCTGCCCGGTCTCGCGGGGATCGCGCAGGCGATCGAGACGTCGGAGTCGCCGGGTCAGGACACGCTTCTGGCTTGGTGGCAGGGCGTCCGCACGCTGCTCGAGCCGTTCATGGACATGGTCGAGGGTGGTCCCGCGCCATTGCCGGAAATGGTGCGCGCGCACATCGCCGCCGCCGAAGCGCTGGCGGATACCGATGACGAAAAGGGCGCCGCCCGGCTCTGGGTGGAGGCCGCCGGCGAGGCCGCCGCCGCGTTCCTGGAGGAGTTCATCCACACCGCCGACAATCTGGCCATCGACGCGCGCCATTACCCCGCTTTGCTGGATGCCGCCATGCAGGACCGTGTGGTGCGGCCCGCCTTCGGCCGTCATCCGCGCCTGTCCATCCTGGGTCCGCTGGAAGCGCGCCTGCATCATGCCGACGTGATGATCCTGGGCGGCCTGAACGAAGGCAGCTGGCCGCCGCAGGCCAGCGCCGATCCGTGGATGAGCCGGCCCATGAAGCAGCGCTTCGGCCTGCCGCTGCCCGAGCGCCGGATCGGCCTGTCGGCCCATGATTTCGTCCAGGGCGCCGCCGCGCCGCTGGTCTACCTGACCCGCGCCGACAAGGTCGGCGGATCGCCGACCCTGCCGTCCCGCTGGCTGCTGCGGCTCGACGCGCTGGTCGGCCACGATCGCTGGCCGCGTCCGCCGCATCTGGACTGGCACGGCCTGCTCGATCATGTCCCGGGCGATCCCTCGCCCTGCCCGCCGCCCGAGCCCCGCCCGCCCGTGGAAGCCCGGCCGCGCAAGCTGTCGGTGACGCGGATCGAGGCGTGGCTGCGCGATCCCTACGCACTGTACGCCCAGCGCATCCTCAGGCTCGATCCGCTCGACCCGCTGGACGCGGACCCGGGCGCGGCCGACCGGGGCAATCTGATCCACGACGCCCTGCACCAGTATCTGGAAGCCCATCCCGCGCTTACGCCCGATGCCTTCGAGCGGCTGATCGAGCATGGCCGGGCCGCGTTCGGGCCGCTGATGGACAAGCCGTTGGTCCGCTCGTTCTGGTGGCCCCGGTTCCAGCAGATCGCGCGCTGGTTTCTTGCCCAGCAGGAAGAGCGCACGGCCGCGAAGTCTTCCCCCGCCTTGCTGGAGCGGCGCGGCGAACTGGTCCTGTCCGGCTTTGAGCAGGGCGATTTCATCCTGTCCGCCAAGGCCGACCGCATCGACCGGCGCGCCGACGGCTCCTATGAGATCATCGACTACAAGACCGGCGGCGCGCCCAATGCCGCCCGCCTGCTCGCCGGCTATGCCGCCCAGATGCCGCTGCAGGCGATGATGCTGCGCCGGGGCGCGTTCGAGAGCCTCACCGGCCTGGTCGCCGAGCTGGCCTGGTGGACGCTGAAGGGTGAAGGCAAGGCCAACCAGATCAAGCTGGCCAGCGCCCTGATCGAGGACCACGCGACGCTGGATACCCTGGTCGAGGAGGCCGAAGCGGGCCTGCGCCGCCTCATCGCCACCTTCGACCTCCCAGAGACGCCCTATGTGTCGCAGCCCAACCCGCTGGAGACCGGCTTCGGCGAATACGATCATCTGGCCCGCGTGAAGGAGTGGAGCGAATGAGCACCCTGCTCCGCGAGCCGAGCAAGCAGGACCTCGCCGCCAATCCGGGCACATCGGCCTGGGTCGGCGCGTCGGCCGGCACCGGCAAGACGTACATGCTCACCAACCGCGTGCTGCGCCTGCTGCTGGCGGACGCGCGGCCGCAGGGCATTCTGTGCCTGACCTTCACCAAGGCCGCCGCCGCCGAAATGGCGAACCGGGTGAACAGCCGCCTTGCCGAATGGGCGACGGCGGACGACGACGTTCTCTACAAGGCTCTGGCCACGCTGGAAGAGGGTATTCCGCCCAACGCGGTGCGCATCGCCAAGGCCAGGCGGCTGTTCGCCGAGGTCCTGGACGTCCCCGGCGGCCTGAAGATCGAGACCATTCACGCCTTCTGCCAGTCGCTGATGTCGCGCTTTCCGCTGGAAACCGGCATCGCGCCGCACTTTCAGGTGATGGATGACCGCTCCGCCGCCGAACTGATGATGGACGCCGTCGCCCGTGTGCTGGCCCGCGCCCATGCCGGCCGCGATCCGGACCTGACCGAGGCGCTCGACTTCGTGTCGGCCCATCTCACCGACTTCCAGTTCACCGGCCTGCTGCGCGAGCTGACGGCGCGTCCGGCGGCCTTTGCCGGCAACGACGACAGCCGCCTCTACCGCCTGCTCGGCCTCGAACCGGGCACGACCGAGCGAGACATCATCGCGGCGGCCTGCCGCGACGGCGTCTTCGAGCATGCCGGGCTGCAGCGGATCTGCGCGGCCATGACGGGCGGATCGACCACCGATCAGACGCGCGGCGCGGGCATCGCCGACTGGCTGGCGGCGAGTGAAAGCGACCGCGCTGGGCGGTTCGCCGAGTATGCCGCCCTGTTCCTCACGGCGAGCGCGCCCGCGAAGATCCGCGAGCGGCTGGTCACGGCCAAGATCACCAAGACGCATCCCGACGCGACCGACGTACTGGCAAGCGAGGGCGCGCGCCTGCTCGATGTCGCCACCCGGATCAAGGCGGTGCGCGCCGCGACGGCCAGCAGCGCCCTCGCTGTCCTCGGCCGCGCGCTCAGCCGGACCTATGCCGCGCTGAAGGAACAGCGCGCGGTGCTGGACTATGACGACCTGATCGCCAAGGCGCGGGCGCTGGTCACCGGCAGCACGGCTTGGGTGCTCTACAAGCTGGACGAAGGTCTCGACCACATCCTGGTCGACGAGGCGCAGGACACCAATCCCGACCAGTGGGCGGTGATCGACGCCCTCGCCGCCGAGTTCTTCACCGGCCAAGGCGCGCGCGATGGCGAGCGCACCATCTTCGCCGTGGGCGATGCCAAGCAATCCATCTACAGCTTCCAGCGCGCCGAACCGGCCGAGTTCGAGCGCATGCGCCGCACCTTCCGCCGCCGGGCCGATCTGGTAGACAAGCGGTTCCTGGACGCCAGCCTGGAAATCTCCTTCCGCTCCACGGAAGCGGTTCTCGCCCTGGTCGACGCCGTGTTCCAGAACGACGTCGCCCGCAACGGGCTGGTGTTCGGCGAACCGGGCGATCCCGGCCGCATCGAACGGATCGAGCACAAGGCCTACCGCAAGGGCGTCGCGGGCGAGGTGGAACTATGGCCGGTGGAGCGCCCGCCAGAAGTCGAGGCGCCCGGCAACTGGGAGCCGCCCGTCCGGCGCCGGCCCATCGAGCCGGCGGAAACCCGGCTGGCGCGGCGCATCGCCCGCCAGATCCGGCACTGGCTCGACACGGGCGCGCCGCTGGAGTCCGCAGGCCGCCCGATCCGACCGGACGACGTGATGGTGCTGGTGCGGCGGCGCAACAGCTTCTTTACCGCCATGGTCCGCGAGCTGAAGGCCGCGCAGGTGCCCGTCGCCGGCGTGGACCGCATGGTGCTGACCGAACAGCTCGCGGTGATGGACCTGCTGGCGCTGGGCCGCTTCGTGCTGATGCCCGAGGACGACCTGACCCTGGCCGTGGTGCTGAAATCGCCGCTGGTCGGCCTGTCCGAGGACGATCTGTTCCGGCTGGCCTATCAGCGCGAGGGCCGCCTGTGGCCCGCGCTGACCGCCCGGCGCGAGGAGCCCGCCTTCGCGCCGGCCTGGGCGTTCCTGGGCCACTGCCTCGCCCGGGCCGACTTCGTGCCGCCCTACGAGTTCTATGCCGAGGTGCTGGATACCGGCCGGCGCCGTGCCATGCTGAAGCGGCTCGGGCTCGACGCGCTCGATCCCATGGACGAGTTCCTCGCCCTCGCGCTGGACTACGAGCGCAACCACGCGCCGTCGTTGCAGGGCTTCATCCACTGGATCGAGGCCGCCGAGACCGAGGTCAAGCGCGAGCTGGAACAGGGCAATGGCCAGGTCCGCGTCATGACCGTCCACGGCGCCAAGGGCCTGCAGGCGCCCATCGTCTTCCTGCCCGACACCTGCACCATCCCGCAGGATGCCCGCTCGCTCTACTGGCTGGAGGAGGACACCGGCGCACCGGTGCTCGCCTGGCCGGTCAGGGCCGAGAACGTGGTCGGCGCCATCGCCGAGGCGCGCGACGCCGGCAAGCGCAAGCGCGACGAGGAATACAACCGCCAGCTCTACGTGGCGCTGACCCGGGCCGGCGACCGGCTTTACGTCTGCGGCTACGAGACGGCGCGCGGCCGCCCCGCCAATTGCTGGTACGACCTTACCGCCGAGGCGTTCGACCGGCTCGGAGCGGCCGAAGCCAAGGACTTCGCCGGCAATCCGGTGCGCCGGCTGCGCATGGGCGGCGAGGTCGTCGAACAGGAGGTGACCCTGCCAACGCCGGCCGGACCAGCGCCCGCGCCACTATGGCTTGCCGCGCCGCCGCCCGAGGAACCGGCGCCCGTCCGGCCGCTGGCGCCGTCGCGCCCCACCTTGCCGGAAATGCCGGTGCGCAGCCCCATGGAGGCCGGCGACCGCGAGCGCTTCCTGCGCGGCACGCTGATGCACCGCCTGCTGCAATGGCTGCCCGACGTGGCGCCCGCCGAACGCCCCGGCGCCGCGCGCCGCTTCCTCGGCCAGCCCGGCCACGGCCTTTCCTCCGCCGTCGTCGCCGCCTGGACGGAGGAAGTGCTGCGCATCCTGGACGATCCGGCCTGCGCCGCCCTGTTCGGCCCCGGCAGCGCGGCGGAAGTGCCGGTCACCGGCCTGCTCGGCACCCGCGCCATCAGCGGCCAGATCGACCGGCTCGCCGTCACCGAGGACGCGGTGATGATCGTCGACTACAAGACCAACCGGCCGCCGCCATTGTGCGCCGAAGACGTGCCGCCACTCTATCTGGGACAGATGGCCGCTTATCGCGATCTGCTGCGCCGGATCTATCCCGGCAGGCCGGTGCGCTGCGCTCTTTTGTGGACCGACGGCCCCAGCCTGATGACCTTGCCCGACGCGCTGCTCGACCCCCACGCCCCGGCGCCGTGACGTGCCCTTGACCTGCCCCCTGGGTCACCCTACCTTCGTAGGCCAGCACTTCATGCGATGAAGGAATTTTCTATGAGCACGAAGAAGATCACGGACGACAGCTTCGAAGCCGACGTCCTCCAGGCCTCTGGCGTGGTTGTCGTCGATTACTGGGCCGAATGGTGCGGCCCCTGCAAGCAGATCGCCCCGGCGCTCGACGAGATCGCCGAGGAGATGGGCGGCAAGCTGACCATCGCCAAGCTCAACATCGACGAGAATCCCGTGTCGCCGACCAGCTATGGCGTGCGCGGCATTCCCACCCTGATGCTGTTCAAGGACGGCGAGCTGCGCGCGACCAAGGTCGGCGCCCAGCCCAAGAGCAAGATCCTGCAGTGGATCAACGAGTCGATCTGAGGCGCGGCCGCGCACGGATCTGGAGAGGGCGCCCGCGGGCGCCCTTTTTCGTTTGGAGGCCAGCATGAGCTTCAGCGGATCGAAGATCGCCCTGCTGCTGGACGGCAAGGTCCTGGTCTACCAGCGCGACGATTTCCCCGGCCTGCGCTACGCCGGCCTGTGGGACCTGCCCGGCGGCGGCCGCGAGGGCGACGAGACGCCGCTGGAATGCGCCCTGCGCGAGACCGAGGAGGAATTCGCCCTGCGGCTCGATCCCGCCTCCATCCTCTGGCACCGCGCCTATCCCTCGGCCGACTTCAGTGGCCTGACCGCGCACTTCTTCGTCGCCCGCCTCCAGCCCCATCACGTGGACGCCATCGTCTTCGGCGACGAAGGCCAGCAATGGGCGCTGGTGGACATGGCCGAACTGCTGGAGCGCGAGGATTTCATCTCCCACTACCGCCAGCGCCTGCGCGATTACCTCGAGAGCCACTGAGCGTCTTCCCGGCCCCGGCGGCCCGCGCTAGGCTCGCTTCATGGAAAACCCGTTCAGGCCCGAACATTTCGCCCGCATCGACGAGACGCCCGATGGTTGGTTCTACCGCCCGGCGCGCATCGTCACCCATATCGACGACCCGGCCCGCGCCTCGCTGGCGCTGTTCTACAAGGAGCGCCTGCCGGCGGGCGGCCGCATCCTCGACCTGATGTCCTCCTGCGTGTCCCACATGCCCGAGGATGTGCGCTTCGACCGGCTGATCGGCCACGGCATGAACGTGGAGGAGCTGAGGGCCAACCCCCAATTGACCGGCGGCTTCGTCCAGGACCTCAACGCCAGCCCCGCCTTGCCCTTCGCCGACGCCAGTTTCGACGGCTGCACCGTGGCCGTGTCGGTCCAGTACATGACCCGTCCGTTGGAGATCTTCCGCGAGGTGGCCCGCGTGCTGCGGCCCGGCGCGCCCTTCATCCTGTCCTTCTCCAACCGCATGTTCCCCACCAAGGCCGTCGCCATCTGGCGCGCACTGGGCAGTGAGCAGCATGGCGGCGTGGTCGACATGTATTTCCGGCTGGCCGGCGGTTTCGGCGAAACCGAATTTCTCGACCTGTCACCGTTCCCGGGCCGCTCGGACCCACTTTATGTAGTGTGTGCGGTAAGGGGTGAAGAACCGCTTCTCTAGGACTCAACCGATCCATTTGCGATTATACGGATCGCAAAGAGACTCCCCGGAAATTGCCCCCACAGAGGAGCACGGCCCCATGATCGACCACTTCTCCCTCCCCGTCAGCAATCTGCGCAAGTCCAAGCCCTTCTACGAGGCCGTGCTCGGCGCGCTGGGCTATCTGTCGCTGCAGGCGCAGGTGTTCGACGGCTATTCCGCGTTCGGCTTCGGCGACGACCCGGATGGCGAGCCGCCGTTCTGGATCGGCGGGCCGACGGTCGAGGGCGCGCCGCCACCGGTGGCGCCAGAGGGACAACACATCGCGTTCCGGGCGCCGAACCGGGCCGCGGTCGATGCCTTCCACGCGGCGGGACTGGCCGCCGGCGGCGCCGACAATGGCGCGCCCGGCCTACGGCCCGACTATCACCCGGATTATTACGCCGCCTTCCTGCTCGACCCGGACGGCCATCACATCGAGGCGGTCTGCCACCATCCGGCATGACCGGATATTTTCCCGAAACCTGTCCCGTACCCGAAACCCGCCCTGGCCGGACGCGTTGAACCGTAACGCGCCGCCGCTAGGCTGCGCCGCCCGAGGATCGCACAGGAAGGACCGGCGGATGTGGACCGAACAGGAAATGGACGACTTCTATGACGGCTTCGAGGCGCTGCTGCTGGCCCACAACATCCTCGTCCGCCAGCTGATCCGCGAAGGCGTGCTGGACCGCGACCAGTGGAGCGGCGAGGTCCGCGCCGCCGCCGATGACGAGCGCCTGAGCCCGGAAGTGCGCGCCACGCTGGGACGCATCATCGCCAGCGTCAAGGGCGCGCGCCTCGCCCTGCCCGCGAACGACTAGGCCGGATCGGCATCCTCCAGGAAGCGGGCCGGCATGGCCTCGCGATAGGGGAAATTCCGGAAGTAGGGCCTCGCCTCCGCCAGCACCCGCTGGACCGACGGGCGCGCCATCAGCCGCTCGACATAGGCGGCGAGATGGACATGGCCGGCCGGAGACGGCTCGACGAACCCGGCATAGAACAGCGCCGGGGCCGCCGCGCAATCGGCGATGCCGAAGCCGTCGCCCAGCGCCCATTCCCTGCCGTCGAGCTGGCGCTCGATCATGTCATAGGCGGTGCGGAGTCCGGCGCGCGCCTCGGCCACGCCGTGCGGGTCGCGCGCGCCCTCGGGCCGCAGCCGGTCGCCGACGATCTTCTGCATGGGTACCTGCACGTAAAGGTCGAAGAACCGGTCCCACAACCGCGCCTCCAGCCGCTGCGACTTGTGGCGCGGCAGCAGCGGCCGGGCGCCCGGATAGAACTGCTCCAGATACTCGATGATGATGGTCGTCTCCGGCAGCGTCCGGTCCTTGGCGCTGTCGTGCAGCACGGGAATCTTGCCCACCGGCCAGACGGCCAGAAATTGGGCCGCGTCCTGCGGGTCCGCGAAGTCGACGATGCGCGGCGTGAACGGGGTCGCGTTCTCGTACAGGGCGATCAGCACCTTGTGGCAGAACGAGGCGAGCGGATGCATGTAGAGGGTGAGCGCCATGGCCATATCTCCGTGAACAATCGGTCGTATGTCGCATGGCCGGACGCGGCGAGCACTTATAATTTGGCGGCGGGCCGCGTTTGGGGGTAGGTCTGCCCCACCGCTTCCGACCGAAAGCCCCATGTCATGAGCCTTCCCGCCATCCGTCTCAATCCCCGCATGCACATGCGGGTGCTGTTCGGCCATCCCTGGATCTATTCCAACGAGATTCCCATGGACGCCGAAGCACGGGCGATTCCGCGCGGCGCGCTGGTGCGCTTCCAGTCCGGCGAAGGCCGCGCGCTGGGCACGGGCATGTTCAACGCCCACACCCTGATCGCCGGCCGCATCCTGAGCCGCGACCCGGACGAGAAGATCGACGCCGCCTTCTTCCGCGCCCGCATCGGCGCGGCCCTGCGGCTGCGCGAGCGCCTCTACGACCGCCCGTTCTACCGGCTGGTCCATGCCGAGGCCGATGGCCTGCCGGGCCTGATCGTCGACCGGTTCGGCGGCGTGCTGGTGGTGCAGGCCAACACCGCCGGCATGGACGCGCTGCTGGAGCCCATCGTCGCGGCGCTGAAGCACACCGTGCAACCCGACGCCATCGTGCTGCGGCTCGACACGCCCGCGCGCCAGACCGAAGGCCTCGCCTCGGACGTGCGCGTCGTGCACGGCGCCGTCGACGGGCCGGTCGCGCTGGAGGAGAACGGCGTCAGCTTCCTCGCCGACCTGGCCGGCGGCCAGAAGACCGGCTGGTTCTATGATCACCGCGACAACCGCGCCTTCGTGTCCCGCTTCGCGCGCGGCGGCAAGGTACTCGATCTCTACACCTTCGCCGGCGCCTTCGGCGTCCAGTGCGCGGCGGCGGGCGCCAGGGAAGTGGTCGCCATCGACCGGTCGGAGCCCGCGCTGGCGCTGGCGAAGCAGGCCGCCGAGGCGAACGGCGTGGCGGGGATCATGGATCTGCGCCGGGCCGAGGCGTTCGAGGCCATGGAAAGCATGGGCCAGGGCGGCCGCAAGTTCGATGTGGTCATCGCCGACCCGCCCGCCTTCGTGAAGTCGAAGAAGGACCTGAAGCCCGGACTGAAGGGCTACCGCAAGATGGTCAAGCTGGCCGCGCCGCTGGTCGCGCCGGGGGGCATCCTGCTCGCCGCCTCGTGCAGCCACAATGTCAGCCCCGAGGCCTTCGCCGAGGAAGTGGCGCGCGGCCTGGGCGATGCCCGCCGGTCGGGCCGCATCCTCCGTTCGTCCGGCGCCGGTCCCGACCATCCGGTGCACCCGCTGCTGCCGGAAAGCGCCTATCTGAAAGCCATCGTCCTGCAACTCGACTGAGCCGCCGGAATCAGGCATAAGGGTTTTCTGCACCCAAGCTTGTTTTGAAGGATCGGAAAGATGACGGAAGTCTGCATCATCGGTATCGGCATTCACAAATTCGGCCGGACCGAAGGCAAGACCGGACGCCAGCAGGGCGCGCACGCCGTGCGCGACGCGCTGAAGGACGCCGGGCTGGAATGGTCGGACATGCAGTTCGCCTATGGCGGCTCGGCCGCCTCGGGCAACGCCGATTCCCTCGTCAACGAGCTGGGGCTGACCGGCATCCAGTTCGTCAACGTCTCCAATGGCTGCGCCACCGGCGGCAGCGCGCTGATCTCGGCCTACACCTCGATCAAATCCGGCCAGTACGATCTGGGCGTGGCCGTGGGCTTCGACAAGCATCCGCGGGGCGCGTTCAACTCCGACCCCGCCAGCCGCGGCCTTGAGCGCTGGTACGGCGAGACCGGCCTGAGCCTGACCACCCAGTTCTTCGCCATGAAGATCAACCGCTACATGCAGGAACATGGCATCTCGCACGAGACGCTGGGCATGGTGGCGCAGAAGGCGTTCCGCAACGGCAAGCTGAACCCCAACGCCTGGCGCCGGGATGAGGTCGACCTGGACACGGTGCTGCATTCGGACATGCTGTCCTATCCGCTGACCAAGTACATGTTCTGCTCGCCGGCCGAAGGCGGCATCGCGCTGATCCTGGCCAGCGAGGAAGCGGCCCGCCGCTACACCAACCGCCCCGTCCATCTGCGCGCCTGCACCCTGCGCACCCGCCACTACGGTGCCTTCGAGGTGTTCAGCCCCTATCTGGCGCTGGAGCGCGCGCCCAGCCCGACCGTGTTCGCCTCGAAGGTCGCCTTCGAGATGGCCGGCGTTGGACCGGAGGACATGGACGTGATCCAGATCCAGGACACGGAATCGGGCGCCGAGATCATGCACATGGCCGAGAACGGCTTCTGCAGGGACGGCGATCAGGAAAAGCTGATCCAGGAAGGCCACACCGAGATCGGTGGCAAGATGCCCATCAACACCGATGGCGGCTGCATCGCCAATGGCGAACCCATCGGCGCCTCGGGCCTGCGCCAGGTCTACGAGGTCGTGCTGCAACTGCGCGGCGACGCGGGCGCGCGGCAGGTACCGAACAGCCCCAAGACCGGCTACACCCACGTCTATGGCGGCCCGGGCGTCTCGGCCTGCACCGTGCTGCAGGTCTGAAGCCGTCCGCTCGCCATGACGATAATTCAGGGCAAGGGACTCGCCCTTTACTATATCGCGGTATAAACTCTTCCCCTTAACCGGGGAGACCATCCATGACCGAAGTGTGCATCATCGGCATCGGCCTGCATCCGTTCGGCCGCACCGACGGCGTGAGCGGCCGCCAGCAGGGCGCCTACGCCGTACGGCAGGCGCTGAAGGATTGCGGGCTGGAATGGACCGACATGCAGTTCGCCTTCGGTGGCTCGGCCGCGGCGGGCAGCGCGGATTCGCTGGTCAATGAGCTGGGCCTGACCGGCATCCAGTTCGTCAATGTCTCGAATGGCTGCGCCACGGGCGGCTCGGCCCTTCTCTCGGCCTATGCCGCGATCAAGGCCGGGCAGTACGATCTCGGCCTCGCCGTCGGCTTCGACAAGCACCCGCGCGGCGCGTTCAATTCGGACCCGCGCAATTCCGGCCTCGAGACCTGGTACGGCGAGACCGGCCTGATGCTGACCACCCAGTTCTTCGGCATGAAGATCAACCGCTATTTGTCGGAACACGGCATCTCGCGCGACGCGCTTGGCATGGTCGCGAACAAGGCGTTCCGCAACGGCGCCAGGAATCCCAATGCGTGGCGCCGCGAGCCGGTGACCATGGACACCATCATGAACTCGGACATGCTGTCCTATCCGCTGACCAAATACATGTTCTGCTCGCCCGCCGAGGGCGGCGCGGCGCTGATCCTGGCCAGCGAGAAGGTGGCGCGCCGCTTCACCAACCGGCCGGTGTTCCTGCGCGCCGCCGCGCTGCGTACCCGCCATTACGGCTCGTTCGAGGTGTTCAGCCCCTATCTCGGCCTTGAGCGCGCCGCCAGCCCGTCGACCATCGCCAGCCGCGCCACCTTCGAGATGGCCGGCCTCGGCCCCGAGGACGTCGACATCGTCCAAGTGCAGGATACGGAGGCGGGAGCCGAGATCATGTATCTGGCCGAATGCGGCTTCTGCGCCGATGGCGAGCAGGAAAAACTGCTGCGCGATGGCGACACCGAAATCGGCGGCCGCATGCCCGTCAACACCGATGGCGGCTGCATCGCCAATGGCGAGCCCATCGGCGCCTCGGGCCTGCGCCAGGTCTGCGAGGTGATCGCCCAGCTGCGCGGTGACGCCGGCGACCGCCAGGTGCCCGGCACCCCGAAGACCGCCTTCACCCACGTCCACGGCGCCCCGGGCCTGTCGGCCTGCACCGTGCTTCAGGTCTAACCCATTCCGTCATTGAAGAGCGTCACGGCGCGAGCAGCGACCCTGATCAGAACCGCTCGATCTGGTATCCCTTGGCTTCCAGCAGGCCGATGACGTTCCGGTCGCCAACCAGGTGGCCCGCGCCGACCACCACGAAATAGACCCCGCCTTTCCGGATCATCGCCTCGATCTCCGGCACCCAGGCCGCGTTGCGGTCGGCGATGAAGCGGTCATAGGCGCCTTCGTAACCGTCCAGATCGTCTTCCATCACCCGGGCCAGAGTGTCCGTGTCGCCGCTCTTCCACGCGTCGATGGTGCGGGCCAGCAGCCCTTCGGGATTCTCGATGAACCGGATGGTGTCCATCACCAGGAAGTTCGGCTCCTCGCGCGACATGGACTCCAGCAGGTCCAGCTGCTGCTCGATGGTCTCGAAGGCGGCGATGGTCTTGCCGCTGGCGCGGGCCTCGCGCGCCAGGACGGCATCGACGCCCAGCGCCGGATCGGCGCCCTGCTGCATCATGTAGCCGACCACCAGCGCCGTCGCCACGAACCAGGGCTTGGTCCGCTCGAGCACCGGCATCTGCAGCGGCGTGCGCGCCACCACGCGCGTCAGGTGGGCGTAGGTCTCGACATCCAGTTCGTCCTGCAAGGTGCGCCCGGCGGGCAGCGCGGCGCGGCGCATCATCATGGCGTTCACCGCGCCTTCTTGTGAGTCGGGCATATCGACCTCGAAGACCACGGTCCGCGCCTCGCGCATGGCGCCCGTCACCCGCTCGTCCCGCCAGGCCAGGGTGGGCGGCAGCAGATGGAACGAGCCCAGGAAATACACCGTGGCACCCTCGGCCTGGAGGCGCCACATGGCCGGGCCGGCGGGCTGCGGCAGGCTCAGCTGTATGGCGGCGGCGGACTGCCAGCCCGACGCGAGCAACAGGCCCAGCAGCAGGAATCCTCTCGCGGCGCGGCGCAGCAACATGGCATTCTCCCCTTGTCAGACGCCCATCATAAGCATCGGCGGGCATGCGCCGCCACAGCGCTTGCAACCGGGAAAGGCCGACGCTATAAAGCGCGCCTTGATCGCCCGGCCGGCAGGGCATGCCGCGGCGGTCTTCATCGCTGAACAACATTCGACCAAAAGGAAAGCGAAATGCCCAAGCTAAAGACCAAATCGGGCGCTAAGAAGCGCTTCAGCCTGACGGCGTCGGGAAAGGTTCGCTCCAACCAGGCGAACAAGCGGCACGGCATGATCAAGCGGACCAACAAGCAGATCCGCAATCAGCGCGGCACCACCATCCTGTGTGATGCCGATGCCCGTATCGTCAAAAAATTCCTTCCCTACGGCTAAGGAGCTCGCAGCATGTCTCGCGTAAAACGCGGTGTGACGACGCACGCCCGTCACAAGAAGATCCTCGACGCGGCGAAGGGCTATTACGGCCGCCGCAAGAATACCATCCGCATCGCCAATCAGGCGGTGGAGAAGGCCGGTCAGTACGCCTATCGCGACCGCCGTGCGAAGAAGCGCACCTTCCGCGCCCTGTGGATCCAGCGCATCAACGCCGCCGTCCGTGAACACGGCCTGACCTATTCCCGCTTTATCAACGGGCTCCTGTTGAGCGGCATCGAACTCGACCGCAAGGTCCTGTCGGATATCGCCATCCACGAGCCCGCAACCTTCGCTTCGCTGGTCAAGCAGGCGCAGGACGCGCTGGCGAAGGCCGCCTGATCCAGGTCTCCTTGCCTTGATACCGTTTCGGAAGAGGGGGCCCCGTGCCCCCTTTTTTCATGGAAAAAGCTGATGCAGGACATCGACACCCTTCGCGAAGACCTTCTGGCCCGGATCGCCGCCGCCGCCGATTCCGCGGCGCTTGAGCAGATCCGCGTCGCCGCCCTCGGCAAAAAGGGCGCCATCTCCGAACTGATGCGCGGCCTGGGCCAGATGAGCCCGGAGGAGCGCAAGAGCGCCGGCCCCGCCCTCAACGGCCTGAAGGACGACGTGGACAGCGCCATCCGCGCCGCCCGCGAGGCGCTGGAGGACGCGCTGCTGGACGCCCGGCTGGTCAGCGAGCGGATCGACGTCACCCTGCCGGTCCTGCCCGAAGCGCGCGGTAGCATCCATCCGGTCAGCCAGGTGATCGACGAGGTGACCGAAATCTTCGCCCAGATGGGGTTCACCGTCGCTGAAGGCCCGGACATCGAGGAAGATTTCTACAACTTCACCGCGCTGAACATTCCGCCCGAGCACCCTGCCCGGCAGATGCACGACACCTTCTACCTTCCCGAGCGGCCGGACGGGACGCGCCGCGTGCTGCGCACCCACACCAGCCCGGTCCAGATCCGCACCATGCTGAACACCAAGCCGCCGCTGCGCATCATCGCGCCGGGCCGCACCTTCCGCTGCGACAGCGACCAGACCCACACGCCCATGTTCCACCAGATCGAGGCGCTGGTGATCGACGAATCGACTCACATGGGTCATCTGAAAGGCTGCATCGAGGCGTTCTGCCGCGCCTTCTTCGAGGTGGACGAGGTGAAGATGCGCTTTCGCCCCAGCTATTTCCCCTTCACCGAGCCATCGGCCGAGGTCGATATCGGCTGCCGCCGCGACGGCGGCGAGCTGCGCATCGGCGAAGGCGACGACTGGCTGGAGATCATGGGCTGCGGCATGGTGCACCCCAAGGTGCTGGAGCATTGCGGCGTGGACCCCGCCAAATACCAGGGCTTCGCCTTCGGCATGGGCATCGACCGCATCGCCATGCTGAAATATGGCGCCCCCGATCTGCGCGCTTTCTTCGACAGCGACCTGCGCTGGCTGCGCCATTACGGCTTCTCGTCGCTGAATGTACCGACCCTGGGCCAGGGAGTGAGCCGATGAAATTCACCCTGTCCTGGCTGAAGGATCATCTCGACACCGCGGCCGACCTGAAGACCATCACCGATACCCTGACCGCCATCGGCCTCGAGGTCGAAGGCGTCGAGGACAATGGCTCGGTGCTGGCGCCGTTCACGGTCGCCCATGTCATCAAGGCCGAGCCGCACCCCAATGCGGACAAGCTGCGGGTCTGCCAGGTGGACACCGGCAGCGAGACCGTCCAGGTCGTGTGCGGCGCGCCCAATGCGCGCACCGGTCTGAAAGCGGTGTTCGCGCACAGCGGCCTGACCGTGCCGGCCACCGGCCTGGTGCTGAAGCCCAGCGAGATTCGCGGCGTCGCCTCCAACGGCATGCTGGTGTCCGAGCGCGAGATGGGTCTGTCGGAAGCCCATGACGGCATCATCGAGATGCCCGAGGACGCGCCGCTGGGCGTGCCCTTCGCCAAGGTGCTGGGCATGGACGATCCGGTCATCGAGATCAACATCACGCCCAACCGGCAGGATTGCCTGGGCGTGCGCGGCATCGCCCGCGATCTGGCCGCCGCCGGCATCGGCACGCTGAAGCCCGCGCCGGTCACGCCGGTGAAGGGCACGTTCGCGAGCCCGGTCGGCATCAGTCTGAAGCTGGCCCCGGAAGACGCCCCCGCCTGCCCGGTCTTCGTCGGCCGCACCATTCGCGGCGTCAGGAACGGCCCCAGCCCGGCCTGGATGCAGCGCCGCCTGAAGGCCATTGGCCTGCGTCCGATCTCGGCGCTGGTCGACATCACCAACTATCTCTCCTTCGACCGCGCCCGCCCGCTGCATGTCTATGACGCCGCCAAACTGACCGGCGGCATTCATGTGCGCGTCGCCAACCCCGGCGAACAGCTGGCGGCGCTGGACGGCAAGACCTACGACCTGCCCGAAGCCGCCTGCGTCATCGCCGACGATGCCGGGGCGCTGGGCCTGGGCGGCATCATGGGCGGCGAAGCCTCGGGCTGCACGGGAGAGACCACCGAAATCGTGCTGGAATCGGCCCTGTTCGACCCGCTGCGCATCGCCTATACGGGCCGCACGCTGGGCATCAACAGCGACGCCCGCTATCGCTTCGAGCGCGGCGTGGACAGCCAGTTCGTCATCGGCGGCGCCGAGGAAGCGACCCGCCTGATCCAAGAGATCTGCGGCGGCGAAGCCAGCGAGCTGGTGATCGCCGGCGCGGTGCCCGAGTGGAGCAAAACCGCCGAAATGCGCCCCGACTGGGTGCGCACCCTGACCGGGATCGACATTCCCGCCGCCGACTCCGTGCGGCGCCTGGAATCGCTGGGCTTCAAGGCCGAGGAAATGGGCGGCGTCATCGTCGCCCAGGTTCCGAGCTGGCGCACCGATATCGAGGGTGAAGCCGATCTGGTCGAGGAAGTGGCCCGTATTCACGGCTACCACGCCATTCCATCGACCGTCCTGCCCCGCCTCACCGAGACCATCAAGCCGGCGGTCAATGCCCGCCAGCGCCAGGTCCGCATCGCCCGCCGGGCGCTGGCCGCGCGCGGCATGAACGAGGCGGTCACCTGGTCGTTCACCTCGTCCGCCTTGGCCAAGCTGTTCGGCGGCGTGCCGGACAGCCTGAAGCTGGTCAACCCGATCAGCTCGGAACTGGACGCCATGCGCCCCAGCCTGCTTCCGAACCTGGTGGACGCCGCTGGCCGCAACGCCGATCGCGGCTTCACCTCGGTCGCCCTGTTCGAGGTCGGCGCCCAGTACGCCGGCGACGCGCCCGAGGACCAGACCACCGTCGCGGGCGGCGTCCGCGCCGGCATCAACCACGGCCGGCACTGGTCGGAAGCGACCGCCCCCGTGACCGTCTTCGACGCCAAGGCCGATGCACTCGCCCTGCTCGACGCGCTCGGCGCGGCGACCGCGAACCTGCGCATCACCACCGACGCGCCGGCCTGGTACCATCCGGGCCGCAGCGGCCGGCTGATGCTCGGCCCGAAGAACTGCCTTGCCCGCTTCGGCGAGCTGCACCCCAAAGTGCTGAAGGCCATGGACGTGAAGGGTCCCGTGGTCGCGTTCGAGGTCTTCATCGACACCATCCCGGTGAAGGAGCGCAAGCGCACCTCCAAGCCGGCGCTGGCCGCCTCGCCCTTCCAGGCCGTCGAGCGCGACTTCGCCTTCGTCGTCGCCGCGAGCGTCAACGCCCAGGATCTGCTGAACGCCGCCGCCGGCGCCGACAAGCAGCTGATCGAGTCCGTGTCCCTGTTCGACATCTATGAAGGCCCGGGCGTCGGCGAAGGCAACAAGTCACTGGCCATCGCCGTGCGCCTGCAGCCAACGGACCGCACCCTGACCGACACCGACATCGACAGCGTGTCAAAGAAGATCATCGCGGCGGTGGAAAAGGCCACCGGCGGCAAGCTGAGGGGCTGATCTGCCATCAAGATACCTTCTGCCATCTTGATGGCAGAAGGGTTCGGGATAGACTTATGCCCAAACAGATGGAGTGTCCCATGGCCGAGCCGCAATTCTCCGTGCGAAGCGCGAAGGCGCGCGAGCTCGCCCACCGGCTCGGACGGCGGGAAAAGCGCTCGATCGCCGAAATCGTCGAGCGGGCGCTGGAAGCCTATGAAGTGCGCGAGGCCGGACGCGAGCCGGCGGCGGCATTCTATGCAAGACTCTCGGCGCGGCCCGGACCTGATATCGACCTCGAGGCTGTCATCCTTGAAAACCGGACGCATGAGGGCTCGGATATTTGATCTTTCTCGACACCAGCAGTGGCATGTCTGATCCAGCACATGGCGAGATCATGGGCGCGGCCAAACAGCAAGGTGCCGCCATGTCCATACCGGACGGCATGATCGCCGCCATCGCGCGGGTCAACGGCGGCAGTCTCGCCACCCGCAACCTGTCGGATTTTCGGACGACAGGGCTGGAACTCATTTCTCCCTGGGACTTCTGAACCCGCTGAATCCGCCGCTTGGCAGCAACCCCGACGCCGTGTAAAACCCGCGACCATGACCACAGATCTTTCCAAAATCCGCAACTTCGCGATCATCGCCCATATCGACCACGGCAAGTCGACCCTGTCCGACCGCCTGATCCAGACCTGCGGCGGTCTGACCGCGCGCGAGATGACGGAACAGGTGCTCGACAACATGGACATCGAGCGCGAGCGCGGCATCACCATCAAGGCCCAGACCGTCCGCCTGAACTACAAGGCCAAGGACGGCCAGACCTATGTGTTCAACCTGATGGACACGCCCGGCCACGTCGACTTCGCCTACGAGGTCAGCCGGTCGCTCGCCGCGTGCGAAGGATCGATTCTGGTGGTCGACGCCTCGCAGGGCGTCGAGGCGCAGACCCTGGCCAATGTCTACAAGGCCATCGAGAACGACCACGAGATCATCCCCGTCCTCAACAAGATCGACCTGCCCGCCGCCGAGCCCGAGCGCGTGCGTGCCCAGATCGAGGACGTCATCGGCCTCGACGCCAGTGACGCCATCGCCACCTCGGCCAAGACCGGCGTCGGCATCGAGGAACTGCTGGAAGCCGTCGCCACCCGCCTGCCGCCGCCCAAGGGCGACCGCAACGCGCCGCTGAAGGTCATGCTGGTCGACAGCTGGTACGACACCTATCTGGGCGTCATGATCCTGGTCCGCGTCGTCGACGGCGTCCTGAAGAAGGGCCAGCAGATCCGCATGATGGCCGCCAAGACGACCCATACGGTCGAGCGCGTCGGCGTGTTCACGCCCAAACCCGAATCCATCGACGAACTGGGTCCCGGCGAGATGGGATTCATCAACGCCGCCATCAAGGAAGTCGCCGAAACCAATGTCGGCGACACCATCACCGAGGAAAAGCGCCAGGCCGCCGAGCCCCTGCCCGGCTTCAAGCCGAGCCAGCCCGTGGTGTTCTGCGGCCTGTTCCCGACAGACGCCGGCGAGTTCGAGGAGCTCCGTTCCTCGCTGGCCAAGCTGCGCCTCAACGACGCCAGCTTCGAGTTCGAGATGGAGACCTCGGCCGCGCTCGGCTTCGGCTTCCGCTGCGGCTTCCTCGGCCTCCTGCATCTGGAGATCATCCAGGAGCGGCTGGAGCGCGAGTTCAATCTCGACCTCATCACCACCGCGCCCAGCGTCGTCTACCGCATGCACATGACCGACGGCACCATGATCGAGCTGCACAATCCGGCCGACATGCCGGACCCGGTCAAGATCGACCGGATCGAGGAGCCGTGGATCAAGGCGTCGATCATCGTGCCGGACGAATATCTGGGCGCGATCCTCAAGCTGTGCGAGGACCGGCGCGGCAATCAGATCGAGTTGACCTATGCCGGCGCGCGCGCCATGGCCGTCTATCGGCTGCCGCTGAACGAGGTGGTGTTCGACTTCTACGACCGCCTGAAGTCGGTCTCGCGCGGCTATGCCAGCTTCGACTACACGCTGGACGGCTACGAGGAAGGCGACCTTGTGAAGATGTCGGTGCTGGTCAACGCCGAGCCGGTCGACGCCCTGTCCATGATCGTTCATCGGGGCCGCGCCGAACAGCGTGGCCGCGGCATGTGCGAGAAGCTGAAGGACCTGATCCCCCGCCAGCTGTTCAAGATTCCGATCCAGGCGGCCATCGGCGGCCGGGTCGTGGCCCGCGAGACCATCAGCGCCATGCGCAAGGACGTGACCGCCAAGTGCTATGGCGGCGACGTGACCCGCAAGAAGAAGCTGCTGGAGAAGCAGAAAGAGGGCAAGAAGCGCATGCGCTCCTTCGGCAAGGTGGAGATCCCGCAGGAAGCCTTCATCGCCGCCCTCAAGATGGACGACTGAAACAGCGGATCAGGTATCGTCCTCAGGCGCGGCCAACGGGTCGCCCTGCCGCACGCGCTGGCGATAGGTGACGTTCACCCGCCGCGAGCGCAGCAGGTACAGGCTGAACACCGGCCCGATCGCCAGCGCCGCCAGGCTGGCCAGCATCCATTGCCGCGTGGCCAGTCCCAGCACCAGCAACAGCCCGTCCAGCGCGAGCGCCAGCCAGTGCGTGCCGATGGCCGCCAGCGGCATGCCCGGATGCCGGGTCACCGCCAGAAACGGAAACGGCACCCGCAGCGCCAGCGCCAGCGCGACCAGGATCACCGCCACGTCGCCCATCAACGGATCGAGCCCGTCCGCTTGCGCCAGCGCGCCCGGCACCTGCACCGCCGTCCAGGCCAGCCAGCCCAGCGCCAGCCAGTAGAACAGGTGCAGCCAGCCGCCCATGCCGTAAAGCCGGTGGGTTGCCGCGGCGTCCTCCGACACGGTTATCCAGTTCACGATGCCTCCTGCGCGCTGCCAACCCACCGGCTGTTACACCATGCCCGCCGCGGGACCAAGAAAATGCGCGACTCCTCGCCGGAACCGTTGCCAGCCGCGCGCGATCGGCTATAGTGCGCCCCTTCCGGAGGGGTGGCCGAGCGGTTGAAGGCGCACGCCTGGAAAGTGTGTAAGGGTGCAAGCCCTTCGTGGGTTCGAATCCCATCCCCTCCGCCATTTTAGCTCTGTAAAACATTGATTCTGATCAAATAAGTCGAACACTCCTCCAAACATGAAGCGGCTCATTGAATGTTCCCGGATGACCGCCCCCATGTCTGCCAGCCTCGCCCCTGCCCGTTCTCACGCGATGCATCCCACGCGCTCCAGGAGATCCCTCTCCCGCTGATCGAACGTCGGGTTGCGGATGACCGGTTCCCACTATCCGTTCTCCAATCCGAGCTGATCGTAATGCACCCGCGCTAGAGCATCGTGCGCCGTCGCCAAGGGGTCATTTCACGCCTCGATACTGGCCGGCACAGCATGCCTTCACGCCGAAGCGAAGGCCTGTCGTTGACGTGAGATGCGTACACCCAGCAGATGCGCGTGGGCGACTCGATATGCGACAGGGGCCCTCGGTAGTCAGGGACTGCGTTGAGCGTCCAGCCACGCCTCTTCGGCAATCCTGGGCGGCCGGATCTTGATGTCGCCCGGATGGGGCTTCAGGAGCGCGACATCTGGCTGCTCCGGCCCGCGGCAACCTGATTCTGCTCCAGAATGACGGGCATGCGGTATTGGATGTGTCTCGTCAGATCGCAGGCATCGGGAGCCGAATCGCGACCTCTGCGCGGCTCCACTGGCAAAAAATGCATATGGCATTGCCGCATGTTGGCATCCGCCTCCGTTTAAAAGCCTTTCAAGCCAAGCAGGGAAATCAGCATGAGCTTAAAATACCTTGACTCTATCAATTTGATAGGGATTATATTCTATATACGGCGCTGCTCCTCATCGGGGAGCCAGCCGCAACCAGACCGCAAGGGAGCGCGTCATGAATGCCAAGGTAGACATCAATGTGGGCGCTGGTAGCGCGACCGTCCTCGATATCGTTCCGGTTGCCGGACGCATCGGCGCTGAAATTCGCGGACTGGAGCTGTCGGCAGATCTGGATACGGATACAGTCGCGGCCATCAGGCGCGCGCTGCTGAAGTACAAGGTGATTTTCTTCCGAGGCCAGACCCATCTTGATGATGCGGGCCAGGAAGCGTTCGCGGCCTTGCTCGGTACACCGGTCGCCCATCCGACTGTTCCCGTCGCGGCGGGCTCCAGCTATCTCCTCGAGTTGGACTCCAGGCGGGGCGGCCGCGCGAATTCCTGGCATACGGATGTGACATTCGTCGATGCCTATCCGTTCGCCTCCATCCTGCGAGGCGTGAAGATTCCGGCATCTGGGGGTGACACCGTGTGGGCCAACACGGCGAGCGCCTACACCGATCTGCCCGAGCCGCTACGCGCCCTGGCAGACACTTTGTGGGCGGTTCACACCAACGAATACGACTACGCGGGCAGCCGTCCGAAGGTTTCCGAAGAGGCGGCCAAGGCGTATCGACAGATCTTCGCCTCGACCGTCTACGAGACCGAGCACCCACTGGTGCGGGTGCATCCTGAAACGGGGGAACACACCCTGCTCCTGGGTCACTTCATCAAGAAGATCATCGGGCTGTCCTCGCCGGATTCCGCGCAGCTCTTCAACGTTCTCCAGGCGCATGTGACCCGGCTGGAGAATACGGTCCGCTGGCGCTGGACCGAGGGCGACGTCGCCATCTGGGACAACCGCGCCACGCAGCATTATGCAATCAACGATTATGGCGACCAGGAGCGGATCGTACGGCGCGTAACCCTGGATGGCGACGTTCCTGTATCCACCGACGGCCGCCGCAGCGTCGTCCGTCGGCCGGCGCCGGTCGCCGTCGCCGCCGAATAGCTTCTCCCCGAGGGACCCGGTCCCGGCTTCAACTCCCCATTCACGACGCCGGGACCGGATGTGGAGCGCGTCACGTGAACGCGACAGCACTGAACAGTAACCGGGCCGGACCTCCCCAGCCCATTCGGCAGCCTGACTCCCCTTAGGCCATGCCCCATGTCCGGTGTGCCATCCCGGGCATGGGGCGCCGTATTGCCCGACCAGGAAGAATGAGTTTGCCATGACAATCCTGCCCTCTCGCCCAACGCGCCTTGTCACTCATATCGCCAGGATCGCGGCGGGTATCGCCCTGCTGATCCTCGCGACACCGGCCGCGTCAGCGGAAGCGCCGAAGACGATCACCATCGCCTTTCCGGGCGTGGGAATTGGCGGCAAGCAATTCGGAGGCGGCAACGCCGCCGCCGTCGTCCACGTCCAGCGGCGTCTGGAAAAGGCCTTCGCCAAGGACGGCACCAGGATCACCTGGGAGTTCTACAAGGGCGCCGGTCCCGCGATCAACGAAGGCATGGCGAACGGCAAGATCGATTTCGCGTATCTGGGCGAGCTGCCCGCCATCATGGCCCGCTCCGCCGGTCTCGATACTCGCGTCCTGCTGTCGACCGCCACCGGCAACAACACCTACATCGCCGTCGCCAAGGGTTCGAAGATCCGGAGTGTCAAGGATCTGAAGGGCAAGGTCATCGCCAACTTCAAGGGCACGGCCCTGCACCTGTCCGCGAACCGCGTGCTGGCGGAGGCCGGCTTGAGCGAACGGGATCTCAAGGTCATCAATCTGGAGCCCGCCAACGCCCAGACCGCGCTGGCGACAGGCCAGATCGACGCCATGGTCAGCAGCTACAATCTTCTGCTGCTGCGCGACAAAGGCATCGCCGACATCATCTATTCCACGAAAGGTAGATCACCCCGGCTCGGCATGCAGGGCATCCTTCTGGTTCGAGGCGCCTTCGCGGACAAGTATCCGGACGCCGTCAAGCAGGTGGTCAAGGAAACCGTCGCCGCGGCCCACTGGTCGAGCCAGCCGGAGAATGCGGACGCCCTCTATGAGATATGGTCCAGGACCGGACTGCCCGCGCGCCACTTCAAGACCGAATATCCCCCGGAAACCCTGCATGACAGGCTCAGTCCGCGTCTGGATGGGTACGTGCAGGGATTGCTGCGCCACGCCATCGACGACGCGCGCACCTACAGGCTGATCCGCCGCGATGTCGATCTTGGCAAATGGATTGATCCCGCGCCGCTTCAGGCCGCGCTGGTGGAGCTGAAATTGACTGGTTACTGGCAACCACGCGACGCCGGCTGGCATCCGGCGAAACCGAAATCCCGGGACGCGGAGGGTAAAGCGCCATGACCGATATCGATTTCAGCGCGCGCGCTGGGCTGGGACTCGGATCCCGCGCACGGACGCCTTTGGTCCCGGCGAACTGGAGCTTTCCTTTCGGCAAGGCGAAGGGTCTTGTCGGCCTGATCGTCCCCGCTCTGTTGCTCTGGACGTGGCATGCCGCATCTAGCCGTGGTCTCGTGGCGCCGCAGGTCCTTCCCGCGCCCGCCATGGTCATCGAGACGTTTCTCGATCTGATCGACAGCGGCGAGCTCGCCGGGAATTTGTGGATCAGCTTCCAGCGCGTGGCCTATGGCTTCGGCATCGGCGCTTCGGCTGGTCTGCTGACAGGCATCGCCATGGGCCTGTCGCAGCGGACCGAGCGCTGGCTTCGGCCATCGTTCCTGCTCCTCGGGATCATTCCCGTGATCGGCTGGCTGCCGCTCCTGATGATGCTGCTGGGCATCGGAGAGGCGCTGAAGATCGTGGTGATCGCCAAGGCCGCCTTGCTCCCCGTGGCCCTGCATACGATGAACGGGATCGCTTCGGTACCCAATACCTATAGGGAGGTCGGCCGTGTCTATGGCTTCTCCCCGTGGCAAACCCTGCGCCGCATCGTCCTGCCATCGACCATCCTGCCCATCTTTACCGGGCTGCGCATTGGTCTGACCACCGCCTGGATCTCGCTCGTCGTGGTGGAAATGCTGGCCTCCACCGAAGGTGTCGGCTACCTGCTCGTCTGGGGTCGGCAGCTTTTCCAGCTCGACCTGATGATCGCCATGATGGCGGTGATCGGGTTCATCGGGTTCGCCATGGACAAGGGTTTGGTCCTGAGCGAGGCAGCGCTGGTCAAGCGCTTTGGCGGGAGGAGCCGATGAGCGCCCTTCACGCATCGGGAAAGCGCCGCTGGAGCGGGCGGCTCACATCGGCCGAGGGGTGGGTGATCCCCCTGCTCGTGCTCGCCGTGTGGGATCTTTCCGCCAGGCTGGCATGGGTCGATCCTCGATTGTGGGCGCCTCCCGCCGAGGTAATCTCCACCGCGTTTGTCCAGATTTCGGACGGGACGGTGTTCGTCCACGTGCTCGCCAGTCTGCAGCGCCAGATCCTCGGCTTCGTACTGGGTTCGTCGATCGGCCTGGCGCTGGGCGTCGTCCTGGCGAGCTCCCGCCTGGCGGACCAGCTGTTCGGCCCGCTGCTTCACGCCATCAAGCAGGTCGCGATCTTTACCTGGATTCCGCTGCTGTCGATCTGGGTCGGCTCCGGCGAACTGGCCAAGGTGACGTTCATTGCTCTCGCCTGCGTGTTTCCGGTGATGCTGGGCGCGTATGAAGGCGTGCGTGGGATCGACCCGCGCTTCCGCGAAGTCGCGGACGCGCTGCAGCTGACACGGGCGCAGAAAATACGTCGTTTGATTATTCCGTCCGCGCTGCCCGCCATCCTGGGCGGTTTGCAGCTGGCGCTGATCTTCGCCTGGCTGGCGGTTATCGGCGCCGATTACTTCTTCATCGCCGCGCCGGGCCTTGGCACCTCCATGCTGGAAGGCCGCGATCACTTCCAGATGGACGTGGTGATCTTCGACATGCTGGTCATCGGCCTGATCGGTTTCGGCTACATCCAGCTCGCGCGCCGCGCCGAAGGCCGGCTCCTGCGCTGGCAAGGTTCCGCGCGCGCCAAACCAAAAGGACTTATCCGCCCATGACCGCTCCAGGCACTCTCAGCATCAGCCACGTCAGCAAGCGCTTTCAGGTCGAAAAATCGGTCTTCTCGGCCCTTGAAGGGATCAACCTCGGGGTAAAGCCTGGTGAGTTCCTGACCCTTGTCGGATCGTCGGGATGCGGCAAGTCGACCTTGCTGCGCCTGATCGCCGGCCTCGACACATCCTATGATGGCACCATCCTGCACGACGGCGTCGCGGTTCGCGGCACCAGCCTGTCGCGCGGCATCGTGTTCCAGGAGCACCGGCTGTTTCCATGGCTCACGGTCACCGACAACATCGGCCTGGCACTGGAGAATGTCCCGCTGAGCCGCGAAGAAAAGCGCGCGGCCATCGCGGAGCATATCTCGCTCGTGGGTCTGGAAGGCTTCGAATACGCCTATCCCTATCAGTTGTCGGGAGGCATGTCGCAACGCGTCGCCATTGCCCGCGGCCTTGTCGGACGTCCCGAAGTCCTCTTGCTGGACGAGCCCTTCGGCGCGCTGGATGCGCTTACCCGCACCCGCCTTCAGAATGAGCTGCAGCGGATATGGGAACAGGAGGGGATCACCATGATCCTGGTCACCCATGACGTGGACGAGGCTGTTTTCCTGGGAGACCGGGTGGTGGTCATGTCGCCGCGGCCCGGCCGGATCCAAAGCATTGTCGACGTCAGTCTTCCAAGGCCGCGAGATCGGGTGAGCGCGGACTTCGCAGCCCTCAAGGCGCGAATTCTGACCTCGCTCGGCGATCCCGTTTAATGGCGCGCGCATGTACCCGGTTCAGAGTCATAGAACCGCCGGCAAACAGACTGGTGCCCGGGTAGCGCCCAGGGTTGGCGCGGATCCGACGCGGCTGCAACGCTGGCTGCTCAAGCTGACGACGTCGCCCTTCGACGGGGCGGCGTTCAACCGCATTCAGGGCACGCCCGCTCACGCCGTGCTGCGTGGACTGGCGGATCAGGGCTGGTCGCTCCGCCAGGGGTCCCCGCGCAATTACATTCTCTGGCGCACCGGCAGTCTGATCCAGTCGAGCGCCGCCACCGTCCTGGTGCTGCCGGACGGTGAATCTCCCCTGTCGCGCTGGGAGCGAGCTGTCGTGTGTCTGCTTGATGCCGCGCGTCGGCAAACATACCGGCGGATCGCCCTGACGGGCGAGTGGCCCGGGCAGGACGACGACCCATGGACCAATCCCCTCCTGCGGAACGACGTTCTGAGGCAGGTGCCACCGGTAGTCGCCGCGACCGCGACACAGCTGCTCGACAGACTTTATGCCGCGACGGCCATGCCGTAACCGGCTTAGGACACTTCCCGGGATCACGGATAGAGAAAAGGGCGGACCTGGAGGTCCGCCCTTTTGCCGTTCCAGCGGCCCCATATCCGCCCGGTGGTATTGGAGGTCTGACGCCGCCCGCCGGAGACATGGCGGTCGGGCGGCGCCAGACCGGGAACCCTATTCCGCTGCCGCCCGGAGCAGAGCAGGGTTCGTCTCTTTGCGCTTCACGACGCTGCGGCGCCCATCGACGCTGACAGGCACGTCGCCATCGACCGTGACGCGGTACAGCTCACGCGGCTCGTTGAAGTCGCCGACGCCGTAGTGCTGAGTCGCACGGTTATCCCAGATCGCCACATCGCCGGCCGTCCAGCGCCAGCGCACGGTATTCTCGGGCCGGGTGATGTAGTTCTGGAAGATCGACAGAAGGTGCTGGGTCTCGGCAGAGGAATAACCGATCAGCTTCTGCGCGAACCCGCCCAGCAGCAGCGATTTCTCGCCGGTTTCCGGGTGGACCCGAACGACCGGATGTTCGGTCTCGTACACGGTCGACGAGAAAATCTCCTGATGGAACTTGAGCCGTTCATCATTGGCGTCGGGACGGCGCGTCGCATAATCATAGGCATTGGTGTGGAGGGCCCACAGACCATCGGCGAGCTGCTTCAGGTTCTCGGGCAGATCGTCATAGGCAGTGACCGTATTGGCCCACAACGTGTCGCCGCCCTTCGAAGGGATGGTGACCGCGCGCAGGATGGATGCCAGCGGGTAGGCCTGTTCGAAGGTTACGTCGGTGTGCCAGACATTGGCGGCGAACGAGCCGTCGGACTTGATGGCCAATGCATATTCGTGATTTTCGTAGGCTGGCACCGTCGGATGCGCGACCGGATCACCCAGCAGGCCGGCGAACGCCTCCTGCTCACGGATCGTCAGATGATCCTGACCGCGAAAGAAGATCACCTTGTGCTTGAGCAATGCGTCGCGGATGGTCGCGACGGTCTCGGGGGGCAGGCTGCCGGAGAGGCGAACACCCGTGATCTCGGCGCCGATACGTCCCGTAACCGGTTTGACGTCAATGGCGGTGCCGATGGTTTCGATATTCTGGGTCGTCATGGAAATGCTCCTGAGAGTCTTGAATGTGTCGATAAGTCGGGCGGACTTGCGTCATTTTCAGTGCCTACATCGCGTCATGGTCGGTGCCCTTCTATTCGCTAGGAGCGGATCGGAACCCCGTCCGCGGCTCATTCTCGCGCGCACCGCATGAGTGGCGTCGCGGTCGGCACGCGAAAACGCCAATCGTACCGGCGTCAATGCAACTGCGTTGGTCACACCATTCTCCATCGAGTTCCGGTTCTGGGCTGGACCGAATCGCATCCAGCCTGTCCTCTTCAGAAATATCCTATTTTTCCTATCTGTCAACTTGGGATTATGAGATCCCGGCAGGGCTGCCATCCCGGAAACGCATTTATACCATATTGACTAGATAGGGTTAATAAGTTTATAGCACGGTTCAAGCCGAGTGAAGGCACCAGGTTCCAACGGCACTCGTGTCGGGTGATCCCAGACTAACCAATTGAGTGATATCGGTTTCTGGCGGTACTGACACTGCTCTCCCGGCCCAGGCCGCGCCGTACGAGCCAAAAGCCTATTACTTACATCTATAAACTAGAGTTTCTGCATAGCAGACCGACAAGACCATCGGAGGTTACGATGCCCCATCTCAAGACCCACTCTCCCCGAAACACGCGGCGACGGCTGGCGATCGCGAGCGGCGCAACGTTCATGTGTGGCCTTGCCATTCTGGCGGTCGACACCCCTGCCGACGCACAGGTCTTCGGCGCCATCGAAACGACGGCGCAGATTGGCGCGGCGACGCAGGAAGCAGCCGGCCTCCAGGTCGCGGATGCAGGCGTCGCCCTCGAGGGTGCGGCAGCCACGGCGGCGGTCGTGAACAGCGCGGCCGTCGCCGCCGAGGGTGCGCGGGCCGCGACGGTCATCGAGGGCATTCTCGTGACCGCACGACGCAAACAGGAGGTGGCGCAGGACGTGCCGATCGCCCTGACGGCGATCAGCGAGGAGACGCTGTCCAAGAACAACATCACCAACATTCTGGAAATGAAGCAGCTGGTGCCCAGCCTCCAGGTCATTTCGTTCAATCCGCGCAACACGAATATCGCGGTGCGAGGCCTTGGCGCGAACGTTGCCCTGACCAATGACGGCTTCGAAACCGGTGTCGGCGTCTACGTCGATGGAGTGATCTATGCGCGCCCGGCGCAAAGCACGTTCGACCTGCCAGACCTGGCCTCGGTGGAAGTCTTGCGGGGACCGCAAGGCACGTTGTACGGCAAGAACACGACCGCCGGCGCGATCAATATCACGACAAAGCAACCGACGTTCGAGCCAGAGTATTCGGGCGAGGTCTCGCTCGGAAACAAGGGACTCCGGCAGACTTCCGCGAGCGCCTCCGGGCCGATCAGCGACACGCTCGCGATCCGGGTCTCCGGCTTCGCCAATAGCCGCGACGGCTTCATCCAGAATCCCGTCATCGACAAGGATCTGAATAACTACAGCGATTATGGCGGCAGGGTGCAGTTGCTCTGGAAGCCAAATGACAACCTGACGGTCCGCGCCATCGGTGACCTGAGTCATCAGGAGCAGGATTGCTGCGCGACGGTCATCGCGGACGTGGTGACCCGGAAGTGGGATGGCACGCCGCTCGCCAACAATTATTATGATCGTCTTGCCCGCTTCCCCGGCTACAGCGCGCTGCCGATAGATCCGTTCGCGCGAAAGAGCGACATCGACGGCATCACCAAGATTGCCATGACCCATGGCGGCGGATCCCTGACCGTGGACTGGGATCTTGGGGACCATACGCTGACGTCGATCTCCGCTTACCGGTTCTGGGACTGGTACCCGCGTAACGATGCGGACAATATTGGCCTCGACATTCTGCCGCGCGGCCAGCAGCAGAATTTCCAGAAGCAGATCACCCAGGAACTGCGGCTCGCGTCGAACGACAATGAACGGTTCGACTACAGTTTCGGCCTGTACTACTTCAACGAGAAGGTCCTCGGCAAAGGCTGGACTCAATATGGCGCCGACGCGCCGCTCTGGATTCTGGGTCCAGGCGTCGCCCAGCCCATCCGCGACGCGGCGCTGAAGAATACGTCGTACTTCTCGGAATCCGTGCCGAAGATTCAGAGTTACGCCGCTTACGGCCAGGCGACGTGGAACGTCACGGATCGCCTCGGCCTGACCGGCGGCCTTCGCTATACCTATGAGAAGAAGACCGGCAGCTTCGACCAATGGGTCGTCGGCAGCGATTTTTCCGGTCTGAGTCTCGCCGATGCCGCGACCGCCCAGGCGCTCCGCAACAATTTCGGCACGGCTCTTTCCTATGACGTGAGCACATCGCGCAGTGCGCTTACAGGATTGGGGTCGATCACCTATGACGTCACGGAGGGCGTTCTGGCCTATGCGACCTACTCGCGCGGTCAGAAATCCAGCGGTCTCAATCTGGTCAATCTGCCGCCAGGGGTGAGCCCGGTTGTCGCGCCGGAGACGGTGAACAGCTACGAACTCGGCCTCAAGACCCAGTTCTTGGATGACCGCGCCACCATCAACGTGGCCGCGTTCTGGGCCGACGTGAGCAACTATCAGGGCCAGATCTCTGACTTCACGACCCGACTTCTGACTTATATCACGAACGCGGGTTCGGTCCGCTCGCGCGGGGTCGAGGTCGACCTCAAGATACAGCCGACGGACGGACTATCCCTCTACCTGTCCGGCGCTTACACGGACGCGATTTACAAGAAATACCTCAAGGCCTCGCTGCCGATCGAAGGCGGCCCGGTCAACGGTCAAACCTTCACCTGCATCGCGACAAGCTGCGACCTGAGCGGCCAGCCTCTGACCGGTGTGTCGAAGTGGGCTTTCTCCGCCGGCGGTGAATACAGCCTGCCTATCGGCCAGCTCTGGTCCCTCGACAGTGAAGTCTATCTGGGCGCCGATGTCAGCTATCGCTCCAAGTACTATAGCCAGGCCAACAACTCCTACAGCTCTCTTGTGCGCTCCTATGAAGTGGTCAACCTGCGCGCCGGTATTCGTGCCGGCGACAACTGGGACGTTTCGCTGTGGGTCCGCAACCTGCTCGACAAGAAGTATTTCCAGACCAGAGCCGCCCAGGCCTTCAACACCGGCGCCGTCAGCTCATTGCTTGGCGACCCGCGCACGTTCGGCATCACAGCCCGCTTCACCTACTGACCCATTTTCCGGAGAAGATCATGACACACTCACAACAGCCATCGAGGGACGGCCGGAAACGGCCCAACTTCCTGCTCATCGTCGCCGACGACCTGGGATATTCGGATGTCGGCGCCTTCGGCAGCGAGATACAGACACCCCATCTCGATGCCTTGGCCAATCGCGGTCTTAAGCTCAACGACTTCCACTCCGCCCCGGCCTGCTCGCCGACCCGGTCGATGCTGCTCACGGGTACCGACCATCACATTGCCGGTATCGGCACCATGGTCGAGGTGGCCACACCGGAAATTCAGGGACTGCCGGGGTATGAGGGTTACCTGAACGACCGCGTCATCACCGTGACCGAATTGCTGCGCGATGCAGGCTATACCACGCTGTTCTCGGGCAAATGGCATCTGGGCATGACCCTCGAGACCTCGCCCCATGCCCGCGGTTTCGAAAAGTCGTTCGCCCTCTTGCCCGGCGGCCATAATCATTATGGTCACGGCGGCATCGGTTCCATCAGGGGCGGCCAATCGCTTTACACCGAGAACGACAAGTTCGTGGAGACGCTGCCTCCGGATTTCTATTCTTCCGACTATTTCACCGACAGGCTGATCGGCTTCCTGCGCGAGCGGGACGACGACGGCAGGCCGTTCTTCGCCTATCTGCCTTTTTCGGCGCCGCACTGGCCACTGCAGGCGCCCCGGGATGTGATCGCCAAATACCATGGCCGCTATGACGAGGGTCCGGACGTGCTTCGGCAGGAACGGATCGCCCGGCTGAAGCAGATCGGGCTTGTGCCCGAATATGTGGTCGCGCATCCGGTCGTGAGCGAACAGGCCGAATGGGAGACTCTCAGCGAGGAAGAGAGGATCATCTCCGCCCGTTCCATGGAAGTCTATGCCGCCATGGTCGATCGCATGGACTGGAACATCGGAAGGGTCGTTTCCTATCTGGAGCAGACCGGAGAACTCGACGACACGGTCGTGATCTTTCTCTCCGACAATGGCGCGGAAGGCTCGCTGGTCGAAGCACTGCCCATTCTCGGCCCGAAGATCGCCGAGCACATCCGCGACAACTACGACAACAGCCTGGAGAATATCGGTAACGGCACCTCCTATGTCTGGTACGGGCCGCGCTGGGCTCAGGCCGCGACGGCGCCCTCGCGCCTCTACAAGGCCTTTACCAGCGAGGGCGGCATTCGCGTCGTCTCGTTCATCACCTGGCCTGGGTTCCAGCGCCAGGGAACCATCGGCAGCGCGTTCAGCACGGTACAGGACATCACCCCCACCCTTCTGGAACTGGCTGGCATCGAGCATCCCGGAACCGAATATCAGGGACGCAGGATCGAAGCCCCGCGCGGCGTCTCGCTTGTCCCCTATCTCAACGGAGAAACCGATGAAGCCCATGCACCCGATCATGCAACCGGCTGGGAGCTTTTCGGCCGGCGCGCCATTCGCCAGGGCGGCTGGAAAGCGGTCTACATCCCCGAGCCCTGGGGCCCCGGCGAATGGCAGTTGTACGACCTCGGCCAGGATCCCGGAGAGACCGACGATCTGGCCACCCGTGAGCCCGGCAAGCTCGACGAGCTGCTGCGCCTGTGGGACGCCTACGTAGAGGAGACCGGCGTTTTCCTCGGCCCCGCGACCGTGTTCGAGGTCGCCGCCGAATGACGCGTACCGCCATTGCCAGGGGAGGGGCGTCCGCATCGGACGTCCTCTCCATATCGTCGAGAGGAGCAACCCATGACGATCCATTTTTCGCTACCTGAGGCCACATCGGTGTCGCAGGACCGTCCAAAGACACTCTGGCCCAATCTGGCCACGATCATCGCCCGCAATATCAGCCGGTTGCGCTTCCGCGCCAAACTGAGCCAGGAAGCTCTTGCGGTGAAAACCGGACTGGACCGCTGGGACATCGTTCGCCTCGAAGCAGGCGCCGCGGACGCGTCCATTGCTCTGTTGTGGCGCATTGCCGGCGGCCTGGGCGTGCCTTTCGCCGCGCTGATCGCGGCTCAGGCTCCGCGCGGCGCGGTGGTGGTTCGCCGTGACCGGTCCGAGGCGCTTTCTTCCCCGGACGGATATTTCACGAGCCGCGCGCTCGTGCCCTTTGACCAGAATTCACCCGTCGAATTTTATGAGGTCCGCATCGTCCCGGGCCATGTGGAACGGGCCGAAGCCCATGCCGCTGGCACGACGGAGGCCCTGACCGTTACAAAGGGCGTGGTCGAAATCACCGTCGGGCGCGAGCCGCCCTACCGGCTGGAATCGGGCGACACCATCAACTTTCAAGCCGACCTGCCTCACGCCTACGCCAACACTGGCTACGAAAGCGCCGTGTTCCATCTGGTCGTGCACTACCGCGCCTGACCGCGGACGCCCCCGTTCACTGCGAAGAGATGAAGCGGGGGCGTAACGGCGCTTGTCTGCCTCACCGCTATCGGTAAGACCGCACGTTGCGGCAATTAGATCAATCGGCGTTCCGCGGAAAAGCGGCGATAGCCTCCGCCTCCCATTTTCAATGCCTTTGAATGAGTGGGCATCGCTGCCTAATCCGGCCTTTATCTTGCAATTTATCTGGCTAGATGCCGGCGGGCAGTGGCTTCCATCGACGACAAAAGACCCCATGCCTTGTGAACTGAATCGGCCCTGCGGGAATCACCATGATCTGCGCGAACTGATCAAGAGTGTTGACTAACTAACTACATCGGTTCGAAACTGGTCTATGCCGTGGCTAGGGCCCTCTGTGGCCC
This sequence comes from Iodidimonas sp. SYSU 1G8, assembly GCF_039655775.1. Classification (NCBI taxonomy): domain Bacteria; kingdom Pseudomonadati; phylum Pseudomonadota; class Alphaproteobacteria; order Iodidimonadales; family Iodidimonadaceae; genus Iodidimonas; species Iodidimonas sp. SYSU 1G8. The sequence continues at coordinate 1,285,554 of NZ_JBBYXJ010000002.1, read as the reverse complement.
GCCTATCCATGGCACGGACGCACCGCCGGCTTCGCAGGCGTCACGGCCTGCGGCGTTTTGACCATGATCACATCTCGGGGAATCCATGGACGACATTACTGGATCGACGCTTCTTGTAACCGGGGGCTCCGCTGGTCTGGGCGCGGCGACCGCCATGCTGGCGGCCGCGGCCGGCGCCAGGGTCGCCATCCTGGATGTGAACGAAGCTCAAGGTCGCGACACGGCGGCCAGGGCAAACGGTAAATTCTACTTCTTCGACGCCTCCCGCCAGGACTCTTGGTCGGGGATTGTCCATCAGATCGAACAGGACCTCGGGCCGGTGCGTTTCGCGCATCTCAATGCGGGAATCATGACACAACCCCTAAAGGCCCCGCTGGGCCCTGCCCGGCTGGAAGACGTCACGTTGGAGCGGTTCAAGGCGGTGATGGCCGTCAATGTCGAAGGTGTCTTCTTCGGCCTGCAGGCATTGATACCGAGACTGATACCAAGATCCGGCGCCATCACCGTCACGGGATCAGCGGCAGGGCTTGTTCCGATCCACTTCGATCCCGTGTATGCGCTAACGAAACATGCCGTGATCGGCTTGGTCAGGAGTACCGCCCTCGCATATGCCGCACGGACCATCCGGATAAACGCCTTGTGCCCTGGCGGCTTCTCGAGCGCCCTGCTTCCTCAGGGCGTGAAAACCGAGGCGACCATGACACCAGAAGATGTGGCGCGGGAAGTCCTTGATCTGCTGCTGGGCGGCGAAACGGGAGAGGTCCGGGTCAAACTCAGCAAGGAGCGCACCGCGGAGCGGGTCGATCCTCCTGATTTCTCGCTGGGCTGAAACGCCTCGACGTTGCGGGCTCACCCCCGCGTTGCTGATACATGCCTCTGCTGACCAACAGTACCGAAGGGTATCAACCGGCGAGAAACTTCCTCAGCCCCTTGTCGATGAAGTCGGCCCAGGCCTTGTCACCGATCAAGTCGTTTGCCAGCGTCTCATGGTGCGCTAGCCCGGTCATGAAAATATGAAGCGAGGCCCGCGCGAAAGTGAGGTTCAGATCAGGGGCGGCATCCCCTTCTTCGATTGCGCGTCCAAGCTCGCTGATCAGCAAGCTGGATGCGTTATCGATGAACTCCTTTGCGAGAATCGCGACCTTGGGCTCCACCAATGCGGCGGCGTACATCTCCGCGATCAGGCGTCGGAGCGTCGACTGATCCGGGCTCATCAGCAGCGTGAGCTGACGGCCGATCCCTTCAATCGCCGGACCGGACGTATCCCTCGCCACGGGCCGCAACACTCGGGAAACCGCCTCCGCGAAGACCGCGACGAGCAACTCCTCCTTGCCATCGAAATGCCGGTAGACAGCGGGTTCGGTGACGCCGACGGAGGCCGCGACCGACTTCATCGTCGTGTTGCGGAAACCGCGCTCGGCGATCAGCCGCGTGGCCTCGTCCAGGATTCGCTCGCGGGTATAGGCACCGTCGCGAACGCCTTTGGCTCGTCGTTGCTTTGTCGAGGAGTTGGCGCGCGCGCTAGTTGACACCGCTAGGCCTTTCGTATGATCTTAGCAATTAAGTTAGCTACTGCTAACATATGCATTGTCGCGCAGAACTAGCACGGGGAGCCCATAGTGCCAAGCTACACAGCCTTTTTGAAAGATATCGATTCAGGGTCAATCTCGTTGGTGGGCGGCAAGGGAGCCAATCTCGGTGAACTCACCAAGGCCGGCCTGCCGGTTCCTGAAGCATTCTGTGTGACGACCGAAGCCTACAAAGCATTCATCGGCGCCAACGCCCTCCAACAGCCGATCTTGGCGCGGCTGGATGGACTGAATTACGACGACGTGGCCCAGTTGGAGCAATGCGCCGCCGAAATCCGCAAGAGCATCATCGCGGCCGACGTGCCGGCCGAAATTTCGGCGTCCATCCGCGAAGCCTATGCCGCGATTGAGGCGACGCTCGGAAGCCGCGTCAGTGTCTCCGTGCGGTCTTCAGCCACGGCCGAGGACCTGCCCGGTACATCCTTTGCCGGCCAGCAGGATACCTATCTGCATATTTCTGGCATCGACGCAGTGCTCGATCATGTCAAGCGCTGCTGGGCGTCGTTATGGACTGACAGAGCGATTTCCTATCGCCACCGTCAGGGCTTTAACCATGCCGACGTGCTGCTGGCCGTCGTGGTGCAGGAAATGTTTCCGTCCGAGGTCGCCGGGGTGATGTTCACCGCCAACCCCGTCACGGGCGACACACGGGAAATTTTTCTCAACACCAGTTGGGGGTTGGGAGAAGCCATCGTTTCGGGCCGGGTCAATCCGGATCAGTACATCGTGCTGAAGGAAGGCCTGAAGGTTAAGGAACGCATCATCAATGACAAGCTGGTGATGACGGTCGGTCGCGACGATGGCTTGGGGAGCACCGAAGTTCCCGTGCCGTCCGAGAAGCGGTCCAGCGAAACACTGACGGACAGTCAGATCGCCGAGCTGGCCCGGATCGGACAAGGCATCGAGAAGCACTATGGTTTCCCGCAGGATATCGAATGGGGTTTCTCCCAGGGGCGCTTCGCCATTCTTCAGTCCCGGGAAGTGACCGCGGCGGATATCGACTTTCCCGAGGGCATGGAGGCCTGGCAAACCCCGGGTGCGCTCGAGGGTCTGTATGACGAACGCTGGGTGTGGTCGCGGGCGTATTCCGACGAGGTTCAAACAGGACCATCCAGCCCCTATTTCTATTCGATTCTCGAGCGCGGCATGACCATGCTCAAATGGAACCTGCTCGAATTCACCGACACGGAAGAATGGCTCGGCTACACCAGGGCAAATTTCCGCGACATGCCGCTCTATCGTTGGTATGGCGCACGCGCCTACTACAATGCCCAATTCGAACGCGAGCGAATTCGCCGGTTCATCCCCCCGTTCGCCCGTGACGACGCGGCCCTCTGGCCCTTTCCGGTCGAGGAACGGGAAGAAATACGCAACATGCCCTTCAACTGGATGAAGTTCATCCAGTTGATCGTGCGCCTGCATTTCACGCGGCCCAAGGTGGCCCTGCTCAACACGCCCAAGCAGGTCTTCGACAATCTGGAGCGGTGGACCGACTACACGCAATCCGTGTGGGATCAGCTCGACCTCGAGGCGGCGAGCGTCAGGGAGATCTTCGACACGGAAATCCGGGCCTTGGGCGACAGCGAGTTCGGCGCCAATGTCACTTTGCCGTTCACCATCTATCTGTTCGTGCTGCCCGCCGCGCTCAGGACCCTGTGCGTCCAGTTGTTCGATGATCAGGATCAGCGCATTTACAACAGTCTGGTCTCGGGCCTCTTCACCAAGACCAGCGAGGAAAATGTCGCTGTATGGAAACTGGCGCTCGTCATTCGGCGGCATCCGGCACTGCGGGAACTGGTCTCGTCAGAGGAAGACCATGGAAAAATCCTGGCTTCGCTGGAAGGCACGGAAGGCGGCGCGGAATTCAGAACCCATCTGGACGCGTTCCTGAAGGAATATGGCCATCGCGGTGGCGCGGAGCGGGACCCGATCCATCACCGGTGGCGCCACAAGCCCGAAATGGTGTTCCATTCCATCAAGCCAATGTTGAAGTTGAGTGAAGAGGACGGCCCCCCGGCGCATGAGCAGAGGCTTCACGAACGCATGAAACACACTCTTGAGGAGTGCAAGGCGAAACTGATGGCCGAACCCATGGGTTTTGCACAGGTCTGGCTGTTCGAGCGCTTCGTCAAGCTGGTACAGGATTATTTTTATTACCGGGATTTCGAGCGCTTCTACAACGACAAGAACATGGGACGGCCACGTGACTTCCTGACCGCCATCGGCCGCAAGTTCATCAAGCGGGGTCTCATGCACGATGAAGAAGACATTTTCTTCCTGGGCAAGGACGAAATCCTCCTGGCCGACGCCGGCTCTCTCAGCGCCAAGGACATCGAGCTCAGAATTCGGTCCCGGCGCCGTACATACGAGCGGTACTCGCAGAAGGAGCCGCCGAAATATATTCGCGGTTGGGAGACGTTTGACGACAACCAGTTGCCCGATGACGGTGAAGGTTTGCGCGGAATCGGGGCAAGTAGCGGCGTGGTGACCGGTCGGGCCCGCGTCTGTCGGCATCTCAGCGAGATCAGCAAGATCGAGAAAGGCGACATCCTGATCACCGTCGCCACCGATCCAGGCTGGACCACGGTGTTTTCGATCATTGGCGGCGTTGTCGTCGAAAGCGGCGGTGTGGTTGCCCACGCGGTGATGATCTCCCGCGAGTATGGCATACCGTGCGTGGCCAATCTCGGTTCCGCGTGCGATCTGATCCCCGACGGCGCCACCATCACCATCGATGGCGGCAGAGGCCGGGTCATCATCCACGACCCGGCGCCTGCCGAAGAAGCCGCGTGACGGGGATGAGCCGATTCATACCTATTGGCGACAGCGTGAACTTCCGGCACCTCGGGGGATATGAGGGTGCCGGCGGCCGGCGCACGCGTGAAGACGCCTTGTTCCGGGGCGGATGGTTCGAGATCGCCGATGACGATGACGCCGCCCGGTTCGCCGCGACCGGAATACGGCGCATCTTCGATTTTCGCAGCACAGCGGAGCGGGAAAAGCGCCCTCTCGGCCCCCGGATAAGAGAGTCGGTGCAGATCCACGAACTGGGGATCAGCCCCGGCAGCATGGGGCCGTATCTTCAAAGCCTCAGGAACCTGCCGGCCGCGGAAGCCGATTGCAAATCGGCGATGACACGGATGCACCGTGAAATGCTCGAAGAGGGAACTCCGCGGTTTCGCGAATTTTTCGCTCGCCTTGTCGGGGATCAAGGGCCCTTCATGATCATGTGCTCGACGGGCAAGGACAGGACGGGCGTGGTGTCCGCCCTGCTCCTGTCCGCCCTCGGTGTTTCGAAGACGACGGTGCTGGAGGACTACCTGATTTCCGCCGACGTATATCGGGACAAGGAACTGGTCTTCGCGCGCAATCACGGTTTGGACGCGCTGGGAATCGACCTCACTCTCGTGAAGGACGTCTTCACCGTGCACCCGGAATACATCGGAGCCGTGTTCAAGAGAATCGACGAGGACGCTGGCAGCCTCGAACGGTTTATCGCGGAAACCCTGGGGGTGGGTTCCGAACAGCGACAACTGCTGCAGAATGCGTATCTCAGGTGACGTCCCGATGCCGTCGTCACCTCGACGTCCGGGGCGGGACGAGCCCGCGTTCGGTCTACCGCGTTCAGTTTCTGGAGGATTGGCTAACCATGCGGGATCTGCGATGACGACGTCGGACACCCGCTTGAAGGACGCGGTTCGCCGATATCTGGAAACCGTCAACAGCAATGTTCCGGAAGCCATGGTTCAGCTCTACCGCTCCGATGCGCGCGTCGAGGACCCTGTAGGCTCGGGAAAACTTCTAGTCGGTCACGAGGATATTCGAGCGTTCTACGAAAACGCTTTCGCTGTCCCCCTGACGGTTCAGCTCGAGACGGAGCCCCGAGGGTCGTTCGGAGATGCGGCGGCATATGCATTCCGCGTAACACGCGGCACGACGACACTGAAGGTTATCGGTGTACTTACCTTCGACGAGCAGGGGTTGATAACAACCATGCGCGCCTTCTACGGACCTAGCGACATAACGACTGCATAAGCCCTTTCCGAGTGTGGCAGCGCGTGGTCTCGGCCCGATTCATACGACAGCGAGCGTATAGGAGCAGCTTCAGCGCGTGCGGGTGTTCGTGTGACGATGTGCGCTTTGGCCGGCAATATCGGAACAAGCTCCAATAGTATTGTTAGTTAATAAAAACTATTATAGCGTTTCGAGAGGGAAGAGGCTGAATCGCGAGGCACCCATCGGCGCGATAGAACCGCGACCGTCATCGCGGAGCCTATATTAGTTATCGCTAACATACAGGGGAGGCTTGAGATGCTTAAATTGAGAAATGGCGCTGCGCTGGTGATAGGAGCGAGTGCCATGATGACGACCGCCTGGGTGGATGCGGGCTCTGCCGCTGAAACGGACACGATTACGGTAACCGCGCGAAAGCGAGAGGAAAGCGTTCAGGACGTTCCAGTAGCCATCCAGGCTTTCTCGCAAGAAGACCTTCAGAAATATCAGTCCAACGATCTGTCGAAGATCGGCGAGATGGCGAGCCAGGTCAGTATCATCCCGACCTCCTCGGGCGCCGGCGCTTCATTCACCGTTCGGGGTCTTGGCTCGGCGGCCAATGATTCAGGCGTGGATTCCAGCGTCGTGCTCGATATCGACGGAATGCAGATCAACCGAGGTCATGTCATCCGTGCGGGCATGTTCGATCTGGCGGGCGTTCAGGTAATGAAGGGGCCGCAGGCACTTTTCTTCGGCAAGAACAGCCCGGCCGGCGTGATTTCACTCACCAGCAACAACCCGACACCCGATTGGGAATTCATCGGCCGTCTCTCCTACGAAATTGAAGCCGACGAATTCATTGGTGAGGCCATCGCTTCGGGGCCGATCAATGACAAGGTCGGGATCCGGTTTGCCTATCGCGGCCGAACCCAGAAAGGGTGGATCAAGAATACCGCGGGCCCCGTGACCGATCAGGCTCCCTATGTCCCCGGTTACGTGTTCAACGCCGAACCCTATGCATTCCCGGGCACCAGTGACCCGCGGCGCGGATCGCAACAGGAACACATCGGACGTCTCACGCTTGCGTTCACACCGAGCGACGCGTTCGACGCCACCCTGAAAATATTGGGCGCCCACTATTCCGACGACGGCCCTTCGCTTCAGGAGGTCACCTCATGCTCGGGCCCTCTCCCCATCAGCATTCCGGTAGCAAGCCGTGTCACCCTCGTTGACGTCTATGGCGATTGCAAGCTGGATGGCCGCATGGCATCGGGCGAACTCGCTCCGGAAGTGGCCGCGGCCTATGATGGCGATGTCGACCGGAAGGGTGGACGCTCGTTCATGATGGTCGACACGCTGCTTACCACCCTGAACATGAACTATCAGACCGATAACTTCACCCTGACCTCGCAAACCGGCATTTACTACTACGATTACACGAGGTTCGACAACTTCGACGGCACCACGTTCAACCAGCTGCTGGGCATACAGTTCGAAGACAACCTCAATGTGAGCCAGGAGCTGCGTTTTCTGTCGACATTTGATTTTCCGCTCAATTTCATGGTCGGTGTGTATTACGAGAAGGCGAAGCGAGACTCGGACAATAACGGCAAGATTGCCGCCCATGGTCCTGACCCGGTCTCCGGCCGGAGCAACAGCTGGAACGCGATTTCGACCGTCAAGGGCGATACCTACTCCGCGTTCGGACAACTGATCTGGGATATTACCCCGGACATCGAATTGGCCGGCGGCGCCCGCTTTACCCGCGAGGAAAAGGACGCCACGCAGCAGAACACCTACAGACATCCTGTCATGACTTTTCTGAAGGCCCCGGGAGTCGTCGTCGCCAGCTCGTTCCGGGACAGCAATGTCTCGCCCGAGGCAACGCTCACATGGACGCCCAGCAATAACGTGACTTTGTACGGCGCCTACAAAACCGGCTACAAATCGGGCGGTTTTTCGACGAACACGGTCATCTCGGCGGGCGCGACTTCAGATACGGTCTCGTATGATCCGGAATCATCCGAAGGCTTCGAAATCGGCGCCAAGACGATGCTGTTCGACGGCGCGCTGAGGCTGAATGTCACTGGTTACCGGTACACGTTCAAGAACCTCCAGGTTTCCGCCTTCGACGCATCGACCACCTCGTTCCAGATCCGCAACGCCGCGAGTGCCCGCACCACGGGCATTGAGGCCGAGGCGAGCTTGCTCGTTGGGGAAGGCCTGACCTTGCGCGGTCAGATCGGCTACAACCGCGCGCGGTATGTGTCGTTCACGCAGGCGCCGTGCTATGGCGGACAAGGTGCGGCTCAGGGCTGCGTCGGCGGCGTGCAGGACCTTTCCGGGGCACCAACCGTATTCGCGCCGGACGTCACCGCGGGTTTAGGGTTCAGTTACGACACCCCAGTCTTCAATGGCTGGAGCTTGGGCCTCAGCAGCGACGTCACGTATTCAGCCGCTTACTATACGCTGTTTACGATCAGCCCGTTCGCCTACCAGGACAGCTACGCCAAAGTGAACGCAAGCGTCCGGTTGTATTCCGACGATGATCGGTGGGAGTTCGCTCTCATCGGTCGCAACCTGGGCAACAAGCGGATCCTTGGCGGCTCGGCCGACAAGCCAGGAGGACTGGCCGGCGATGTATACAGCTACTCGCCGCGAACCCGGGAAATCACGTTCCAGGTGACCAGTCGCTTCTAACTATTGGGAGCAGCCAGAACCTGAGGCGGTTTAGGTCGACGAAAGCTGGCTGTTCCACTTCGCTGCGCCTCTCCCCGAGACGCACCTGGCGCCGGGATCCACGTATCCCGGCGCTTCTTTTTGCCGATCAGCCATCCTTGAGAAGCCCCCAGAGCCTGATCTGTCTTCGCCGCCCAGCCTCCCATTCTGGGCACCGCGACGCCGGGATCGCTTGACGCCGATCCACAGGCGCGTATCTGTGAAGTCATGATGGAAGAACCGACCATTCTGATTGTCGAAGATTCGGTGGCACTCGCCTCGACCTACCGGGAATACCTGCGACAGGTTGCTGCATCGGTGGTCGCCGTGGAGAACGGCACACAGGCCATGGAATGGCTGAAGACGAATACGCCTGCGGCCATTTTGCTCGATCTGCGCCTTCCCGACATGGATGGGATGGAAATTCTGAAGAACGTTCAGGCGAGAAAGCTGATCTCGCCCGTGATCGTGATGACCGCGCACGGGTCGATCAATGCCGCGGTGGATGCCATGCGTGGCGGTGCCTTCGATTTCCTGATGAAGCCCTTCGCCGCCGACCGGCTTGTGACGACCATTCGAAACGCGCTGTCGCACCGCCAGCTTCAGACCGAGGTCCTGACCCTGCGCAGCACGTTGGGCCGGGACCGGTTTCATGGGCTGATCGGCGCCTCGCTGCCCATGCAGGCGGTCTACCGATCCATCGAAAGCGCCGCCCAGAGCAAGGCGTCGATCTTCATCTACGGCGAAAGCGGCACCGGCAAGGAGTTGTGCACCCAAGCCATTCATCAGGCCAGTGCCCGGCGCGATGGCCCTTTCGTGGCGCTGAACTGTGCCGCGATCCCGCGCGAGCTGATGGAAAGCGAGGTCTTTGGCCACCGCAAGGGCGCGTTCACGGGCGCCGTCGCCGACCGGGAGGGCGCGGCCGGCCGTGCCGATGGCGGCACCCTGTTCCTCGACGAAATCTGCGAGATGGACATCGCGCTGCAGGCAAAGCTGCTCCGGTTCCTGCAGACTCAAAGTTACTCACGCGTAGGCGATGACGTGCCGCGCCAGGTCAACGTGCGCTTCGTCTGCGCGACCAACAAGGACCCGCTCGAGGAGGTTCGCGCCGGGCGTTTTCGCGAGGATCTCTACTACCGGCTGCACGTCATTCCCATTGACCTGCCGCCGCTGCGCGACCGGGGCGACGACATTCTTTTGCTGGCACATGCGTTCCTCGAGGAATTTTCCGAGGAGGAAGGCCTGCCGCTGAAAGTTCTGACACCCCAGGCGGAAGCGGCGCTGCTGGCGTATCGCTGGCCTGGAAACGTGCGAGAAATGCGCAACCGCATTCACAGCGCTCTCGTGCTGACTCAAGGCAGCGAGATCGGTCCGCAGGATCTGGGCATTGCCGCCCCGGCGAAAGACGCCGAGTTCGCCATTCCTCAGACGCCTGTGCCTTCCATCTCCTCGGACCCGCCCATCGTGCCGTTGTGGCAGGTCGAGAAGGAAGCGATTGAACGGGCGATTGCCCATTGGGATGGCAACATCAACAAGGCCGCCGCCGCGCTCGAAATCAGCCCATCGACCATTTACCGGAAGATGGAACGTTGGGGTGCCGGCAACTGATCAGATCATGACGCTCAGGGACGGCACCACCGCCTGATGCAGTTCGGCGATCGATCGCTGGAAAAGACCGCGGGTTTCTCCGATACGCTCCAGGACCACGGTCAGGTTCTTGTCCCTCCCCGCCTCCTCGAGAATCCGGGCCAGCTCGGCAAGCGCGCTCAGGCCGAAAAAGCCGACCATGCCTTTTAAGGTGTGCGCCTCGAGCGACAGGCGTTCCAGATCCTGCTCACGGGCCGCGGCCTCCAGCGCGCCGATCCGCTTCTCCGCCTCGCTTGCGAACTCGTTCACCAGCCGCTCCTGTGCGGCAACGCCCACATCGAAGCGCATTCGCTCGATCGTGTCGGCATCGATCAGCTCCGACGGCGGGGCATGCCGGTTAACCTCATGATCGGCACTGATGCCATCGACGATGGTGCGCACCAGGGCGTCCCGCTGCAGCGGTTTGCCGAGAAACCCCGCCATACCCTCGGCGGAAAAGCGCTCCTGATCGACCCGGGAAACATACGCCGTCACCGCGATGACCGGCGTCGCGGCATTCGGCCCCCCGCCCGCGCGGATGGCCCGAAAGGCGTCGAGACCGTTCATGCCCGGCATGGCGATATCCATCAGGATGGCGTCGTACCGCCGTTCGCCCGCCACCAGGATCGCATCCTCGCCACTGACGGCCTCGTCGGCTGACGCCCCTTCCCGGGCGAGATACTGGCTAACCACCATGCGATTTACGGGACTGTCGTCCACCACCAGGATCGAAAGACCTGAGAGATTGCCTGAACGGGATACCGCTTGCGGGTAGGCCTCCGTCTTTGTCCATGCCTTGGCACTTCCGACCTGCAGATCCAGTTCGAACCAGAACCGGGTCCCTAAGCCGGGCGTGCTCTCGAACCCGATCCGTCCGCCCAGCAGGTCGATCAGTCGGCGCACGATGCCGAGGCCGAGACCAGCGCCCATGTGGCGCCTGTCGCTCTGCTGATCGGCCTGGGCGAAATCGTCGAAGAGACGCGGCTGGAACTCGGGCGGAATACCCACTCCGGTATCGGTCACCTCGAAACGGAGAGACACCTTGTCGTCATGTCTGCCGACATCACTGACATCCAAGCGTATCTCGCCATGGTCGGTGAACTTGACCGCGTTGCTGACCAGATTGTTGATGATCTGGCGCAGACGTCCCGCATCGCCGACGACTGTCGCAGGCGTCGACCGGGAGATGTTGGCCTTCAGCGCCACGCCCTTTCGTTCGGCCTCGCGGGAGAAGATGTCGGTTGCCCCGCGAACCACCCGGTAGAGATCGAACGGCGCGTGCTCGACGACCAGTTTGCCGGCCTCGAGCCGCGTCAGGTCCAGCATGTCATTCAGCAGTGTCTCGAGTCCCGAGCCCGCCTCGATCGCGGTCGCTACATACTGCTTTTGCTCGGGCCCCAGATCGCTCCCGAGCAGCAGGTCGAGCATTCCAAGGAGGCCATTCATCGGCGTCCGGATCTCGTGACTCATGATCGCCAGAAATTCCGATTTGGCCCGGTTGGATTTTTCCGCCTCCTCCTTGGCCTGGCGCAACGCCTGGTCGGCCTCCTTGCGGCTGGAAATGTCGCGGACATAAGCCGAGAAGACGAGACCGCCGGACGTCACGACCGGCACGATCGAGATTTCGGCGGGAAACTCCTCGCCGTTCGCGCGGACGGCGCTCACTTCGATGCGCTTGTTGATGACAGCGCCTTCCCCGGTTTTGAGGAAGCGCTCCAGGCCCTCCTTATGCGCCTGACGAAGCGCGGGCGGCACCACCAGATCACCGACAAGACGCCCTTTTGCCTCCTTCGCCGTGTAGCCGAATATCTGCTCGGCGGCAGGGTTGAATTCCATCACACGGCCGACCTGATCCATGGTGATCACGGCATCGAGTGCGGTGTTGAGGATGCCGGATTTCATGGCTTCGCTCTCGCCAAGGGCATATTCGGCATCGCGGCGGCGGTCGGCGAGACGGAGCGCCTCGATGACCTGCCCGCATGTCAGAGCGAGCGGCCAAAGAAAATCCACATACGCCTTGTCATACCCGCCCTCGCGGTTCGCCAGCCCGATCAGCCCTACGAACTCACCGCCTCTCACAAGCGGCAATCCGAGAAAATGCCGCAGAGGCGGATGCCCGCTCGGCAGCCCACCGGCGCGCGGATCATCGTGCGCATTATTGGAGATAACGACACGCCCGCTTTCGAGCGCCGCGCCGAACAGGGTCTTGAGGTTCCGGAACTCCAGCCCTCGGCCGATACCACTCTCGAAGAATGCGCGGGTTTCATCGTTCCAGGCCAGGTTCGTCATGGCGAACGTCCGCAGATAGGGCTTGCCGTCTGGATCGTGAAGCACCTCGCCGATGAAGCCATATTCACTGCCGGTGAAAGCGATGATCCGTTGCAGGATCGGGTCGAAAGTGCCGCGCCAGTTATCTGATGCAATGAATTCCGACTGCGTGAAGGTAAGCAACTCGAGAAGCTGGCGCTGCTGTTCCAGCTGCCCGGTTTCGGTCACAAGCCGCGCATTGGTGACCTCGAGCTTGTCCTGGTTGACCAGGTCTCGCACCAGCCAGCGATTGAGCCTGCGTCCCAAAACCACCAGCATCGACAGAAACAGCAGGATCATCGCCGACATCAGCAGATGGACCTGATCGCCCTCGGCGGCCATGCGACCGGCGACAGGCAACAGCAGCGGCACGATGAACGCAAGGGCCAGCGGCAGGTAGACGGCCGTCGTGACCAACGACCCGGCGCCAAGGCCGCCTACGGTAAAGGCGAGCAAGAGTTGGATCATCGGATGATTGGGGACGTAGAAGGCGAAGGTGGTCGCGCCCCAGACGACCCCGAGAAGTCCCGTCGACAGAACCAGCCCCCAACGCCAGCGGACATGGGCTTGTTCGTCGGCATCGGCTTTCATGTAACGAAGATAAATCACCCCTCGAAGACCGAGCGCCACGCTCAGCGCAATCAGCCATGCGAGAATAAAGGGGGGATTCACCGCGCCCTGGACACCGATCGCCAGAAGCACGGCCAGCAGGACGTTGGTCATGGTGGCAAGCGGCAGCGCCGCGTAAGCCTGCTCCATCTGGCGGCGGAGGATCGAGGCGCCGTCTACCTCATCGTGATACGACACCCCGGCCGCTGAAAGCGCACTGTTCCAGCCACTCTTCAGCACGTTGCGCTCCTCTCGTCCTTACCCAATCTACGCCCCCTCTGCGCTACCAGGCTGGATGAATATGGATCATCCTCGATATGGTGTCCTCAAGCACTATGGCTTGTCTTGTCTCCCCGCTTCAACGACACGAACATTAGTCTGGCCGACGACCGATCAGCTGTTGCTCGACATCCGGTGAGGGTGATTGTCGTTGGCGCTGGCCAGCGGGCGGCGCATTGCGCTCTCGAGCGGTTGATCTGCCCAGGAGCAGAGGTCACCGCGCAACGTCATGATTGCGGCCGGTGACATGCCGGAGGGCGGTTCTGTGTCGATCGTGCCGGACAGCGCGCTCGGTACGGTAATCACGTCCTCGGACGTGCAGCCAGGCAAATGTCCGGGCGATGTCATCAGGGTGACGATGCAGGCTTCCAGATCGGGGTCCTCGCGCGGCCCGATCAACTCGGCGATCTCATCGGCCGTGAGGGTCTCGTAGCCGTCCAGCGCCCTTGCCGCAGATATCCACAAGAGGTCGGGATCTTCCAGACTTACTGTGGCCAGCACCTGATGGGCGACCGGATGGTGCGAAGCGTCCATGGCGTATGAGCCGGACGTGCTGGATTTCTGGATCTGCATTTGCTTAGCCCCCAATGGCCTAGAGTGACGACATCGCGGAAGAACCGTTGGCATCGGACTTCCGCTCATGCACCTTCACTTACAAGGATCGTGCCAGATCAGGGATAAGCAGCAGAGTTGGCGGATTTCCTTGGCTGCCCGTCAAACGGGCGACAAAGCCGTCCTCATAACCACTCCAATATCGCTTGAACTCAGTGTCGTTCTGCAGACGACGTTGCAATTTGCAACAGCCCGGCTCGCATTATGCGACAGCGGCGCCTCTTTTCGACCAGACGGACAGAAAGGCCGAGGGAGTGTCGAACAGGTCAGGACGGCGCGCCTGCGCTCCGCTTGGCGCGCAGTTTCAGAACGAAGCCGATGATCTCCGCGACGGCGGCGTAATAGTCCACCGGAATCGGATGTTCCAGGTCGACCATGGCATACAGCGCGCGCGCGAGCGGTGGATTTTCGACGATGGGAACGCCCGCCTCGGTGGCCACCTGCCGGATTTTCAGCGCCACGTCGTCCATGCCCTTGGCGACGACGACAGGCGCCGCCGTGACGCCGTGCTCGTATCTGAGCGCGACGGCATAATGCGTCGGATTGGTGATGATGACACTGGCCGTCGGCACCGCCGCCATCATCCTGTGCCGAGAGCGTTGCAGCCGGATGGACCGCACCCGCGCCTTGATCTTCGGATCACCATCATTCTGTTTGATCTCGTCGCGTATCTCCTGCAGCGACATCCGCATCCGCTTGAGAAACGAATGGTGCTGGTAGACGAAATCGAACAGCGCGAGCGCGGCCACCAGCATGGCGACGGCGCCAACCATATCGCCCGCGACGGAACCGCTGATACGCGCGGCGTCGAGCGGTGAGATCCCCACGAGCGTGTCGAGCCCTGAGAGTTTCGGCAGCACCATGATGATGGCAATGCCGATGACCAGCGCGCATTTGAGCAGCGTCTTGCCGAATTCGACCATGGCACGCATGCCGAAAAGCCGCCCGAGCCCGGAGACTGGTGAAAATTTCGACCATTTCGGAGCCAGCCTCGACCATGACAGCGTGGGCCGGCCCTGCACGAACATGATCAGCAGGGCGCCGGCGAACAACAAGCCGAACAGTGGTGCCAGCGCCGCCGTCACGGACCACATCACCCCGGTCGCCAGTGCCGTGGCCCCGCCCGGCTCGACGGCATACATGTCCGCCCGGCCCCACCACCCGGCGAACAATCGCCCCAGCGCGCCGAGCGCCGTCAGCCCCATGCCGCCGGTCACGAACAGCGCGGCGACGAACATGACGGCATGGCGCATCTCCATCGCCGTCGCGACATCGCCCTTGCGGCGCGCATCGTCGAGTTTCTTGTCGGTCGGTTGTTCCGTTTTTTCCTGATCGTCGGACATGGGTCAAAAACCCGCCGTCTGCATCCAGCCCATCATGGACTGGGCGAAGACATTGATGATGGTGCCGAACAGAACGGCGAACAGCGACAGGCCGAACAGGATGTTCAGCGGCTGACCGATGAAAAAGACTTGAATTGTCGGCGTCAACCGCGCGGCGAGACCCAGGGCCACATTGAATATGATGCCGTAGATCAGCAGTGGCGCCGCCAGTCCCAGGGACAGCGACATGGCCGCGCCCACCGTCGCGATGGCCAGTTGCGCGAAATCGGCCGCCGGTGGCAACACCCCCGGAGGAAAAACCAGGTAAGAGCGGACCATGGCCCCGATCCAGAGGTGATGGATGCCCGCGGTGAAGCAGGCGACGGTCGCGGCCAGCGCGATGAAGCGGGACAGCAGAAGCGACTGGCCGCCCTGCGAGGCGTCAGGCACAAGAACCGACGACAGGCCGATCTGCAAGGCGATGATGGAACCAGCCATCGCGGCGGCCTGAAACATGACCTTGATGATAAAGCCGACGGCGAGACCGACCATGAGTTCGGCCAGAATCAGGCCCGGTAGCGCCGTGCTCTCCAGGTCCAGCACCGGGAGTCTGGGAGCAAGCAGCCCGTCGAGGCTAAGCGTGATGCCCAGCGCGATGGTCAGCCGGATTCGAGGCGGCACGGCCTCCTCGGAAAATGCCGGGAGCAGCATGAGAATGCTGCCGATCCTGGCAAAGAGCACCAGGAAGCCTGCCGCGAGCCCGGGCAGCGCGCTGATCGCGTCAGCCGGCAACGATGCGTCCCGATATCTGCAGCATGAACGCCGAGAATGCCCGGCCGATCATCGGCAGGGAAAGCAGCATCACGACGCCCATGGCGAGCAGCTTGGGCACGAAAGTCAGCGTCATCTCCTGAATCTGGGTCAAGGCCTGGAACAGACCGATGCCGACACCGACGATGAGCGAGGTCAGCAGCATCGGCCCTACCACGGTCAGCAGCAGGATCAGACCGGACTGGGCCAGTTCCATGGTAGCGGACGGAGTCATGACCTAGATCTGCATGCGCATGATTTCGGAATAGGCGCCGACGACCCGGTCGCGCACCGCGACGACCGTATCCAGCGCCATCTCGGCGGCGCCGATGGCCGTCACCACGTCGATCAGATCGCCCTTGCCGGCGACCTGACGGGCACTGGCTGCCTCCGAGGCGCGCATGCTGGATGCGGCGTTCGTCACCATGCTGGAAAGCATGTCGCCGAAACCGGCCTCGCCAGCGGGCGCGGCTTCCGACGACGATGCGCCGCTCTGCGGCGTGCGAGCAATCCGGCCATAGGCCATCGCCGCATCGAGAGATCCTACCGACATTAGGTAAATTCCTTCGTTATTTCAGGAGATCGATTGTGCGCATGGTCAGGTTCTTCGAGGCCTCGATGACGTTGAGATTGGCCTCGTAGGAACGCTGCGCCGCCTTCATGTCGGCCATCTCGACCAAGCCGTTCACGTTGGGCATCTGCACATAGCCTGCCGCGTCTGCGCCGGGATTTCCGGGCTTGTAGACCCGCGCGAACGCGCTCTTGTCGGTTTCGATGGAGGAAACCGCCACACCCGTCGCCCCGGTCTCGCGATCCACTTCCGCCTGGAAGTTCACCACCTTGCGCGCATAGGGCGTTCCGCCAGGCGTCGTCGCGACCGAGTCCGTATTCGCCAGATTCTCGGCGATGATCCGCATGCGAAGCGACTGGGCCCGCAGTCCGGATGCCGAGACATCGATAGCCGATTTGAATTCCATTCACGCCTCCCGGTGCCGACCGCCGACACAGCAATCTTATAGGAAGAATTTGCCTAGTGGCGCCGGCGCCTCGGCATTTTTATCCTATAATTTTGGCGAGAGGAGACACTTATGTCCGCACTGGATGACATTACCGTCGATCTGACGATCGTGCTCGGCTTCGCCGACGTGCCGATCCGGCAAATGCTGAAAATGGGCCGAGGCTCCATGATCCCGCTGAACTGCGGGCATGATGACCCGACCGTCGTCTATGTGAACGACCAGCTGATCGCTGAAGGCAAGATCGTGGTCGAAGGCGACCGGATGTCGCTGGAAGTGACCGGCGTCGCCCAGAAGGGCCGCTGACATGGATTTTTACGCCATCGCGCGGATGCTCGGGTCGCTCGGGGTCGTACTCGGGCTGCTCATGTTTGCCCTGTGGGCGGTCAGACGCTTCGATCTGCGCCTGCCGGGCCGGGCCGCGGCCAGCGAACGGCGCCTCGCGGTGGTCGAGCGCATTGCCGTTGACCAGAAGCGGGTTCTCCTTCTGCTCCGCTGCGACGCACGCGAGCATCTGGTTCTCGTCGGTCCCGAGGGAACACTGCTGATCCAGCCCGGAAACGGCCTCGGAGAAAAATGATGACCAGATCCACGAGATGGGCCATCCGGGCCTGCGCGGCGTTTGCCTGTGCCGCGCTGCCTTCCGCCGCGTTCGCCGCCGGCACGACCATCGATCTCGGCGACGGCAGCGTCTCGGGACGCGCGATCCAGCTGGTACTGCTGCTTACCGTCCTTAGTCTGGCTCCCGGGATCCTGATGACGGTCACATCCTTTACCCGCATCGTCGTGGCGCTTTCCTTGCTGCGCTCGGGGATTGGCGCACCGGGCGTACCGCCCAATCCTGTCATCATCAGCCTGGCGCTGTTCCTCTCGTTCTTCGTCATGGCGCCGACGTTCGAGGCGGCCTGGAAAGAGGGAGTCGCCCCCTACAACGCGGGTACGATCACCGAGGAAGAGGCCTTCATCCGGACAACCGCGCCCTTTCGTACCTTCATGCTGCGCCAGGTCCGGGAAGACGACGTCAGGCTGTTCGTCGAGCTGTCGGGCAAGCCGGTGGCCAAACGCGCCGACTTGCCGCTGACCACGCTGGCGCCCGCCTTCATGATCTCGGAATTGCGCCGGGCTTTCGAGATCGGCTTCATGCTCCTGCTGCCGTTTCTCATCATCGATCTGGCGGTATCAGCCGTCCTGATGGCCATGGGCATGATGATGCTGCCCCCGCCCACCATTTCCCTGCCCATGAAGATCATCTTCTTCGTTCTCGTAGATGGGTGGGCACTGGTTGCCGGCTCGCTGATCCGCAGCTTCGGCTAGCGGGGCGCGGTTCTCACACCGCGCCCACTTCGGTGATCAGCGCCCGTCTTACGACGTCATGGCCGAACGCCTCGGCCCCGGCCTCCACGACCAGCGTCCGAAACACATCCAGATCGGGAATACGGCCGTCCGGGCTCTGAGCCATGGGCGTCTTGAACGTGCGCATATTGATCGCGTTCAGCAACAAGGGCAGAGCCGCCGTTACATCGGCCTCCCGGGTTTCCGGCACTTCCAGCTGGACGTTGAACACGACGTAGCCGGCCAGCCGGCCATCTTCGAACACCACCGGAGCCTTCACGGCGCCCACGGGCACGAAGACGGACTTGGCGGTGGCGTCCGGTGAAACTGGCTTGGCGACTGCCGGCGCCGCTCTACCGTGCATCAGCAGAACACTCGTACCCAGACTTGCGCCGGCCCCTGTCCCGAGGCCAAGCACCAGAATGATAACGGGCAGGACGATCTTGCTCATGGGAGTCTCAGAACTGGAAGCTGACGTCGCTGGGCAGTGACGCGGCCTCGGCGAGAACCACGATGGTGATCCGTCGGTTTTCCGGGCGTTCCGGTTGGTCAGGGTAAACGGGACGCGAGCCGGCCATCGCCACGATCTCGGCGAAGCGATCAGGCAATAATCCGGCTTCGGCCATCGCGGCGCGCGCCGACAAGGCGCGTTCGGCGGACAGCCGCCAGTTGAACTCGCTCTGCCCGCCCACGGAGTCGGTGTGACCCTCGATGGCGATCTGCGCCCGCGAGTCCCGGAGCTTGCGGGCGACGCTGGCGAGCATGCGCCGCGCGTAATCGTTCAACTGCGCGGTCGTGCCGCGAAACATGGCGCGCTTGTCCGTGTCCATCAGGGTGATCCGGATGCCCTCTTGGGCCGCCTCCACATGGACGCTGTCCGGACTCTCCTTGACCTCTGGCAGGGCATCGATGGCGATCTTCATCTCCTGAGCCATGACCCGCAGGGCCGCCTCTGGAACGTTGGCCGATCCGCCCCGCGAAGCCCCCACGGTGCGCGGCGGCGCTGCCTCCAGGCTGGCGTTGGTATTGCCACTGGCGCGGGACGCCGGACTGGGCATGGGAATCTTTGCCCCATTGCTGCCCGAGGTCACGCTCGGGGGCTCTGGCGAGAAATACTCGGCCAGTCCCTTCAACCGCGCGTCATCCGGGCTCGATACCAGCCAGAGCAGCAGAAAGAATGCCATCATGGCCGTCACGAAGTCGGCATAGGCGACCTTCCATGCACCGCCATGATGCCCTTCATGGCCGCCCTTCTTGACCTTGCGGATGATGATCTTGGGTCTGTCGTCGTCACCGCGCATGGGATCAGCCCTGCATCACGGCATCGCGCAGACGCGTCTGCACCATGGACAGCCTGACATTGGCGAGCACATCGCTGACGGAGGCGCCGTGCGCCATGCGGTCGAGCAGATTGGCGCTTTCGTCCAGCCGCTGGACGATGAGGTCGAAGACCTGCAGCTGCGAGACGTACTCGATGACGAAACGCTCGTCCTGCACCAACGTTTCGGCCAGCGTTTCGATCAGGCCACGAAGGTCCCGCATCTCCTCGGCGATGGCGACGTGCATGTGTGCCTGCACGGGGTTGTCTCTGAGCGGCTTGTTCATCACGAGCAATCCATCTGTTGTCTGAGATTGTGGCACCGGTGGGCCATCAGAAGAGTTCGAGATCGCCACCGGACGTCTTGACCGGAAGCGGCTGTGCCACGGGCGCGGGCGTGTCGGCGACCACACTGGAGCGGACTTTTCCTTCATAAGGCTGAAACTCCACCTTCCGGGCGAGGCGGCCGCCCAGTTCGGCGTGGCCGATGGGAATACCTTCCGTCGTCATGAACTGACGGGCGAAGTCGCCATTCGCGGTTCCGATCCCGCCAAGACCCGAAAAGATGTTCGCGCCGCCATAGAGGTGCGCGCGCAGTCTCGGGCGTGCGGCGCCCTGCTTCATCATTTCGTTGATGAGCAGTTCCATGGCGTGCACCCCGTAGCGCTGCATCTCCGCCTTTTCGACATGGGTATCCATCCGCGGCTGCGGCAGCAGGAAGTGGTTCATCCCGCCGACATGGGCAACGCTGTCATAGAGACACACGGCCACGCAGGAGCCGAGCAAGGTTGTAATGATGACCTGCGGGTCCGACATGACGCAGTGTTCGCCCTGCATGATATTGATGCGGCGCGGGGGCATGCTCAGGTCAGCTCGCCGAAGACGCGTTCGATCTTCTCCTTGAGCGCGGCCGGCGCGAAAGGCTTGACGATGTAGTTGTTGACGCCCAGGGCGGCGGCCCGCTGGACAATTTCGCGGTCGGCGGAGCCCGTCAGCATGATGAAGACCGTTTTGCCGATCACAGGATCGCCCCGCACGGCCTCCAGGAACTGCAGCCCATCCATCTCCGGCATGTTGTAATCGGAGATGATCAGATGGACCCGATCGGACCGGACCGCCGACAGCGCCTCGGACGCCGCGGGCCTGTCGCGGATATCCTTGAATCCGATGTCCTGGAGGCTCCGGCGGATCATGGCGCGCATGCTCGTCTGGTCGTCCACGACCATAACCTTGATGGCTGCTGCTGCTGGCATGTGTCCCTCTACTTGCGGCACGCCGCGAGGATGGCCTCGGGCATGGTAAACAAACTCATCTCGCGCTCGACGGCGCCCAGTTCCCAGGCCGCCTTTGGCATGCCGTAGACGACGCAGCTCGCCTCGTTCTGACCGAAGGTCCGGGCGCCGGCGTCACGCATGGCCTTCAGGCCTTCGGCGCCATCGCGGCCCATGCCGGTCAGAATGACGCCGATACCGTTCGCCCCCAGCTTGGCGACGGAATGGAACAGGATGTCGACCGACGGGCGATGCCCGCTGACCAGATCGCCGTCGCGCAACCGGATTCGCCCCTTCAGGCCGCCCGCCAGTTCCATATGGGTCCTGGTCCCCGGGGCGATGAAGATCGTACCGCGCTTCAGCGCCATGCCTTGCTGGGCCTCGACGACGTGCGCCTGGCACTCCTGCGACAGGCGTTCGGCAAATCCCCCCGTGAAGGTCAGCGGCATATGCTGCACCACGAGCACGGGCGGGCAATCGGCGGGAAAGACCCGCAGCAGCCTGAACAGCGCCTCGACGCCGCCCGTCGACGCACCGATGGCGATGACCACATCACGCTGCGTCTGACCCTGGGGCTTGATGACGCTCGTGGCCGAAACCACGGGGCGCAGCAGGGCCGAGCGCCCGGCCGCCTTGACCATGCGGCGCAAGCGCTCGCCTTCGCTGGCGATTTCGGCCGGGTCTCCGGACGGTTTGGCGAAACAGTCCACGGCGCCAAGGCGCAGCGCTTCAATGGTCGCCTTCGCGCCCCGCGCCGTCTGTGTCGAGCACATGATCACCGGCATGGGCCGCAGGGTCATGATCTTCTCGAGGAACGACAGACCGTCCATCCCCGGCATCTCGATGTCGAGAGTCAGCACGTCGGGGTTCAACTCCTTGATCATGCTTCTCGCGGTCCGGGTCTCCGGCGCCATGCCGACAACCTCGATCTCCGGGTCTGACGAGAGCAATCGGCGCAGGGTGGCGCGCATGGCGGCGCTGTCGTCCACGATCATCACGCGTACCGGGTCGGTCATGCCGCGAGGCCTCCGGCCGGCTTGACGAACACGGTCTGTCCGGCGCGCTGCATCACTCTGGCGGCCTCGCCGTTCAGCCTTTCGGAATGGCCGATGTACAGATAACCGCCGGGCGCGAGCAGATCCACGAAACGCGCCTCGAGCTCCATCTTCGCCTTGTCGTCGAAATAGATCATGACGTTGCGGCAGAAGATCACGTCGTATTTCCGCCGCAGCGGCCAGGGCGCGAACAGGTTGAGGACATTGGCGGTGACCAGGCTCTTCGCGTCGCTGGTCATGGCGTAGTCCTCGCCCTCGGGCTGCATCCACAGACTGCGGTAGACCGAGGGAACCGGCTGCACCATGGCCTCGGTATAAACCGCGCGCCGCGTGGCGCTGACCATGGTGGGCGCGATATCGGTGGCCAGGAGTTTGACGTCGCCCTGCCGTACCCAGCTCGATGCGCCGCGATCCTGGCCCAGAAGGCACATGGCGATGGTGTAGACTTCCTCGCCGCTCGAACAACCGGCCGACCAGATGCGGACGGGCCGCCCCTCCTCGGCATGCGCCTTCAACTCCGGCATCACGACTTGCCGCAGATGGTCGAAATGGTGCGCCTCGCGAAAGAAATGCGTGTGGTTGGTGGTCAGCGCGACCACCATGCGCGACAGCTCCTCCTTGTCCTTCTTCACCAGCGCCACGTAGTCCGAGAACCGCGTCAGGCCGCGTTCGCGCACCCGCTTGGACAAACGCGAGTGCACCAGGGCGATCTTGGTTTCGGCCAGGTGAATGCGCGCCTCGTGCTGCATGAGCGCGGCGATTTCAGCGAAGTCGCTTTTCGTGACCTCGACGTTGAACGCCTGCTGCAAGGCCTGCGCGCTGTCCATGACGGGATCGTGAGTCACGCCGCGTTGTCCATGACCCGAGAGATGCCCAGCGCTTCGAGGTCGAGCAGCAGGACCATCTTGCCGTTGTCATTGGCGCTGACGGACCGCTCCTGCACCTTCACCAGTCCGCTGATGATGGCCGGCTCGCCGATCTCGATATCCGGCGCCGGCTGGATTTCCTGGTCATGGATCAGAACGATGTCGGCGACTTCATCGACCAGGAAGCCGGCCTGCTTGCCCGCCAGGTTCACGACCAGCAGGCAGGATCGGGAATGGATCGTGCTGGGCCTCCAGCCAAGCCTTTCCGCCAGGCCGATGACCGGAACCACGGTCCCGCGAAGGTTGGTGACGCCGAGAATATAGCTCGGCACGCCCGGCAGCGGCGTCGGCTCTTCCCACTCGCGGATCTCGATCAGCGAACGCATGTCGATGCCGAACGACTGGTGATCCAGCGAAAAGGTGACGATCTTGCGGTCGCCCGGGGTTTGCGTGGTCGTCGTCATGCTGCAAGTCCTTTCATGGCATAGCGGACACCGGTACCCGCCGCGGTCGCGACCAGGGCGTCGATATCCAGAATGAGAGCAATTGATCCGTCGCCGAGTATGGTCGCGCCGCCCAGACCGCGGATCGGGTGCAAATTGGCGTCGAGACTCTTGATGACCACTTCGCGGCGGTCGTCGATGGCATCGACCATCAGCCCGACATGGCCGGAAACCTCGCTTTCGACGATGATCACCGGGCAGTCCTCGGCGCGCCGGCGCTCGAGCCCCGCGATTCCGAGCAGGTCGCCCAGCCGCCTGACGGGCAGATAGGTTCCCCGCAGGTCGATCACCTCGGAGGTCGGCGTCAGCGGGCGAACCTGCCCGGCTTCCGGCTTGACGGCCTCGATCACATTGGCGAGCGGCAGAACGAAGCGCTGCCGGCCAAGACGGACGATCATGCCGTCCAGAATGGCCAGGGTGAGCGGCAGCACCATGGTGAAGGTCGCGCCCTCTCCCGGAGTCGAGGAAATCTCGACCCGGCCGCCCATCGCTTCCACATTGCTCCGGACCACGTCCATGCCGACGCCGCGGCCAGAGATGTTGGACACGGTTTCGGCGGTGGAAAAACCGGGCGCGCAGATCAGGCTGTCGATTTCCTGATCGCTGAGAGACGCGTCGGGACCGATGATGCCCCGCTCGACCGCCTTGGCGAAAACCCGTTCGCGGTTGATGCCCCGTCCGTCGTCGCGGACCGAGACCAGGATCCGGCCACCTTTCTGCTCGGCGGACAGACGGATCAGGCCTTTTGCCGGTTTGCCGGCCGCCAGACGGTCCTGAGAAGATTCGATTCCATGATCCACGGCATTCCGGATCATGTGGGTCAACGGTTCGCCAATCTTCTCGATGACGCCCTTGTCGACCTCGGTGGTTTCGCCCGAGGTTTCGAGCATCACCGTCTTGCCGGTTTCCGCGGTGAGATCGCGGAGCAGCCGGGGCACGCGCGAGAAGGCATGACGGATCGGCTGCGCGCGAAGCGACATGACGTTGTCTTGTATCTCGCGGGTCAGTCGGGACAGCTCGGGCAACTCGACCCGCTCCTGTTCCTGGGCCGACAAGCGGTCCGCCAGAATGGAGCCCCGGATCACCAGTTCGCCGACCAGATTGAGCAGCATGTCGAGCTTGTTGAGATCGACGCGAATGGTCTGGGCGGCGGGTTCGCTGGGGCGTGACGCCTCGATGGTTTCGGCGCGGTCCTGCCCGTCATTCGCCGCCACGGGCACCGCACCGGGAAGGGTGACGTCAGGTTCGGCCAGGCGCTCGATGGTCACGACGGAATCCGGTGCGACGAAATCGAAGCACTCGCCAATTTCCGCTTGTTCCACCGTCTCCGGAAGGGAGAGTGTCCAGCGCAGATATCCGTTTTCCGGATCGAGCTCGCGCAACGGCGGCAATGCCGTCCTGTCGACGCTGGTGATGACGCCGCCCATGCGCTCGAGTTCGCGGATGACCAGCAGAGGCTCTCCGCCATTGGCCATCGCGGTACGCGACGGCGCGAATGTGACGATCCACCGTGCCGCCGACGCATTCTGGGCCTCGCCCCCGGCGGGCGCCTCGAGCGCATCCAGCATGTCGAGTTCGATGGATACCGGCGTGAAGCCGAAATCATCGCTGGCCGGAGCGACCGGCGCGGCGGCAGCGGACGCGCCGCCGGCCAGGATGGTGTCCAGGGTCGCGAGGATGACCTGGTCGGCCGGCGCGCCGGCGCCGGACTGGGCGGCGGCCACATGGTCCGACAGCACGTCCAGCGCACTCAGCATGGCCCGGATCACGTCAGGCAGCGGCGGGATCCGGCCGCTGCGGATCTCGTCCAGCAGGGTCTCGAACCGGTGCGCGAATGTCGTCAGCGCCACATGTCCGAATGCCCCGGCGCCTCCCTTGATGGAGTGGATGGCGCGAAACACCGAAGCGATGGTTTCCACCGAACAGTCGCCGCCCAGCATGGCCGTCAGGCTCTTCTCGGCCGTGTCCAGACCTTCGGCGCATTCCTCGAAGAACACCCGCTGGATGTCGTCGATGTCCATCGCCGTGCTCATGGACACACCTTGCGGATCGCGGCGCCGAGCTTGTCGGCGTCGAAAGGCTTGGTAATCCAACCCGTCGCGCCGGCGGTGCGGGCACGGGCCTTCTTTTCATCGGAGAATTCCGTGGAGAGGACCAGGATGGGCACGCCTCGGAAAGCCGCTTCGCGGCGAACCGCCTCGATGAGCTCGAACCCATCCATGATCGGCATGTTGATGTCCGTGATCAGCAGATCAGGCTGGCAGACGCGCATGCGCTCCAGTCCGTGAGCGCCGTCATTGGCGCTTTCGATACGAAACCCCTGCGCTGTCAGCGACGCGCGAAGGAGCATGCGCATGCTCGCGGAATCATCCACGGTCAGGATCAGTTTGCTCACGGGATGACCTCATTGTTTGGTTCAAGTCCAATGGTCTCGGCGAGGCCGCAGGCCACCACGCGTTGGCGGAAAGCCGCGCTCGGTTTGACGATGGCCAGCCCTGCGCCATCCTTCGCTTCCGTATGGGCGGCGAGCAGGAGCTGGAGCACGGCTTGTCCCAGGCTCTCTACCTCGGACGCGTCCACGAGGATTTCCCCGCCATCGTCGGACGCCATGACCAGCCGGGCGCGAAGTTCGTCCGCGGTGGTGGTGACGCAGTGGGCCGGGAGGCGAATGGTGCGATCAGGCGCCATGTCGTCAGGCGGTGGCAGTGAGTTCATTGCTGACCTCTTCGAGGGCTGTCTCGAGTTGCGAGAAGGAAGGAGCGTAGATTGACGGCGCCATGCGCCGGGCGATCTCTATGGCGACGGGCGTGGAGATACCGTTCGCATGCGCGATGATGGCGGTCTTGACGATGCCATAGGGCTTGGCCTCCGCCTCGATGATCTGCTTGAGCTTCGCCGCCATCGGACCGACGACGCAGTAGCTGAGCAGAACGCCCAGGAAGGTGCCGACCAGCGCGCCGCCGATCATGGCGCCCAGCACGTCGGTGGGCTGGTCGATGGAGCCCATGGTCTTGATCACGCCCAGAACCGCGGCGACGATGCCGATGGCCGGCAAACCGTCCGCCATGGTCTGGAGCGCGGACTGAGGCTCCAGTTCTTCCGCATGGTGACGGTCGATATCGTTCTCCATGGCTTCGGCGAGCTGGTTTGGATCCTCGAAATTGACGGTCATCATGCGCAGGTAGTCGCAGATGAAGACGATCAGGTGGTGGTCGCCCAGAAGACGCGGATACCGCGAGAACAGCGAACTTTGTTCCGGCGTGTCCAGGTGCGGCTCGATGGCCGTGGCACCGCCCTTGCGAAAGGTGGTGAGAAGGCCGAACAGCAGGGCGAGCAGATCCCTGTAGTCCTGCTCTTTCCAGTAGGGTCCCTTGAACGCATGCCCCATGCCCTTGCCGGCCTTCTTGACCGTATCCATCGAGTTGCTGACGATGAACGCGCCCAGCGCCGCGCCGGCGATCGCCATCATTTCGTGCGGCAGCGCGTGGAGAATGATCTCCATCTTGCCTCCCGAGATCAGGAAGCTGCCGAAGACACAGACCAGGATGATGATGAAGCCGACACCGTTGAGCATTTGGTTCCTCGCGCCGGACGGCAAGTCGCCGACAACGAGATTATAGGAAGAAGTTCACCATGAAGGTGTCTCACGAGGTGATTTCCTTCCTCTCAGAGCGATGACGCGCGGAAAACATTGAAGTTTTGCAAATTGGCTGACGTCGACACGAGGGGCTGCCTCGACATCCTATAATTATGAGGAGCAACAACAGGAGTTTGCATGTCTCTGGATCATTACCGCCGCGTCCAAACCCTTTCGGCCTCGCCCAGAGCGACCGAACACAGACTGATGAGCGAGATCACGAGCGAGATGATCGCCGCGCGCGACATGGGCATGAGCGGCGCCGGCCTGATGCCGGCGCTGCACCGAAACCGGGAAGTGTGGAGTGCCTTTTCGTCGCTCTGCGCGACCGAAGGCAATCAGCTGCCGCCGGACTTGCGTGCCAGCATCATTTCCCTGGCGCTCTGGGTCGACCGCTTTACCACCGAGGTCGTCACCGGCCGCGACCACATCGACGAATTGATCGACGTCAATCGCGCGATCATCGCCGGTCTGGCCGGCGCTCCCCAGGCTCACGCCGCCTGATTCCCCACGTCCGGTCCAGCGCAGAAGACATGGCCCGCCGATAGCCCTGAAGGGCAATCGGCGGGCCATTATCGTATGGGAAGGCGTGATGCCTATTCGAACACGGCGCTCACGACGGCGGCGACCTTGGACGGGTCGAGCGTGTCCACGGGGATTTCGCGCGCCGGGTTTTCACTGTAGCCGATGAGCGCGCCCTGGCGATCCACCGTTACCATCAGCACGCGCACACCCTCGCCCTCATCGATGACGGCCAGTCCCCCCGGAGAGGGAAACCGGTCCGGATCGACGATGACGACCGAACGCGCCGGCAATCCGATGCCCAGGGTCGCGCGGCAGACCCGTAATCCCCAGGCGCGCGGCCCGGCGTTGCGGGGCGATTCGACCGTGTCGCCAGTTGGCGCACGAGCGACGAGGCCGTCCGGTAGAGCAGCCCCATAGACGGGAACCAGACGAGCCGCAGGCACATCAGGCGATGCACTCGCGCCTGCCGTCTCACCAGTCGTTGTGTCGGTCTTGACGGACGGCGCTACCGTCGAAGCGGCGGATTGGGGTTTTGCTGCGGAAGAGACTTCCGCTTGGGCCGCTAGCACGGGCGAGCCACCCAGCGCCGCGCGGAGCTCCGCGACCTTCGCCGCCGTCTTGGCGACCCGGTGTTCGGGATTGCTCACGCTGGACAGATAGGGTGCCAGATCCCCGTGCTGATAGGATGCGAGCACCGCATCCCGCAAGGCCGCCATATCCGGCACGCCGAATACCCGGCAGAGAGAGCGGACGGTCTGTTCGTTCCAGCGATCCAGTGTCTTCTGTGCGTTCTCGACGCGAGAGAGGATGACCGGAGGAAGCCCGAACTCCTTATCGAGCACCGCTATGGAAAGGGCGTCGTCATGGGTGCGGCGCAAACGAAGCGCGGCGCCCAGAAGGACCGCGAATTCTTCCTCGTCACGGTCGATACCCTCGATATCGACCAGATCGGACGCCCAGTCGGTCATATCGAAGCCGGCATCCTCCACATCGATCAGCAGAGCCAGCGGATCGACCTGAAGCGCGGAGGCGATGCGCACCAGTTCCTCGGGCTTGGCGACGACTTCGCCGCGTTCAATCTTGGAAAGGCGGATATAGGGGATGTCAGGCAGCTTGGATGAGAGCCCCAGTAATTTCCCATAACCGCGCTGCTTTCGAAGCACACGAAGATTGTTGGGAAAAACGATTGCCCTGTAAGGATCGAAGATGATCCGGTCACCAACCGCCCGCGATGGCGTGGAGCTCTTCCCCATTCCCCCGGTTCCCATTTTCCTGGCCCTGTTCGGCATCTTCGTCCTCTTCGACCCGCTCGTCTCGCCTCGCTCGCACGATAAGGGGTGCGCGCCCAAGAAATCTAGGATACGTCCCGGTGAAGTCAACTGAATTGGTCCGGATTATGGAATTTTTATCTAGGAAACTGGCGACCTCACCATTTCGTTGCCGCCCGACCCTCGGCGCGCCACCAACATCAGTCCGCTGCGGATACCGCCAGGAGAGAGCTCACAGGCAGGCTGACGCCGCTCATGCCCAACATCACCTGGTTACCATCCAGCGCCACGTTTTTGACGGTGCCCATTGAATTGATGCTGGCTGTCACCGGCTTGCCTGCCGCGTCCACCGCTGCGATCGTCAGAGTATAGGGGCCTTCGGGAGCCCTCACGCCATTCGCCATCTGGCCGTCCCAAACGATGCGTCCATCGGTGTCGGTCGGATCGAGCGTCAGGCGCTGGACCGCCTTGCCGCTGCCGTCGGTGATGGTCGCGGTGGCCGAGGACGCCGCACGGTCCAGCGTATAGCTCCACGCGGCGGTGCCGCCCTGGGCATCCAGCCCCGCGGTGGCACTATCGAAGCGCGCCTCTCGGCCGATGAAGTTGGCGGCCTGCGCCATATCCTGCGACGACATGCGTGACAACATGTCCTTGAGTGTCGCCGTCTGCTGCAGCGATTGCTCGACCTGGGCATATTGTACGAGTTGCTGGGTGTATTCAGAGGTTTTCATGGGATCCAACGGGTCTTGGTTCTGCATCTGACTGGTGAGCAGCTTCAGGAACATGTTGAAATCCGCTCCCGAGCCGCCGGTGTTCTGACTGGCGCTGGAGAGGAGGCTGGCCTGGCTGGCGCCCGCCGTCGAGCCGATCGTCGTCATCACTTTTCCTTTCAGGCCATCATGTCTATCTGGCCGCCCGCGCCCGCGAGGCGCAGGCTGGCTTTCGTCTTTTCCTCGAACCAGGGCGTGGCGGGCTGACGCCGACCGTCGGGTTGTCCGCCCTGCCCGCCGGTCTGACCACCCTGGCCCGACCCGCCGTCGCGCGCGTCAAACCGCAGCGACTGGCTATCCGAGCGCACCCCGGCGTCGCCGAGAGCGCGCACCAGATCGCCGGCCTCCCGTCGCATGAGATCGAGTACGGCCGGATTGTCCGCCGACACCACCGCTTTCAGCCCGTTGTCCCGGTCGATGGAGAGACGGACCTCGACGCGTCCCAGTTCGGCCGGATCGAGACGGATGGTGATCTCGTCATCTCCCTTGAGCACACGATGCGAAATCTCGACACCCAGGTCGCGGCCGAAACGGCCCGGTGCCACGGCGAGAGCATGGCCATCCGCCCGGGCCGGCACGGGACCCGGCGGGAGCTGGACGGCGGAAGCGGGCGCCGCCGGCGCGCCGGCAGGCCCGGCGGCGGCGGCAATGCGGGTATCGACAGGCTGATCCGGCGCGGCGGCGAAGGGCCGCGCCTCGAGCGGCCCCGCACCAGAGTGCGGGACGCCCGCGCGGTCGCCGGCGCGACCACCGACATCCGCCCGGTCAGACAAACCCTCCGGCTTCCCCGGCCGCGCCTCCGGGGACGCGTCGCCGGCCGGCGACAGCGGAGAGGAATGCGCGGTATGGGCCGGAACTAGCAGTCCTGGGCCGCTCAGCGGTGATCCGACAACCGCGTCGGGCCAGTTGCGCCGGCGCGTGGCGGGCTGCGTCTGCGCCGGGTCGACATCGGTCTCGTCGGCGGGCGCCTGCTCCCCGGGTGCCACCGCGGACTCCAGGGCGGGCATCGCCGGCTTCACGGACAGAGAAGGCGGAGTCGGCGGGTGCGCCATGGCAGGGGCGGCGATCTGCGTCGCCGACGGCTCCGGCGCCGAGTCCTCCGGTTGGTCTGGCCGCGATGTCTCGCTTGTGCTGACCGCTGCCTCGCTCTCGGCAGGAGCGCTGCGATCCGCCTCGCCCGCCTCCACCTGCGGCTTGAGCGCAACAGGCGCGGCCTGCTCCGCGACATCAGCGAGCGCGGTCTGCGGCGTGACGGCAGCGGGCACCGGCGGCGGCGATGGGTTCGCTCCAGCTGTCTTTTCCGGCGCGGCGGGCATGGTCCCGGGAATGGGCGCGGCGTCGATGAACGCCAGCCGCGGACCGTTGAATGCCAGCGGCGGCAATGCGGCGGCCGGATCCGGCGACACCATGAGGGCGTTTGCGCAGTCGGCAGCATCCAGGGCGTCCGCGAACACCCCATCGGGTGCCGCGGCGGAAAGGTCAGGCGCTATCGAAGGCGGCACAGCCGCCAGCCCCATCATCGCAATATCCATGCATACCGCCAGTTAACCCCACTCGGGGCGTTTTCAAAGTCTATTATAGGATAATTTTACGGTATCTCAGGCATCAGCCGATAGTTCCCAGATTCCGGATACGCGAGCGCGCATGGATTTCGTTCTGCGACAGAACGACCGTCGCTGGGCGGACGCGCTCGATGATCGAACGCACGAAGGGACGGATGGCGGGATTTGTCAGAAGGCACGGGATATTGCCATCTGCCGCGAGCCGGTCATAGGTTTCGCGCACCGCCGCGATGAAGGCCTGCAGCCGTGAAGGCGCCATGGCCAGATGCCGTTCGTCCCCCTGGCCGATGATGCTTTCGGCGAACTCGTTGTCCCACTCGGGCGAAAGAGTCACGATCGGTACCGCGCCGTCGCGGGTCTGCGCCGCCGAAATCTGCCGCGCGAGACGCCCGCGCACATGCTCGGTGATCTGCATGATGTTCTGGGTGAAGGCCGTCGCCTCGGCGATCCCTTCCAGGATTCCCGGAATGTCGCGGATGGAAATGCCTTCGGCCAGCAGGTTCTGCAGGACGCGCTGCACGCCCGAGACCGAGATACGCGATGGGACGATGTCGTTCACCAGCTTCTCGGAATCCTTGTGTACCTCGCGCAGCAGCTTTTGCGTCTCCATGTAGGACAGCATGTCGGCGATGCTTTCCTTGACCATCTCGGTCAGGTGCGTGGTGATCACCGTACCGCTGTCGACGACGGTAAAGCCCCGCACCCCGGCTTCGTCCCTGAGATCCTTGTCGATCCAGAGCGCGGGCAGATTAAAGACGGGCTCGCGGGCCGGCTCGCCCGGCAGTCCCATGTTGTCGCCGCCCGGATTGATGACCAGCAGCTTGTCGAGCCGCAGCTCGCCCCGCGCCGAGACCGTTTCGCGGATATAGATGACGTACTCGTTCGCCTTCAGAGTCACATTGTCCAGGATGCGCACCGTCGGCAGCACAAATCCGTATTCCACGGCCATCTGGCGCCGCAGCGCGCGCACCTGGTCGTCGAGGCGAGGTTCGTTCCCGCTGGCGTTGATCAGCGGCAGCAGCCCGTAACCGATTTCGACGCGGACCGCATCGATCGCGAGCGACGTGGAAATCGGCGCCTCGACCTTCGCCGCCTCGGCGTCGCGCCGCGCTTCGTCACGGCGCTCGGCCAGCGCGCTCTGTTCCGCCTTGCGGTGCATCTGCCAGCCGATCCATCCCGTCGCCACGCCAAGGATAGCGAACGGCAGGAACGGCAACCCGGGCATCAGCGCCAGCGCCAGCATGAGAAAGGCCGCCATGCCAAACGCCTTAGGAAAACGGCCGAGCTGCTCGGTCAGGGCGACGCCGGTCTTCCCCGCCGTGCCGCCCTTGGACACGAGAAGGCCCGCCGCCGTGGAAACGATCAGCGCGGGGATCTGGCTGACCAGGCCGTCGCCGACCGTGAGGATGGTATAGGTCTTGAACGCCTCGCCGAACGGCACGCCGTGAATCGCCACGCCGATGATCAGGCCCACGAACACATTGATGCCCGTGATCAGCAGGCCCGCGACCGCGTCGCCCTTCACGAATTTGGAGGCGCCGTCCATGGCGCCGTAGAATCCGCTTTCGGCCTCGATCTCCGTACGGCGCTCGCGCGCCTGCGTCTCGCTGATCATACCCGCGGAAAGATCGGCGTCGATCGCCATCTGCTTGCCCGGCATGGCATCGAGGCTGAACCGTGCCGCGACCTCGGCGATACGGCCCGCGCCCTTGGTGATGACGACGAAATTGATCACGATGAGGATGAGGAAAATGGTCAGGCCGATGACCGCCTCGCCGCCCATCAGGAATTCACCGAAGGCCGCGATCACGCCGCCGGCGGCGTGAATGCCTTCATGGCCCTTTCCCAGGATCAGCCGGGTCGAGGCCAGATTGAGGCCCAGCCTGAGCATGGTCGCGATCAGCAGGATCGTGGGAAACGCGGAGAGTTGCAGCGGCTTTTCGATGAACAGCGACGTCATCAGGATCATCACCGACAGCGTGATCGACAGCGCAAGGCCCATGTCGAGCAGCCAGCCGGGCATGGGCAGGATTAGCATCCCGATGATACCGATGATCCCCACGGCCAGCACCAGGTCGCGGCTGGCGCCCAGACGGCGCATCATGGTCTCGAGCACAGGGGCCATCCGCGTATTCCTTTTCGATGCCGTGACCGTCAGAGCGTCGGAGCGACCGGAATACCGGCCTCGATGAAGCTGCGGATCTTGTTGCGCATGGTCCTGACGGAGATGCCGAGAATGGACGAGGCATAGGTCCGATTGCCCCGGCAATGCTCCAGCGTGTGGAGGATAAGTTCGCGCTCCACATCCGCGACGGTGTGACCGACGAGCCCCTCGACGACCGGCGCAGGCGCCACGGCCGAGCGGGATGGCAAATCCGCGAGGCGCGTTCCATCGGCCAATCGCAAGGCGTCGGCGTCAATGGCGGCACCGCGGGTCAGCAGCACGGCACGCAGCATGACGTGCTCCAGCTCCCGCACGTTCCCCGGCCAGCCATAGGCGCTCAGGACGGCGATGGCAGCGGGATCGATCTGCGGTGGGGTCAGACCGTTCAGAACCGCGAAACGCCGCGCGAAATACGCGGCCATTGCGTCCATATCGGCCGGCCGTTCGCGCAGCGGCGGGACGCCGATGGTGACGAGACCGAGCCGCGACTGCAGTTCGGGGCGCAAGGCGCCTGCTTCAGCCAGACTTGTCAGGTCGTGACAGCTGCCGGCGATGATGCGGGCCGTGACGGGAATATCCTCACTGCCACCGAGCCGGCACATCGCGCGGGTATCCATCATCCTCTGTAGACGCGACTGCACACAGCTCTCCAGCGCGGCGATGTCCCGCAGATAGAGCGTGCCGCTGGCGGCCTCCTCGATACGGCCCCGGCGCCGGGCGACGGCGCCTTCGAACGCGCCGGACTCCTGCCCGAAGAGTTCCGCTTCGAGCATCTCCGTTGCCGCCGTCGCGCAGTTCACCGCCACGAAGCGGCCCGGCCGCCCGGACGCCGCGTGAATCGCGCGGGCCATCATCTCCTTGCCGCTGCCGCTCTCACCCACCACCAGAACCGGGAGATCGGCCCGGCTCATGGCCAGGCCGAAATCGACCGCACGCAGATAGGCGGGATCGTCCCCGATCATCTGCACCGCATGATTGGTGACAGAGAGGATGGCGGCGGCGATCAGCTCGGGATGAGGAGGCAGCGGCACGTAGTCGCGCGCGCCGGCACGGATCGCGCCGACGGCCAAGGCGGCCGGCGCCTCAATGCCGCACGCAAGCACCGGTACGTTCATGCGTTCCAGAGCCATCTGACGAAGAAAGGCACCCACGTCCAGCGTCACGTCGATCATGACCAGATCGGCCCCGGACGCTCTCAGATCGGCCATGGCATCAGGCACAGACCCGGCGGTCACGACCTGCGCGCCCTGGTCACGGGCCATCTCCGCGGCGCTCCTGAACTCGCCCGAGCCGGTGCCGACCAGCAGCATGCGGACAGGTATGTCGAAGGATCTGAACATCAGCGTTCCTGCTTCACGACCTCGGTCAGGGTCACGCCCAGCCGGCCATCGATCAGCACCACTTCGCCTCGGGCGATCATCCGGTTGTTGACAAGAATATCGACGGGTTCCCCGACGCGGCGGTCCAACTCGACCACATCGCCCGAGCGCAGCCGCATCAGTGTACTGATATCCATGCGTGAGCGGCCCAGTACGGCCTGTACCCGGATCGGCACGTCATAGACCGCCTTCAGGCTCTCGGCCGCGTCACTCTCGGGCGCCGGTTCAGCGTGCTCGGGGGCCGCCCCAAGGTCGGGAAGGACGGGCTTGGGATTTTCCAGCGCATCGGCGGTTGGCATCTGCTCGGTCATGATCGCTCTCCTATGCCGCCATCCATTGGCGGATCAGCGCGGTGGCTTCGGCGGGACTGCTGGCGACGACGTCGCCCACCTGGGTCAGCGCCGACAGGCGGACGCCGCCATCGACCTGCGCCAGGATGACGTCCTCGCCGCGTGGTATGTCGGACTGTTCGCTCCGCATGGCCTGAAGCTGCTGAACCGCCTGCGGATCCCCCGCTTCGGCGCGGGCCGTCAGCGCGGCCAGCTCGGGCTGGGCGGTCAGCAGGGTCGGCGCCATGGCTTGAGCAGGCGTCGTCTGAGCCGGGCCCAGGCCCAGCCGCGAGCGCAGCATCATCAGGGCAATCAGGCCCGTCGCGCTGATGATGAGCAGCTTCAGCGCGCTGAAAATCTGGTCCATGGTGATGCCGAGCGGCAGGCCGCCCAGCGCCGCGTCCACGTCTGGCGCGGCCGCGAAGGCCATGCTCTCGACGATCACGCTGTCGCCCCGGCCCGCATCCGCGCCAACGGCGTTTTCCACCAGCCTCGTCAGGCGCTTGACCTGTGCCTCCGGCAAGCCTTTCGGGCCGCCGTCCAGCATCACCGCGACGCTGAGCCGGCTGATCTTGCCGGGAGCTTCCTGGCTGACCTTGCGGGTTCGGCTGTTCTGGTAGGTCACGTCCTCCGAGGTTTCCTTCCTGGCGGCGAGCCGGCTGTTCTTGCCCGCCTCGCCCGGCTGGTCCTGGTTTTCAGGCAGTTGCGACGCGACGGATGCCGCGCGCGCGCCGGGCTCGTTCTCATTGCTCTGGTCCGAGGAGTCCACGCTGATCTGCCGGGCGATCACCTGCGCATCGGGATCGTAGGTCTCGGTTTCCTCCTGGGTGCTGGAGCGATCGAGCGCGATCGCCACCTCCACCCGGGCCTTGCCCGCGCCCACGATCGGCTCCAGCAAGGATTCGACCTCGGCCCGCATCCGCGCCTCCAGCGCCGCCTGGCGCTCCTCGAGCTGGGAGCCGCTGACCTGGCTGCCTTCGCCCGCCCGCGCCAGCAGCGTACCGTTCTGGTCGATGATCGACACGCTCTCCGGTGACAGCTCCGGCACGGCCGAAGACACCAGATAACGGATCGCCTCGATGGCGCTGCCCGGCAGACGCCCCTGTGTCTTCAACGTGATGGAGGCCGTCGCCTTGCGTGCCTCCGCCGAAAACAGGGCGCGCTCGGGCATGACGATGTGGACACGGGCGCCGGCGACCTGATCCAGGCTTTCGATGGACCGCGCCAGTTCGCCCTCGATGGCACGCGTCTCGTTCATCTTCGCCCGCGACGCCGAGACGCCGAACGGCTCCTCGGCATCGAGCACCTCGTAGCCCATCTTGGCGCCGACCCGCTCTCCGGCAAGGCCCATGCGCAACTCGGCGAGACGCTCGCGCGGCGCCATGATCGCGGCGCCATCGGCGGAAATCTGATACGGCACATTCTGGGCCGCGAGCTTTTGCGTGATCGACTGCGCCGAGGACGGATCGAGATCGGTGAACAGGAACCCCATTTCGGGCTCGGACCCACGGAACGCGACCAGTCCGATGACGACCAGCAAGGTCAGCGCCACGCCACCCATGATGAGCAGGCGCTGCAGTCCCAGATTCAGCAGGGAGTTTCGCAATCCATTCACGGTGAGCACGCTTCCTTCGTTGACGAGGGCCGATGGCCTGCAACAAAATTATAGGATAACGTGAGCCGGAAAGTTCTGCCGGGTGGGAAATATTTGCCGGGTGGATGATCAGGCGGCGCGGCGGGCCGCCAGCGACGTCACGATGGCGGCATCGCTGTCGCGCGGTGGATCGAGCACCGGCGCCAGTTCGGCGAGGATGGCGTCCCGCCGTGCCGCGGCATCGAGCACCAGACCGCCGAGATCCCAGCTGACGCGCGCGTCACCGCGGGAAAGGGCCGCATCAGCCAGCACAACGAGGCGCGTCTGTTCCGCTCCATCCGCCGGCTCTGCCGCCAGCCGTTCGCGGATCGGCGCCACGAGGTCGGGATGGACCCTGATCTCGATCCGCCGCCCGCGCGCTTCGCGGCCGATGATCCGCGACACCGCCTGCTCGATGGCCTCGGCCGGCCGGACATCGAGAGCCCAGCCCGCCAGAACGTCCGCCGCCACCAGGGCCAGTTCCGCCGCATCCCGTGTCAGCGCCGCGGTCACCGCCTCCTGGGCGCCCGCCATCTGTTCCAGTTCGGCCTGCACCGCGTCCACGGCCTGAAGCGTCGCCATCTCGGTTTCCCGCCGGGCCTGGTCAAGCCCGGCCTGGAACGCTTCCGCGCGGACGACGGCCAGTTCCGCCCGATGATCCGACCGGAGCCTTTCCAGCTCCGACTGAAGGTCGAGAAGCTGCCGCGTCAGGTCGCGATCACAGCCGTCCGGCGCGCCCGGCAATTCGGGCAGACCGGTAAAGACACGGCCAAAATCAAACTGTTCGATCCGGCTGACAATATTCATCGGTGGCCTTTCCGTTGCCGCGCGCTGCGCGCATCAATAGATCATCGACTCTTCGGCTTTTGGATCGACGAGCAGGATCTGCCGCCGGTCCGCGAGCGATTTGGCAAGACGCACGAGGCTGCTCTGCGCCTCCTCGCACTCTCGCGCCCGTACCGGTCCCATGGCCGCCATGTCGTCCCGCAGCAGCTTGGCCGCGCGTTCCGTCATCCCGGCGAAGAACACCTGCTTCATCTCGTCCGTCGCGCCCTTCAGCGCGAGCGCGATTTCGCGCTTGTCCGCGTTCTTCACGATCACCTGGATCGATTTCGGCATCAGGCTGGCCAAATCCTCGAAGGTGAACATGAGCGCGCGGATGCGCGCGGCGGCATCGGGCGCCGCCTCGTCGAGGGCGCCGAGCATCTGCTCCTCGGTCGACCGGTCGAGGGCGTTGAACACCTCCGCCATGGTCTCGAACGGATCGCGGCGCTGGGCGCGTGAAAGATTGCTCATGAACTCGTGCTTCAGCGTGTCCTCGACCTGCTGGATGATCTCCTTCTGCACCGTGTCGATCCGCAGCATGCGCATCACCACGTCCACCGACAGCTCGCGCGGCAGCGCGGCGAGCACGCGGGCGGCGTGATCCGAGCTCAACTTGTGGACGATGACCGCGATGGTTTGCGGATATTCGTGCTTGAGATAGGCCGCGAGCACGTTCTCGTTCACGTTCGACAGCTTGTCCCACATGGTCCGGCCGGACGGACCGCGAATGTCTTCCATGATCTCCTTCACGCGGTCTTCCGGAACAACGCCATCCAGCAGGCGCTCGACGGAATCGAAGGAGCCATGCAGCGAACTCCGGCCGCTCAACTCGCCGGTGAAGCGGACGAGGAGATGTTCGACGACCGTGGCCGGCACGCGGCCCAGTTGGGCGATGGCCGAGGAGAGTTCCTTGATTTCCTCCACCGACAACTGCGCCCATATCGGTGCGCCGTGGTCCTTGCCCAGAGCCAGCATCAGCGCCGCCGCGCGCTGAGGCCCCGTGTATCGTTTCATTTCGATCGGCTCGCCGACCGGCGTCAGCATGGACATGCACTGGCCCCCAAAAGTTCAGCCTGCGCCGCGTGCGCGGCTCGTTCATGCTATATTATAGGAAAGGTTTTTATTGAAAGGCCGCGAAAGCGCCGATGACGAGCACTTATCTGAACAGCCAGATCGGCCTGACGCTCCTGTCCGGCGGCGCCGTGACTCTTTCATCCACCAGCGCCCCCGCGGTCGAAAGCCTCGCCGTTCGCAAGGCGAAGGCCGCGTTCACGACGCCCGCGACCACGCCACCCTGGAAGGAGACGGCGGCCACTCAACCCGTGTCGTCGCAGGTCGCGGCGATCAAGCAACGCGCGTCGCTCATCGACAAGGTCGATACCAGCCTGCCCGCCGACATCCAGACCGCCTTCGTGACCTACAAGGCGCTCGACCGCCTGCGGCTCCTGGCGGACACCGCCGCCAGTTCGACGCGCTCCGCGGGAGAGCGCGCCGCGCTGAGCAAGACCTTCTCCAAAGGACTTGCCGACCTGCGGACTTTTCTGGCCGCCGCGCCGACGGACGCCTTGCTGCTTTCGTTCAACATGCCGGAACGGTCCGCCAAATCGCTGGCCGTGGACCTTCCGCCAGCGAGCATGACCACCCTTGGCGATGGAGTCAGCGAACAGCGCGATGCTCCCCTGGCAGGTCTCTCCGGTACCGAAGTGCTGCGCGTTGCCCTCACCCGCGGCAGCACCGCCGACAGCATCGACATCGACCTGTCATCCGCGCCGCAACCGCCCACGCTCGATACGGTGGCGAATGCCCTGAACGCGGCCATCGCCTCGATACCGCAGCGGGATTCATCGGGCGCCGTCGTGACCGACGCGGGCGGCGCGCCCCTGTCCCGCTACACGGCGCGCTTTGCCGTCGAGAAACATGATGGGAAATGGGGCCTTGCCCTTCAGGCACCGCCAAGCGAGCGCGTCGCGCTGGACCAGGTTGCTGCGCCCGATACCCTGGTCGTCGCCGCGGGAGAAACGCAGACGGGCGCAAGCGGAACCGTCCGGCTGTTGCGGTATGACGATCCGGCTGGTGCGTTCACCCGCACCATGCTCGGCACCCTCTCGGCAACGAACCGGCCCGCGACAGAGGCTGTCCAGCTGAAGGATTCCAAAGCCACGCCGGTATCGGCCGCGCTCGACGCCAGGGCCATCGTCACGGCGCCGGACGGCTTCAGTTACATGGTCGGCACGTCCTCCGGCGACCTCGGCGCCAATCGGGTCGATACCGCCTCCGACCTCTTCCTGACCAAATTGGACAGCGAAGGTCGCACGGTCTGGCAGCGGACGCTCGGCATGGCCGGCGCGGCGCAAGGCGCGTCGGTCGCGTTGGCGCCGGACGGCGGCATCGTGGTCGCCGGCAACATCAGCGCGACCGGCGTGGCACAGACCGATATCGTGGTTGCCCGCTATGACGAGGACGGCGAGGAACGCTTCGCGACCTCCCTCCATCTGCTCGGCAATCAGGAGGCTCGTGCCGTGACCGTGGGCCAGGATGGCTCGATCTTCGTCGGCGGACGCAGCGGTGATCTTGAATCGGACGCCTTCCTCGCCCGGCTGGACGGCAGCGGCGCCGTCAAGGAAAAGCGCCTGTTTGGCGGCGCGGGACCGGACACGGTCAGCGCGCTGGCGATCGACGGCGACGGCGCCCTGCTCGTGCTCGCCCGCGGCAATGGGACGTCCACCCTGCGCCGGCTGGACGCCGGTGCCCTGACGACGGAATCGGCACTGGTGGATCTCGGTACCGTCGACGCCCGCGTGATGGCCATCGCGCCAGACGGCACGGTCGCCATCGGCGGCGCCGTCGCGCAGGGAGCCTCGGGTGGCCGGGACGGCTTCATTGCCCGGATCGATGGCGCCTTTTCCCTGGCCTCCCTTCAGCATGTCGGCACTGGCGGCACGGACGAGATCGACAGCCTGGCCTTCATCGGCGATGCGCTCTATGCCGCCGGCCGAACGACCGGCGCCTTGAGCGGTGAGCCCCAGGGAACGGTCGACGGCTTCATCGGCAAGGTCGATCCCGCGACCGGCGCCCTCGCCGACGTCACCCAGTTTGGTCAGCGCGGCGTCACCGCCGCACCGGTCCGTCTATCGGCCGGGATCGGCGGCGGCGGCGTGACGGGTGCGCTTGGCTTGCACCGGGGCGTCCTGAACCCCGTCCCGGCCGCTGATCTGGTGAGCCTGACAAGTCTTCGCGCCGGAGATGAATTCAAGATCAGGGTTGGCGGCGTGACCCGAAAGATCACCATCGAAGCCGACGATACCCTGGCCAGCCTCGCCAAATGCATCAGCCTGGTCACGTGGAACCGGGTCAAGGCCAGTACCTGGCGCTCGGGCGACACACTGGCGTTGAAGATCGACGCGGTTCGCGGATATCCGGTGGAACTGATCGCCGGCGCCGACGGCAAGGATGCGCTGGGCAAGCTGGGGCTCGCCCCGACACGCCTGGCAAATCCCGCGCCGCGCGCATCCGGCGCCCCCAAGGTCGAACCCGGCGGGCGCTTCGGTCTGGGACTGAGCACATCCCTTTCGCTCGATACGGCCGACGCCGCCAAAGGAGCGCTCAAGAGCGTGCTGGCGGCCCTCTCGACCAGTCAGACCGCCTATCGCTCGCTTTATTGGGATGCGACCAAGGCCAATCTTGTGGATGGCGTGACCGGCTATTCACTGACGTCCAGGCAACAGACCCAGCTGGATCAGTACCAGGCGGCGCTGACGCGTCTTTCGGCACTGACGGCAAGCTGAGAAAGGCACTTTTCATGTCCGACACCCCCGCCTTGCTGAACGGCATCGGCCTTGCCATGCGGCACCTCTCCGAACGTCAGCGGACCATTGCCCAGAATATCGCCAACAGCGAAACACCGGGCTACAAGGCGCGCGACGTGGAGGCCCCGGATTTCGGCGCGCTTGTCGCGTCCCAGTCCGGGTCGGAAGTTCACGTCCCCAGGCCCCATGTTCGCCTCAGCGAGGGCATGGCGGCGATGGGCGCGCGCGCGCCGGAAAATGGCGCGACCATGCTGGATCAGCATACCAGCGAAACGAAACCGGACGGCAACAACGTGACCATCGAGGACCAGTTGCTGAAAATGGCTCAGGTCCAGGCGGATTTCACCGCCTTGACCAACCTTTATCGCAAGCAGATGTCGTTGCTGAAAACGGCGACGGGCCGGGGCGGCGTGTAAGCCGTCCCGGCCCGGGTCCGGAAGGCTCCGGTGTCAGATGCCGGAGTTGATCGAGATCGGCGTCGGAATGTCGGTCTGCGACAGGCGGCCGGCCGCGGTATAGGTCGCGCTGCGGCTTCCCGATACGCGGCGCACCTCGTTGGTGATCGCCGCCATCAGTTCGTTGGAAAGCTCGATGTGCCGGCGCAGCATGGCGGCGTTCTCGTTACCGGCGACACTCAGCGCCTCGAGCGCGGCCGTGAGACGCGCGCCGTCGGCCTCGTCCAGCCCCTGTATCCAGGCGGATGCCGTGCCGCCCATACGGGACAAGGCCGCGTCAAGACCGCTCGCCAGCAACATCTTCGCCGCCGCGATTTCCTGCTGCGCGGGGAAGGGCCCATGGCGCCGCAGCGCGGCGGTTTCGTCCGCCATCAGGCCGGAAAGGGATACGATCTGGTCAATGATGTCGTCAACCATTGCTGCCGCTCTCCTGCATGCGGATCATCTGCTCGAGCACGACCGGCGCAAGGCCGATGCCGCCGC
Organism: Iodidimonas sp. SYSU 1G8; assembly: GCF_039655775.1. NCBI lineage: Bacteria > Pseudomonadati > Pseudomonadota > Alphaproteobacteria > Iodidimonadales > Iodidimonadaceae > Iodidimonas > Iodidimonas sp. SYSU 1G8. The sequence goes on along the minus strand of NZ_JBBYXJ010000002.1, from coordinate 1,243,492 downwards.
GCCGTGACATCTCATTGCCGAGTTGCTCGGCCAGCACGCCGCGAAACATTTCTTCGCCATGGCCGCCGCCGAACTCGCCGGTCTCCAGCGTTTCCATCATCAGACGGGTGAGCTGGCCCAGGAACACACCCTCGAACTCCCGCGCGGTTTGTTCCAGCTGGGTGCCGGTTTTGGACTGGGCCGCCACGGACGCGGCGGAGACAACGGGCATGTCCATCACTGCACCTCGATTTCGGCTTGGATGGCGCCCGCTGATTTGAGCGCCTGGAGAATGGTGATCAGGTCGCGGGGGCTGACGCCCAGGGCGTTCAGGCCGCCGACCAGCGACCGGAGGGACTCGCCCCGATCCAGCATGGCCAGCGACCGGCCGGAGCCGTCATCGACCGAAATCTGACTGCGCGGCACGACGACGGTCTCGCCGTCCGAAAAGGGCGCCGGCTGCGAGACGGCGGGGCTTTCCGTGACGCTGATGGTCAACCCCCCTTGGGCGATCGCGACGGGGCTGACCTTGACATCCTTGCCCATCACGACCGTGCCGGACGCCTCGTTGATGATGATCCGCGCGGGCTGGTCGACGTCCACGCTGAGATTTTCAACGGCGCCCATCAGTTCGACGACCGAGCCCGTCGCCGGCGTGATCTCCACCGTCGTCGGGTCCAGCACTTCGGCGGCGCCGGGAAACTCGCGGTTGATGACCTCGGCGACGCGTCGTGCGGTGGTGAAGTCAGGGTTCTTGAGCGCCAGCTTCAGGGACGCGGAGGATTTGAGGGCAAACTGAACCTCACGCTCGATGATCGCTCCGCCGGCGATACGGCCGGAGGTCGATACCCCGCGCGTGACGCTGGCGCCGGCCCCCTGAGCCTTGAAACCCGACACCGCGATCTGCCCCTGAGCCACGGCATAGATTTCGCCATCGAGCGCGCGCAACGACGACACCATCAGGGTCCCGCCCTGCAGGCTCGTGGCATCGCCGATCGCCGACACCTGGACATCGATCCGCGAGCCGGCGCGGGCAAAGGGCGGCATGGTCGCGGTCACGGACACGGCGGCGATGTTTTGCGTCCGCATCTGGGTGCCGCGAATATTCACGCCCATGCGCTCCAGCATGGCCTGCATGGATTCCTCGGTGAACGGCGCGTTGCGGATCCGGTCTCCCGTGCCGGCCAGGCCGACCACCAGGCCGTAGCCGACCAGCTGGTTGCTGCGGACGTTCTGGATGTCGACGATGTCCTTGATCCGCGTCGCCGCCTGGACCGGAAGGACTGCCGAGAACGCGAGGACGCCGCACAGCATGGCGGTCAGCATAGTCGGAAAACGCATGATTCAGCCCCGATCCGCGGTCGCTCAGTTACAAAATCATTATAGGAAAGCTTTTTCCCGCCCAGCCGCGTCTATAAGAGTTTCTATGAGAATCCCTTCGACAACTCCCGTGAGCGGGCCGGTAGCGCCCGTCAGCCGAATCCGGACGGATACGTTCAGCGTCCCCGACGAGGCGGCCCATGCCGCTCCGCCGCCGCCCCGGCAGCAGTCCGCCAGCGTGGACATGCTGCTCGCCATTGCGAATGCCGTGGACCCCAGGGATCAGCGGGAACGACAGGCTCGGCGCTGCAGGACGGCGCTCGATCTCCTGGACGGGTTGCATGCCGGCTTGCTCAGCGGCGATCCTGTGGAGAGCCAGCTACAGGCGCTGGCCGACTGGCTGGCCCCTGGCGCGCCGGTCGAGGACGAACGCCTCGCGGCGCTGATGCAGGAAATCGATCTGCGCATCAGGGTGGAGCTGGCCAAACAGGGCCGCCCTCCCTGAATGGGAAAAGGGCTTTCCGGGGATACCGGAAAGCCCTTGGATCTGTTCTCTTCCCTTGGTCTTAAAAGTTTCTCCAGTCGTCGTCGCCGACCGCCGACGCGGGCACATCATTGACGTTGGCTGGCGGCGAGACGGTCTTCACCGGAGACGGCACGGTCCTGACCGGAAGCTGTACGGTCTTTTCCGGGACCACCGGAGCGGCCTTGGGCCGGATCGGCATGATGACCGCTTTCGCGGATGCGGGCTTGGCGGCTGCGCTGGCCGGTGCCTCGACAGGCGCTCGGGCCGGCTCCGCCATCGCGCGAGGCTCGGTGCGTGCCACGGTGGTCGCCGGGGCCGGAGCGGCAGGGCTCTCAGGCATCCTGGTGACCAGCCTCGCACCAGCTGACGCGCGGCTCACAGGGGCCCCGGTACGGAAGCGGGATACCTGGTCGCCCAGAGCGGCGACCTCGCCGTGAAGATTCCGCGATGCGGCCGCCGCCTGCTCGGCCGTCGCGGCGTTCTGCTGCGTCACCTGCTCCATGGTACGAATGGCGTTGCTGATCTCGGAAATGACCGCCGACTGGGTCTTGTGGTCGGTCGCCATGCGCTCGAGCAGGCTGTGGACTTCCGACATCTCGTCGGAAATGCCGTTGAACGTGCCGTCCACCAGATGCACCGCCTCTACCGCGATGTCGATATCGCTCCGCGCGGCCGCGAGCTGGTCACGCGCGCGCTTGGCCTCTTCCTCGGCACGCATCGCCAGCGAATTCACCAGATCGGCGACGACCGAGAAGCCGCGGCCGGCGTCTCCCGCCCGACTGGCTTCAATGGCGGCGTTCATGGCGAGCACCCGCGTCTGGAACGCGATCTTGTCGAGACCGCCGATAACCGACGCAATCCCCTTCGCGCTTTCCTGGACGCGGCCCATCGCATCGACGGCGCCGTGGGCCAGATCCACGCCCTGCTTCACGCCCGTCACCGCCTCGTTGGCCCGGTTCGCCGTGCCCGTTGCCAATTGCGCGGCCATGCGCAGCCTGTCATCGATCGTGACCAGCGCCGCCGAGCTCTGTTCGAGACTGGCGGCGCTGCTCTCGGTCCGGCGCGCGAGATCCTCGGCCGCCCGGGCAATCTCGTCGCTGCGCAGCGTGATACCGCCCGCCGTGCGATTAACGGCGGCGATCAACTCGCGCAGACGGACAACCGCCTCGTTGAACGCCGTTTTCAACGCTTCCTGTTCCGGTGGTACCGCCGCTGAAACACTGGTCGCCAGGTCGCCGGAACGCAGGGCTTCGAGGCCCGTCGCGAGCGCTGCGGTGATCGCCCCGTATTCCTGCCCCTGCTGCTCACGAAGTCGCTTCTGGGCCGCCGCCTCGTCACGCAGCCGAACGATCGCCGTGGCAATCTGTCCGATCACGTCCTTCCGCTCGGCCGCGAGAGCCCCGGTCTCATGGGCGTCCGCGGCCAGCCGGGACAAGGCCGCCGCCAGGCGGCGACCCGTTACGTGCCAGATGCCAAGAAGGCTCGCCAGCGATGCCGCCGCCACCAGGACCGTTACCGTCATATCCTGTCCGGCCAGAAGCGCCAGGCCGCCGGCCGCGACGATTGTCAGGCCGCCCAGAGCAAAAGCGGCGTTGTTGGAGCGCTGGAGGGGCCAGTCTTCGAAAAATCCAAGCATGCTGTGTCTCGCGCCTCAGATTGATTGCGAAAGCAGGCTCAGAGCCCGGCGACACCGGTGACCTGCCCTATCATTATAGGATAAATGCCGTGAAGCTCGCCGGGAGGCGGCCCCAAACTTGATCCGCATCAGGCCGCGAACGAAAAAGGGCGGCTTGCGCCGCCCTTGCCGTGGAGAGACCGGGATTTGCGAATGCTCAGCCATGCGCCGCGTGGGATCCGTTGGCATGAGGATCGTTGGCGTGGCCGGCCATGAAGCTCTCGGCCAGAAAGTCGGACGTGACGGAGCCGTTCGCCTGAATGGCAACGACCCTGATTCTGTCGGTCTGCGGCACCCGGGGAACGGGCAGCAGGCTGACCGCCGCGGGCTGGGCGTCCATGGCGACGGGCTTGGGCTGAGCCACCACCGGCGTGGCGGGCGCGGCCTGGAGCGCGCGGCCATATTCGGCCAGCAGCGCGAACCTTGGATGACGCTCGACCAGGTTCGCCATGGCGCGCACGGCATGCTTGGTGATCTGGCGGATTCTTTCCTTGGTCAGCGAGAAGCGTGCGGCCAACTCGTCCTCCGACACCTGATCCAGAATGCGGTGCCGGACGATCTGCCGATCGCGCAGCAGCTTGTCGTCCACCGCCGCGATCTCGGCGGGATCGATGGCGTTGACCTTGAGCCGTGGTTTACCGCCATCTGCGCCAACGGCGGACTTCTGCCCTTTGATCTTACGCTGGAGCAGCGCCACGGCACTGGTCCTCTGATCCTTCACATACTGGTCCAGCAGCGCGTCGATGGCGGCGTGGGCCAGATAGGCCGACGCTTCTGATTCCACGCGGGCAAGCGCGCCTTCGTCCTCGATCGTCGCCTCGAAATCCATGTCCTCGCCATCGGGCCGATAGCCGAGGGCCTGCATCGACACGGTCGTCGCTTCCACCTTTTTTGCGGAAGGCCGCTGGTCGGTCATCAGCCGGAACCGCAGCGCCTGCAACTCGCCCCGAATCTGCCAGTTCACGAAGGTCGTGAACTGCGCCTTCTCCGGATCATAGGCCTGGATGGCCCGGTGAATGCCGATGGCCGCCGCCTGTTCGGCATCTTCCCAATGCGCCATCAGACCGTATTTTCGGATGAAGTGCCGAATGCGCGGCGCCGCCAGCTTCAGAATGGAGGCAAAGGCGCGGTCCACGTTAAAGCGCTGCCGCGCGGTCGATGACTGGCCGTCGCGCGGCGTGTTGGCGATGACGTCAGCAACGAGAGCTTCTAGGGCGATAGTGGTCTTCGACATTTTTCGGGTCCCCCTCACTGGGATGCCATCCTCGCGATGGCAGGACCCCTTATAAAGGATACATTTTTATTGGAAAAGATAAATTTATTGGAAAATTATATTTTCCCGTAAAAACGTGGAAAGCCGCCCTCCGCATGGCGGAGAGCGGCTTTCCTGATGGCCTGTTGGACGGACTGGCCGTCAGGCGGCGCGCACGCTCGCGACGAAGCTGCCAACTTCGACCCTCAAGGCATCGGCCTGCCCCGAGAGATTCGCCGCGGACGTAAAGACCTCCTTGGCGGCTGCGCCGGTGACCTCGGCCGCCTGGCTGACGCCGACGATGTTGATCGACACTTCCTGGGCCGCCTGGGCGGTTTGTTGCACGTTGCTGGTGATATCGTGAGTGGCGATACTCTGCTGTTCGATCTGGGTCGCGATGTTCGAGGAAATGGCCGCGACCTCACCGATGGTGGAGGTGATCGCCTGAATGGCGCTGACGGCCTCCTTTGTCGCTGCCTGGATTTCCGTGATCTGCGATTCGATCTGTTCCGTCGCCTTGGCTGTCTGGGTCGCCAGATTCTTCACTTCCGTTGCGACCACCTCGAAGGCCTTGCCCGCCTCGCCGGCCCTCGCGGCCTCGATCGTGGCGTTCAGCGCCAGCATGTTCGTCTTGCCGGCGATCTGCGTGATCAGGCCGATCACATTGCCGATCTTCTCGGCCCCTTCCGACAGGGCACGCACGATAATGTCGGTCCGCTGCGCGTCTACCACGGCACGGTCGGTGCTCTGGGCCGAGCGCTTCACCTGCTGGCTGATCTCGGAAATGGACGAAGTGAGCTGCTCCGCCGCCGAGGCCACCGTCTGAACGCCGGCGCTGGCCTGTTCCGCGGCCGCCGCCACGGTCATGGCGCGCTGGTTGGCTTGTGTTGTCGTGTTGGTCATCGACTGCGCCGTGGTTTCCAGCTCGGTCGAGGCAACCGCCAGCATTTCGGTCATGTTACCGATCTTGGTTTCGAAATCGTCGGCGAGAGCAGTCAGCTTGCGATCATAGACGGCCTGATTCTCTTCGATGTAGACCGAGATCGCCAGGTCCATGTCCAGCATCACGGCCTTGCTGATCGCCGCCATGAGCTGCCCCGTGGCAGCCTGCGCCGCGGCCGGATTGAGTCTGCTGGTGTGATGCTTGGCGGCCACCCGATAAAGATGGTTCAGAATGAAAGAATAACCGCCGATGTACCAACGCGGGTCCAGACCGATACGGCTATGGACCAGACCGATCTTGCGCACGGAAACAACATAGTCATCGTCGAACCGGCCAGAAAAGAGCTTCATCCAATGCGAGGTCTGCGCGCGGCCTGCGGCATCCATCCCGCTGTCGCCCCGGAACATGGCGACCAGCTGCGGCCATTTCCGCATATTGCCGTAGAAGAGCCGGATGATGGCGGGCAGCTCGCGCTCGATGACGGGCAGGAAGCCGGCGAGCGCATCACTATCTTCCCTGTCCAATCCCACGAAGGAAACGCGGTCGATAAGGTCACTGCTAACAGACATGAATGTTGCCTTTCCATTGTCGGATAAACACGGCCTGGCACGTCTCTCTTGGCCGGATTGAATAGAATTATAGGATAGAATTTATCGACCCGGCGGCTTTACGCGATAAATCGATCCGGGTTCACGTGGCGATCCACATAGTCGAGCAGCCAGGCCCGGTGCGCGCCGGCTGCGTCGCCCGCTTGAGCGATGCGCGTGCTCGCCGCACGCGCCCCGACCTGTGCGGTCAGAAGCATTTCGGCACGGGCCGGCTTGATGCCGTCGCCCAGGAAGCGGGCGGCATCTCCGGCGCCCAGATGGTGCGCCAGATACGCGGTCCGGGCGACGCTCTCGGCGCCGCTGCCCACTTCGATCCCTTGCTTGCGCAAGTAGCGGAGATTGGCGAGGGCGTAGTCCGCCGTCGCCTGGATCGAGGCCTCGCCATCGTAACGCAACGCGAGAAGCGCCGCGCGGCTGCCGGGAGAAATCTTGCCATTGGCGCCGATCCATCCCCGCTCGCGCGCTGCGGCGTTCAGCCATGTGCCGTCGCGTTCCGCTTCATCGACCCAGGTGCGGTTGAGGAACTGGCCGAGGCCGGCCGCGCTGGAGCGCGGATTACGGGACATGGTCTTCCACGCGCCATCCGGCTGCTTCGCCGCCTCCGCGTCGATGATGGAGGCAAGCGCCTGTGCGGGAATGCCCGTCCGCTCGCTGGCGGCGGCGATGGCGCCGCCAAAACGGCTGTTGGCGCCCAGATTGGTCGCGGCCGCGCCTTTTTCCGTAACCGCCATGGCCTGAGGCGCCGACACGGTCTCACGCGCCGCCACACCGACCGGGTTACGCAAGTCCGTCGCGGGCGGCGCCGCCGGCAGGCCGGAAAAAGCCGCCTGTTCGAGCAGGGCGAACAGCGATTCTCCGCCCATGGCCACCGGGGCGACCCGATCGGGCGCTGCTCCCGACGCATCATCGCCATCTCCCAGCGCCGCCCGCCAGAGAGGAAGCGCCAGTTGCGCCCGCGCCGTGGCATTGATCAGCTCCGCCTTTCGGGCCGGGCCCGCCTGCACGCTGTCGAGTTCCGAAATCATGACGTTCGATGCTCCCTGGACGCGTGGTGTCGGCGAACCACCGACGAGGCCACCATGTCGTCGAGTTGCGCCTGGACGGCGTTGTCACGGCGGCGTTTGTGCTCGGCACGGTGCCTCTCGGCCGCGGTCTCGATGGCCTGCAGCGACGCAATGGCGCTGGCCGCTTCGGCCCGGAGGCTGACGAGCCTTGCCTGCGTGAACGCGCGTTCTTCCATGAGGCCGGCCCGGCGCGTCCGCAGGCGCGCGGCATAGTGATGAGAGGACACCATCGGCGCCTCCGCGCCGCACATGGCCTCGCGTCTGGCGTCCCCTGCCAATTGCTCGACCCCTTCATCCAGCGAGGCCACGCGCGCGAGCGCGTCGCCGATCTGCCGCGCGATATCGTCGACCTGCCGCCGCTTTATGCGAATCGCCGGGTCATAGGGCGTCGTCATGCCGCACCGCCGAGGATCATTTCGAGATCGGCGAAGGCCTGGTCGAGCCGCCCCCGGTCATTCTTGCCCTGCCCGATCAGCGCCTCGATACGCGGCTCAAGCGCCACGGCCCGATCCACCCGTGCATCGGAACCGGTACTATAGGCGCCAAGCCGAACCATCTCCGCCATGTCCGAATAGAGCGCGAGATTGCCACGGGCCTCGAGCCGAAGCGCGTTTTCCCTGTCCGTCTGCGCGCGTGGTAGTGTCCGCGACACGGATTTGAGGATGTCGATGGCGGGATACCGCCCGCGTTCCGCGATGCGCCGCGACAGCACCACGTGACCGTCGAGAATCCCGCGGACCGCGTCGGCGACCGGCTCGTCATGATCGTCACCATCGACGAGCACCGTGAACACGCCCGTGATGGATCCCTGGCCCGGCAGTCCCGGCCCCGCGCGCTCGAGCAGACGGGGAAGCTCGGCGAAGACCGTGGGCGTGTATCCCTTGGTGGCCGGCGGCTCGCCGCTGGCCAGGCCGATCTCGCGCTGTGCCATGGCGAAGCGGGTCACCGAGTCCATGAGACACAGGACGTGATGGCCCTGGTCGCGGAAATGCTCGGCGATGGCCATGGTCGTCCAGGCCGCCTGGCGCCGCATCAGCGCCGGCTCGTCGCCGGTCGCGACCACCACGACGCTCCGGGCGAGACCTTCGGCCCCCAGATCGTCCTCGACGAATTCCTGGACTTCGCGCCCTCGTTCACCGATCAGGCCGATCACCGCGATGTCGCACGCGGTCCAGCGCGCCAGCATGGACAGAAGCACCGACTTGCCGACGCCCGAACCGGCGAACAGGCCCAGCCGCTGTCCGACGCACAGCGATGCGAAAAGATCGAGGGCTCGCACCCCCGTCTCGATGCGCGCGCCGACTCTGGCGCGCGTCGCGGCGGGCGGAGCCGCCGCGCGGATCGGCTGCGGATGCGCGCCGGCCTGAAGAGGGCCCTTGCCGTCGATGGGGTTGCCGAGACCATCGACCAGGCGCCCCAGCCAGCCAAAAGACGGCCGCAGCACGAACTGGCCGGCGGCCAGATCGGCGCGCATCCCGGTGCCCACGCCCTGCGGGTCCTGGAACGGCATGCAGTGACAGACGCCCCGGTCCATGCCCGTGACCTCCGCCGCGAGCGTACCCGCGCGCGTCGCGATGTCGAGACGCGATCCGACCCGCGCGGCACCGCCCAGGCCATCGACCTCGATCAAGGCGCCGCGCACGGCGGCGACCTGACCGAAGCGGTGCTCGGCGGGCATTCCGCGCAGGGCGGCGGCGGCGGCCGACAAGGGCGACATGATCTCACACCGCCTCTGGCAGCAGACGCGCCATCGCGTCGGCCTCGTAGCGCATCAGCCAGCGGCAATCGGTCAGCGCCCGGTAGAAGTCACGGCACGCCACCTTCTGGGCGACCCTGATGCAGCACGCCCGCGCGTCCGGCGCCTGCAGCGCCTCCAGCAGATCGCCGATCAGGGACACCAGGGACTCCTGATACGCGGCGCGCCCCTCGGGATCGATATAGGCCATCATGCAGGCGAAATACACGCGGCTGGCCGGCGTGCGGGCCTCGTCGGGCTGCATCAGCTCGCGTCCGCGCAGGACGGCGGCGCCATTCTCCACATCGAGGGTCATGCGGCCGACGGCGCGCAGCACGGCGCCATTGACGATCACCTTCTCTCCATCACGCAGGGAAATTCTCAGGGCCATGGGTCTCACCTTGGTTATGCTCCTCCTATTATAGGAAAGAAGTTCGAAACCAAGGGAACGCTAGGCAAAAATTGCCGTGTAGAACTGTTCCCAAGGAATGTTCCTATAATATCTGCACCAAGCCATCCACGGAGAACACCATGAGCCTCTATTCAGCTCTCTATGCGGGCGTGTCCGGTCTCGGCGCCCAGTCCAGCGCCATGGCGGGCGTCGCGGACAACATCGCGAACATCAACACCGTCGGCTACAAGGGCGTGCAGACCGAGTTCAAGTCGCTGGTCGTCGACGGCCAGGCAAGCAGCAGCTACACGGCGGGCGGCGTCGCGGCATCGCCGCAAATGCTGATCTCGAAACAGGGCCTGCTGCAGACGTCCAGCAACCAGACCGACATGGGGATCGACGGCAGCGGCTTCTTCGTCGTCCGCTCGACGGAGGCCCCCGACAGCACCGTGTCGTTCACCCGGGCAGGATCGTTTTCGCCCGACGCCGAAGGCTTCCTTCGCAACACCAGCGGCTACTATCTGCAGGGCTGGCCGCTGGACGGCGCGGGCGGCTACGTGAACACCGGCAATCTGGACGAGCTGCAGCCCGTGGGTCTCGGCGATCTCAACGGCACCGCGACCGCGACCACCGCGATCACGATCCGCGCCAACCTGCAGTCGACGACGCCGGTCCAGACCGCGGCCTATGCGGTCGGCGACCTCGCCAGCGGTACCATGGTCCCCGACTTCACGCGCTCGCTCGACATCTTCGATGCCCAGGGCGGCTCGCACCGCGTCACCATGGGCTTCGCCAAGACCGGCGTGAATCAGTGGGCGGGCGAAATCTACGCCGATCCGGCGACCGACGTGACCGCGGCGGGCGGCCTGCTCGCCAGCGGCGCCATCGCCTTCAACGCCGATGGCAGCCTTGATCTGGCCGGCTCCACCGGCACGCTGTTCAGTCCGCTGTCCGTGACCTGGACCAATGGCGCGGGCTCGAGCCCGATCGCCCTCAATCTGGGAAGCGATGCGGCCGTGAACGGTCTCACCCAGTTCGGCGGCGAATCCGCCCTGCTGTCCTCGTCGCTCGACGGCGGCCTGCTCAACAACATCGCCTCGATCGATATTTCCAAGACAGGCCTCGTCAGCGCCATCTTCGACGACGGCACCTCCCGCGCCGTGTTCCAGTTGCCACTGGCGACCTTCGCCAACCCGGACGGACTGACCCGGCTTTCAGGCAACGCCTACTCGATCTCCAACGAATCGGGCAGCCCGACGATCAACCCTCCCGGCAGCTTTGGCTCCGGCAGCATCGTCAGCAGCGCGCTGGAGGCATCCAACGTGGATCTGGCGCAGGAATTCACCAACATGATCCGCTTCCAGCGCGCCTACAGCGCTTCGTCGAAAGTGATCACCACCGTCGATGACATGCTGCAGGAGGTCAACAATCTGAAGCGCTGACGCCGCCGGCCTGAACAGGCCGTTCTTCCCGCCGTAAGGATCTTCCGTGTCGCTCAACAGCATCCTCAATTCCGCCATGTCGGGCCTGGCCGCGTCCCAGGCCGGCATGGGCGCCGCCTCGAACAACATCGCGAATGTGGGCACCGCCGGCTACGCGCGCGAGCGTGTCGCCTTGTCGGCGGGCGTCACGGGCGGCCGGACGAACGGCGTCCTGGTCGGAGAGTCCCAGCGTATCGCGGACCGGTTTCTCGAGGCGGCGGTCTACGGCCGGGCGGCCATGTCCGGCCGGGCCGACGTGACCGCCGGTTATCTCGACCAGTTACAGGCCGCCATCGGTCAGCCCGGTTCGGCGGCGACGCTGCCCGCGCGGCTCGACGCGCTCACGTCGTCCGCCATCGCCATGACGGCGTCCAGCACCAGTCCCGAGGCGGCCGCCGTGTTCGTCGGCGATGTCTCCAGCATGCTGGAGACACTCCGCCAGACCGACGACGACGTTGCGGCCCTGCGGGCAAACGCGGCGGCGGAAATCGAGGACACCGTTACCCGGGTAAACGGACTGCTGACCCGGATCCACGATCTGAACGACAATATCGCCCGTTCGGAAGGCATGGGTCGCAGCACCGCGGCGCTGGCCAGCCAGCGCATGTCGGCCATTGGCGATCTGGGTGGTCTGATCGGGATCACGGTGCGCGATCAGCCGGATGGCCGGGTCACCATCGATGCCGCGGACGGGACCGTGCTGCTCGACCGGCGGCTGCGCCAGCTCACCTATCCCGCCGCCTCGGGAAGCGGGTTGCAGACCGGGTCACCGGCGATCGGCGTCCGCTTCTCCGGCGAGGCGGGCGAACAAGGGCCGTCGACCGGAGATGTGATCGTCTCGCCCCAAGTCGGCGGCAAGCTGGGCGGTTTGCTCGACATGCGCGACCGCGCTCTGCCCCTGTTCAGCGAACAACTGAGTATCATCGGCGACGCCCTGGCATACTCGCTCAACGCGGCATCGAATGCCGCCACGGCGGTACCCGCGCCCAACGTGCTCGCGGGCCGCGATACAGGCCTCGTGACGGCCGACCGGCTCGGTTTCTCCGGAACGGCCAGCCTCTCGGTCACCGACGGAGCGGGCACCCTCGTCGCCGCTGCCAGCATCGACTTCTCGTCCCTTGGACCGGCGGCCACCATCGCCGACGCGCTGGCCGCCATGAATACCGGGCTCGGCGGGGCCGCGACCGCGTCATTTTCGGACGGGCGTTTCACGCTGCGGGCGACGGCCCCGGGTAACGGCGTGTCGGTCGCCCAGGATCCGGCAATGCCGGCCGTGCGCGCCGGCATGAGCTTTTCGCACTTCTTCGGGCTCAACGATCTCATCCGGTCGGAAGCCCCCTTGGTTCCGCCCGGATTCCAGCCATCCGACGCCCACGGCATCGCGCCGGGTCAGTCGCTCGGCCTCGAACTGCGCGACGGCGGCGGCAGAATTCTCGCCAGCCAGTACGTCACCGGTACGTCCGGGCCGGCCCTGGCGGACATGCTGGGCGAATTGAACGCGGGTCCGCTGTCCCGCTTCGGCGGTTTCTCCCTGGATGAGTCCGGTCGGCTCGCGTTCGAGCCATCGGCGGCGGGCGGCGGCGTCACCCTGGCGGTCACCGGCGACACCACCGACCGTCTGGGCACGGGCCAATCCCTTTCGGGCCTGCTGGGTCTCGCGCGGGGTCCCGTGTCCTCGATGTCCGTCCGAGCGGATATCGCCGCCACCCCCGCGCGCCTGCCGCTGGCCCGCGTTCCGGCCGGCGCCGTGCTGGGCCAAACCGTCATCGGCGCCGGGAACAAGCAGGGCGCGAATGCCTATGTCGACCAACTGGCCGCGCCCGTCGCGCTGGGACGGTACGGCAGCGCCACCGTGGGGCAGGCCGCGGCACGGCTGATCAGCAGCGCGGGGGCCGAGGCGTCGCGCGCCGAAGACGCTCGCGCGAGCGCAAGCGCGCGCCTCGACGACGCCGTGAGCCGCCGTGACAGCTTCTCGGGGGTCAATGTGGACGAGGAACTGGCCCAGCTGGTGATTCTGCAGAACAGCTACTCCGCCGCCGCGCGCGTCGTCGCGACGGCGAACGATATGTACGACACCCTGCTCAACATGATGCGCTGAAGGTCCAGATCATGAACCGCGTCGCGACCCCCGTTTTTCACCAAGCTCTTTCCGGCTCTATCCAGCGCGCCCAGGCGCAGCTCGTCACGACCCAGCAGGAGGTCGCCAGCGGCAAGAAGGCATCGACCTATGCCGGTCTGGGCGGCGATACGGTCAGAAGCATCTCGGCCCGCTCCATGCTGAGCAGGACCGAAGCCTATGCAACGGTGGCGGCCCGTACCGCCACGACCCTGTCGCTCTACGACGCCAACCTCACCCAGGCGGAGAGCACCGCGTCGACGCTGCGGCAGGATCTCTTCACGGCGCTCGGCCGCGGCAATACGCTGGGCCTGCAATCGACGATCGAGTCTGCCTTCGACGCGTTCGCCAACACCCTGAACGCGACGGAAGGCGGGGTCCCCCTGTTCGCCGGCTCGCGCACCAGCGAAACCCCGTTCAAGGTCGGCAGCCTCGCCGACACCCTGAGCCTCGCGGGCAACGCCGCGTTCGCCAGCGACGACGGTCAGCAGACCGCGCGCCTGGGCGATGGACTCGATGTTCGCTTCGGCGTCGGCGCGCACACCATCGGCGGCGATGCGCTTGAGGCGTTCCGCACCCTGGCGGCTGCAGGCCCGTTCGGCGAAATGCCGACTGACGCACAGAAAGCGGCATTGAAACAGGCCATCGAGCAGTTGGACAAGGGCATCGGCGCCATCCAGACCGCCAATGCGGAGAACGGTCGCAAGCAGGCGCACGTAGAGACGCTGGCCAACAATGCGGAGGCGCGCGGCGTCATCCTGAAAACCATCATCTCGGACAGTGAAGACGTCGACCTGGCGCAGGTCGCCATCAACCTGGCGCAGCAGAAGACGGCGCTGGACGCATCCTATTCGGTCTTCGCGAAACTCTCGGGACTGAGTCTGGTCAATTTTTTCAGCTAGGCCTGCCCTGCCGCTGGTCCGGCAGTCGCAGGCCTCGATCAGAGCAGATCGCCGAGCGCGCCTGCGGGACTTGCCGACGGCATGACCGCCAGTGCCTTGCCGATGGTTTCCGAGGCCAGTGTCTCGACCGGTGCGGTCAGCATCTCGAAGGATGAAGCCGCCCCCAGGTCCCGAAAGCGGGCCTGATAAAGCGCGCGCAAGTGCTGCAACTCGGCTTTCTTGTTCAGCATCCCCAACGCGATGGCCTGGCGGAGCACGATGATCTGTTCCTGGTCGTCAAGGGTCTTCCCGTTGGGCTCGACCCCCGGGAATGCATCCGCCAGTGCCTGCCAGTTCTTGCCTTTCCAATAGAACTCCGCCCTCAGCCGGGCACTGTCCGGCAACCCTTCGACGACGGCGACGGCGTCGTCGGTCTTGCCAAGCCGGGCCAGGGCGATGGCTTGAACCCTCTTGCGGTCGTCTGTCATGCCGCCCGGATAGGCCGGGCCTTCACTGTTCCTGATTGCGCGGACGGCTCGCTCCGGGTGGCCCGCCCGCAGGAAAAGGGTCGCGACCCGGATCGAAACCGGCCCCTGCGCCACATCTCGCGCACGCGCGAACAGCTGATGCTCCAGCAGTTCGGCCGCCCGGTCGTAAAGGCCGGCCTCCTCGAGACGAGCCGCCAGCCGGCTGACCAGCAGATCTCCCTCCGCCCCCGTCGGCGCCAGATCACGATAATTCCAGTAGAGGCCGCCCGCGCGATCGACAGGCAGACCGCTTTTAGGGTCCAGCGCCGCGGTCAGGTACCCCCGCACCGCCGTGATGACCGACGCGCTCTCGTCATCCAGGCGGTGGTACCGCACGAGCGCCGCGCCGTTCGCCAGAGCACGATCAATGTCCTTGGTCTGCACCGCGACGCGGTAATTCAGCAACAGCGCCTGCTTCTCCACCTCGCCGCCGCGCCAGCCGAACCTGAGCGCATCGAGCGCCTTGCCCGCCGCGACAGGGTCCAGGACGCCCCGATCCAGGCCAATGACCACCTTCATCAATTGGGCTTGGGCGCGTTGCTCGGCGTCACCGGATCGGCTCACGTTTTCGAGGCTCTTTTCCGCCGCGTCATACTGCCCGCTTTTGGCCTGCGCTTGCGCCCGCAGCAGGTGGGTCAACGGAAGCTCTTGATCGAGCAGGCGCAGCCAGTCGAGCGCCACGCCGGGTTTGTCGCCTTGAATCGCCGCCGCCGCGAGCGCGCTGATGAACGGCGCGCGCCGATCGGTCGGCAAAGCCTTGACCGCGGGAAGCGCGCATTCCACCTCATCCAGCGCCTTGTCCGAGGACAGCGCGGACAAGGCCACGAGACGCCAGGCGCATGCCTCAGCCCGCTCAGCCAGCGCGGGCAGCTCCAGGGCGGCCACGCCTTCGGCATGGCGGCGCATCTGAACGAGCGCCATGCCCCGGGCCAGGCGGTAGTGGGCGAGCGTCTCTACCCCCGCGTCCTGCTCGCGCATCAGGTCCAGCATGCCGATCGCCTCGGCCCCCAGGCCCGCGCTGACCAGACTGAGCGCATAGGTCCAACGCGCCTCCTGCCGCTGCGGGGCCGGCGTCCCGACCAGCGCCGCCCAGGCCTGCGCCGGCGGCGTCACGCGCCATTCCAGAGCGCGCTCCATCACGGCGGCCACCGGCACCTCCGATGCCAGTGCCGCCGGCTGTGGGAGCATGACCGATGCCAGCGCCGTCGAAAACAGAAGCGCGGCCCTCATGGCTGCCATCCCTCGATCGACGCCCAAAGGGCGACGGCGGCACCGCCGAACAGGCAGGCGAGCAGATACAGCACGGCAAGTGCCGGACCTGCCGTGCGCGAGGCCGGTCGTTCGACGGGCGCCACGCCGGCCGATGCCGCTGGACTGATCGTCTGGGGCTTCGAGGCGCCGCCGGCGCTTCCGTTGACGACTTTCACGCGGCCTGGTTTCTGATCGCGGCTCACTGACACCTCCGAGGCTTGCACATCTCCTATTATAGGATGAACACATTCATCACCGGCCCCCCGCCGGACGGAGAGCCTCCATGTTACAAGCGCCCGTCATCGCCATGTTCCTGCTCGCGGCCCTGGCCCTGCCGGCCGGTACGGCCGCGGCATCGGAGACGGCCGATACCGCCAGCGCCTTCCTCACCCTCGAGGAGATCAGGACGCCGATCATCGACTCTTCGTCCATCGACGGCGTCATCCGGGTCAAGCTGGCGATCGAGCCGGCCGACTCCGCCGCCGCGGCTCTACTGACGCTGCACCTTCCCTTGCTGCGGGCGGCGGCGCTGGCGGCCGTGATCGAGTACGCGCATCTGGAGGCGTCCGGTTTCAAGCCGGTGAATTCCGAGCGGCTGCGGGCTGGTCTGACGCGCGCCCTGCAACGCGTCACTCCGGGCGTCGGCAAGGTGCTGATCCTGGAAGTGGGTGCTTTTCCGTCCTGACCACCGTACTGGGAAAAATTATCCTATAAATTATAGGATAAGCCTCGATAACGGCAAACCGTCGGAAACGGCGGGACGCAAAGTCACCGGCCCACCCGCGGATTTTCGTCCGCGCGGGCAGCGGGACCGCCGAAAGGATACCCAGGATGCCCCATTCCTCTCGCCTACTTCCGCGCGCGCTCACGGCATCCGTGGCCATTCTTACTCTCTGCACAGTCGCCAATCCCTGCGCCGCCGCTGAGCACGCCGGGGAACACCCCGTCCTGAGCAGCACCGGCCTGACCGGCGATCCACTCGCCGTCCCGCTGGGCGTCCGTTCCGTGATGCCGCTCGCGCTTGAGGATCTGGTCCAATGGAAGGAGCTGCTGGCGCGGCATGCCGCGTCGCTTGCCGCACCCGCACCCTGCCCTGATACGGCGGCGGACGCCTGTTTCGCCTCCTTCTGGAGCGAGACGGTCGCCGCCCTGATGCCGCTCCCGCGCAGCGAACAGCTGCGACGCGTCAACGAACTGGTGAACCACCTCTCCTATGCTCCCGATTCCAGCCTTTACGCTCAGGCGGATCACTGGGCCACGCCCGAAGAGATGTTCCATCGCGGCGCAGGCGACTGCGAGGATTTCGCGGCATTCAAATATTTTCTGCTGCGGGCCGTCGGTATTCCGGATGATCAGGTGCGTCTCGACATGGTGTCGCATGACGACCAGCCCCATATGCTGACCCTGGTCATGGTCGGCGACGCGGCCGTGCTCTTGGATAACATCGAACTGGAACCGGCGGCGCCATCTGAGTGGCCTCAATATCGGCCGGTCTATTCGCTCAGCGAACGCGGCGGCTGGTTGCTCGCGCCGGCCCGGAACGCGCCGGACAAAATCCAGCTTTCTGCGCGCTGACCCAGGGCACGCCGCCGGTCTCGCGGCGGCCTAGGGCACCAGCACCGGTTTCGCGGCGGGATCCTCGACGCGCGCCTCGATCGTGGCAGGTCGGCGATTGGCCAGGGACATGCTCAGCGCGGCGGCGCCGTCGGGTGTCATGCTGGCGAGGATCATGGCCATCGATCGCTCCCGCATGCGCTGGGAGACCTTCATCTGCACCTCCATGTCCAGCTTCTCGAAGACGACGGCCGCCTTGGCGGGCTTCATGGTCTGATAGATGCGGGCGAGATTGTCGAACTGTTCTTCCTTGTCCGGCGCCTCTGCGGGCTGCGGCGCGGCGGCGGGATCGGGCTGTGCCTGCTGCAGCGCCAGCAACCGTGCTTCCAGCGCCTGCGCCGCCTTCTCTCGCAACTCCAGGGCCCGCTGCTGCTCGGCCGCCTTTCGGTCGCGGTCGGCGATACTCTCCTGGATGGATACGCCAAGACGCGTCGGCGCCGGCGGTTCAACCTTGTCGGTGGTCAGCGCCATGCCGTGGGCAATCATGGACGCGCCCGCGCCCAGCGCCGTGACGACGAGCAGATAGGGCCGCTTCATGGGATCATCTCTTCCTCGCCCGCCACTTCGGGCAAGGCGGCCCGCGCCGTCACGTTCGCCGCTTCAACGATGCGTTCGGCCACCGCGTTCGCGATACCGACCATGATGGTCAGTTCCTCGCGCATCTCGAGACCCTCGGCGACGGTGCGGTTACTCTCGGCCAGTTCGTGCGACAGCACCTCCTTGAGGCGCCCGAGAACCCCGCGCGCCTCGGCGGTGGACCGGTCGAGCGAGTCCACCATGTCGCGCAAACCCGCCTCGCGCAGCGCCTTGAGGTTCCGCATCAGCCTCGCGCTCTGGATCAGGACGGCCCCGCACAAGAGCATGGTGAATACGTTGGTGATGACGGCGTAGCTCATTGCGCATGCCCCTTGGCTATATCGTTGGTCATGGAAACGGCGACGTTGCCAGAGCGCTGGCCGATAAAGGCGCGCCCGAGCGGCACCCCGGCGCAGCGCACCTCCAGCGGCTCGTCCGGACCGTCCTCGAAGCGGATGGCGTCGCCGACAGCCAGCTTCATCAGCGACTCCAGCGACATCAGGCGTTCGCCCAGCACCACGTCCAGCGTGACCTCGGTGCGGCGGATCTCGTTGACCATGTGGCTTTCCCAGATGTTCAGCCTGCCAGTCTTCTCGCCCATGAACCGCTGGAGCAGCTTTTCCCGCACCGGCTCCAGCGTGGCATACGGCAACAGGACGTTGAACGTGCCGCCCCGCGCATCCATGTCGACGCGGAAACTGGCGACGGCGGCCACATTGCTCGGGCCGGCGATGGCGGCGAAGCGGGGACTGGTCTCGATCCGGTCAAGAACCATCTGGATACGCGAGAGGGGCTCGAAGGCGACCGCCAGGTCGTTCAGTGCCAGACGCACCATGCGGGCGACCAGAGCGGTCTCGATGGTGGTGAACGCACGTCCCTCCACCCGCAGCGGCGCATTTCCCTTGCGACCGCCCAGCAGGGCATCGACCACCGAATAGATCAGGTTGGAATCCACGGTGATGATGCCGTAATTGTCCCACTCCGGGATGCTGAACACGGCGATCATCGCCGGCAGCGAAACACGGTTCATGAACTCCCCGAACCGCATGGAGGTGATTTCCTCCAGCGTGACCTCGATGGAATCCGACGTCATGTTCCGCAGGCTGGTCGCGAAGGTCCGGACCATGCGGTCATAGATCACCTCGAGCATGGGCAACCTTTCGTGGCTGACCACGTCGGATTCTATGACGGCGCGCAAGCCCTTTTTCGGGCTGACGGGCGCCACGGAGTCGAAGTCGAACAAGGCGTCGATACCGGCCTGATCGAACCTTTCAGGACCATCCTGCGCCGCGGCGTGCGGCTCAGGCAGTGCGATGTCGTCAAAATCGTCGCTCATTGTTGGATCAGATCCTGTATCAGCACATCACGAGCCGCGCCGGCGCTGACCTGTGTAGCCGTCCGGGCGAGCATTTCTTCCTTGAGCCGGTAGACTGCGGCGGAACCCGCAAGGTCTTCCGGGCGAAGCTCCCGCAGGAAAGGCTGCAGGGCATCGAGGATCGAGGGCAGCCGGGCGGTGATCTCGGCGCCCTTTTCGGCATCCGCCGCGACGATGACGAAATGCAGCTTCAGATATCCCGGCTGCCCGCCCAGGCCGCGCAGATTCACCACCATCGCCGGGACATCCACGTAAATGGGGGGCTCCGCCGCGTGGTCTTCGGCCGGCGGGGCCGCCGCATCCTCGTGCCCCTCCGCTGCCGGTGTGGGGCCGCCCAGCACGAAGAAGGCGCCCGCGCCGCCTGCGGCGAGCAGAACCACCGCGGCACCTGTCAGGATCAGCCTCTTGCGTTTGCCCGGCTTGGCCGCCGTCGGAACTGCGGCCGGCTCGGCGTCCTCGCGGTCCAGATCTTCAGTTGTCATGCCTCGTTCCAGTTCCGTCGGCCTGCCTGCGTCATTCGAAGGCGTCGGCGCGATCATCTTTCCGCATTTTTTCCTATTATAGGATAACCGCACGGCAAAAACTGCCTAGTGCGGCTAGATCGTGGAATTTCTGGATAACGCGCGAATGGACATCTCATCCTACGTACTCCTCAGTCAGGAGCAGGCCCTGCGCCGGCGCCTCGATGTCGTCTCCAACAATTTGGCGAACAGCGGCACCGTCGGCTTCAAACGTGAACAGGCCGTCTTTCATGAATATGTCGAGACCAGCCCCGACGCCGTGGTCGAGGATGCGCGCAACACATCCTTCGTGCTCGACTACGGCACCGTGCAGGACCTGACGCAGGGCGGCTTCCAGTCCACCGGCAATGCTCTCGATGTCATGATCGAAGGCCCCGGCTATCTCAGTGTCGAGGGTCCGGACGGGACGCCGCTCTATACGCGGGCCGGTTTCGTCCGTGTCCTCTCGACAGGCGAGCTGGGAACCGCCGGCGGACAGCGCCTGCTGGGCGAAGGCGACCAGCCCATCAGCATTCCGCCCGATCAGGTGAACCAGATCTCGGTCGGCGCCGACGGCACCGTGATGGGGCCACAAGGATCCCTGGGCAGGCTGACCGTCACCCGCTTCGCCAATGATGGCGGGCTCGAGGAAAGGGGCAACGGTCTGCTGGCCGGTACCGGAGGGACGGTGCTCCCCGCCGAGGAAACGCGGCTCAAGGCGGGCGGCGTCGAAGGCTCCAACGTGCAGCCCGTGGCCGAGACCACCGCCATGGTGGAGATTCTCCGCTCCTACCAGAACAGCGCGCGCATGTCGCAGGACCTCGGCGACATGCGCCAGCGCGCCATCGACAGGCTTGGCCGCGTCAACTGACCGGCGCCCACCATTCGTTTCAGGAAAGGAACACCATGCGCTCCCTCTCAATCGCGGCGACCGGCATGCTGGCGCAGCAGACCAACGTGGACGTGATCTCCAACAATATCGCCAACATGAACACGACCGCGTTCAAGCGCCAGCGGGCGGAATTTCAGGACCTGCTCTACCAGCAGGTCGAGCGGCCGGGCGCGGCGGCAGGCGGCACGGATTCCCTCACTCCCTCCGGCATTCAGATCGGCGCTGGCGTGAAGACCGGCGGCGTTTACCGGATCGCCGAACAGGGCGCGCTGACCCAGACCTCCAACCGGTACGACCTTGCGATCGACGGTCAGGGCTATTTCCAGGTCGAGTTGCCCAGCGGCGAGACCGCCTATACCCGGGCGGGCTCGTTCCAGGTGTCCGATCAGGGCGAGCTGGTGACCAATGAAGGCTACCGGGTTCAGCCCGGCGTGACCGTGCCCCAGGGTGTCGTCGATGTGATCGTCTCCAAGACGGGCGAGGTCCAGGTGAAACTGGCCGACTCTCCCGATCTGCAGACCGTCGGACAGATCCAGCTCGCCACCTTCGTCAACGATGCCGGCCTCGAGGCCATGGGATCCAGCCTGTTCAAGGAAACCCCGGCCTCCGGGCAGCCGACGGTCGCCTCGCCCGGCGAGCCCGGCTTTGGTGGTCTCACCCAGGGCTTCCTGGAAGCCTCCAACGTCAATCCGGTGTCCGAGATCACCGCCCTCATCACGGCCCAGCGCGCCTACGAGATGAACAGCCGCGTCGTCAAGACGGTC
This sequence comes from Iodidimonas sp. SYSU 1G8, assembly GCF_039655775.1. NCBI lineage: Bacteria > Pseudomonadati > Pseudomonadota > Alphaproteobacteria > Iodidimonadales > Iodidimonadaceae > Iodidimonas > Iodidimonas sp. SYSU 1G8. The sequence continues at coordinate 1,222,022 of NZ_JBBYXJ010000002.1, read as the reverse complement.
GACGAGCTCCTCGCCACGACCACGCAGCTCCGGTAAGCGCCATGCCCCGGTTCCTGATCTGCGCCGCTGTTTTCATCGCCTTGGCCGGCCCCGCCGTCGCCAGCCCGGTCCCCGCCGAGCCGGTCGAGGTTCCCGTCCTCGCGCGGGCCGTCGAAAAGGGCGAGACCCTAGAGGAAGCCGACTTCACCAGCGAACAGCGCGGGCCCAACGAAGTCAGGGGCGCGCTGGCACTGTCTGCCGCCGTCGGCATGGAAGCAAGGCGAAGGCTGAATGTCGGCGCCGTCCTGCGGGCCAGCGACGTCATGCCGCCCCAGATGGTAAGGCGCGGCGAACCCGTCAACATCCTGGTCGCCCGGGGCGGACTGTCGATTTCCGCCATGGGCCGCGCCCTGTCGGGCGGCGCCGTCGGCGATCAGGTCCGCGTCGTCAGCACCAGCACCAACCGCACGCTCGAGGCGACGGTTTCCGGACCGGGCGTCGTCAACATCATGGCGCCGTGATCGCGCCGGGAAAGGACACATTCATGAACCGCGCCGTTCTCATTCTCTCGGCTGCCGCGCTTCTGTCGGGCTGCAGCGTCGCATCCCAGCTCTCCAATGTCGGCCGCGCGCCAAAGATGACCGCGCCCGAGCAATCCGAAGTCCCGGTCGTCGAAGCCTCGCTGGCCATGCAGGGCGCCGCCGCGCGGACCGGCGCCGCCGCGCCGCCGCCGGTTCCCGCCACCAGCGCCTCGCTGTTCCGGACCGGCGCCGGTGCGTTCTTTCACGACCAGCGCGCCTCGCGCATTGGCGACATCCTCACCGTCCGGATCAAGATCTCGGACAAGGCCGAAGTGGGCAACTCGACCACCCGTTCGCGTTCCGGTTCGGAAACCGCCGATCTCGGCGCGCTCCTTGGCCTGGAATCGCAGATCACCAAGGTGCTGCCGGGCAGCGTCGATCCATCGAAACTGGTCGATACCAGCACCAAATCCCAATCCGGCGGCGCGGGAAGCATGTCGCGCAGCGAGAAGATCGACATGACCATGGCCGCCATCGTCACCGGCGTCCTGCCCAACGGCAATCTGCTGATCCGGGGCCGCCAGGAAGTCCGGGTGAACTTCGAGCTGCGCGAGGTCATCGTCACCGGCATCGTCAGGCCGGAGGACATCGCCCGCGACAATAGCATCGCCCATAGCCAGATCGCCGAGGCACGCATCAGCTATGGCGGCCGCGGCCAGCTGACCGATGCCCAGCAGGCCCGCTGGGGCCAGCAGATCTACGACGCCCTGTTCCCCTTCTGATGCCATGGCGAAAAACTCGCCGGACCGTTTGGGTGGCGCCTCAATTTTTCCTATAAAATAATTACGATCCGATAATCATCGGGCGTCGAGGGCCAGCGCTTCTGGCCCAGGGCGCGAGAATGCGACCCCTTATCCTAGAAAGGAAACGACTATGGGCTTTTCTGTAAATACCAACACCGGTGCGATGGCTGCCCTCCAGAGCCTCGCCGACACCAACCGCGGCATGTCCACCGTCCAGAGCCGGATCAATACCGGTCTGAACGTGGCCTCGACCAAGGATGACTCGGCATCGTTCACCATCGCCCAGACGCTTCGCGGCGACCTGGGCGGCCTGAAGTCGGTCGGCTCCTCGCTGAGCCGCGCCAAGAGCGCGACCGACGTGGCTGTTGCCGGTGCGGAACAGATCTCGGACCTCGTCAACCAGATGAAGGCCAAGGCCTACGAAGCCGCCGACGAAGGCGTGGATACGGCCAGCCGTGACGCGATGGGCAAGGACTTCGACGCTCTCAAGGCGCAGATCCAGACCATCGTGGACTCCTCGGAGTTCAACGGCACCAATCTGCTGAAGGCCGGCGGCGGCGAAGTCAAGGCGCTGCAGTCCCTGGATACGGCCGGCGCGACGCTGGACGTAGCCAACCAGGACTTCAATGCCTCGGTGATCACCGCCATCGGCGCGACGTTCACGGACGCGGCCACCGCCAAGACCATGATCGGCACGCTGGACACGGTCGCCAGTGACGTCAAGAACAGCCTCAGCACGCTGGGCTCGGCGTCGCGCAAGATCGACGGACAGGCCTCCTTCGTGAGCAAGCTGTCCGACGTGATCGAAGGCGGCATCGGCAACCTCGTCGATGCCGACCTGGCCAAGGAGTCGGCGAAACTGCAAGCCCTGCAGGTCAAGCAGCAGCTGGGCGTGCAGGCTCTGTCCATCGCCAACCAGGCGCCGCAGAGCATCATGTCGCTCTTCCGTTAAGAGCGACAGGGTTCCCTTCTCCCCCCCCTCGGAGGGAACCATGCCGGAAGGACCGGGGCGGGCCACGCCCGTCCCGGTTTTTTCCGCCCCGCGCCAGAAGGCCGCGCCCCAAAGGAGCACCGGGCATGTTATCGCATTCCCGTATTCGCGAACTGAGCGACACGACGGGCGTCAGAATCCGGGTCAGCATCGACGATAGCTGGAGCGGCCTTGTCGTCGTCCTGGAACGACCGGACCTGCCGGCGCCGCAATCCGCCGTTCTCGACGCCTATGGCGCGGAGATGCTCGCCGGCTACATCATGGCGGCCCGCCTCGCTCTGCCGGATGCCCTTGGCTCCGAACAGGTCGATGGCCTGTGGGCCGCCGAACTCAGTCTTCTTCAGGACATCGACCATATCATCCTGGTCCGCCAGACCGAGGCAGGCCGGAGCATTGCCCTTCCCTTCGCGTTCTGGGACAGGCTTTATGCCGAATTATGCCTGCTGATCCCAAGGGTACGGGCCCATGCGGCGGCAACTCCCTCGCCCCAGAGCGGGTTCCGGGTTCTTCACTGACCTCGCGGAAATGTGGTCTGCAACACGTGGATCGATCGGCTAGGATAGGTGACGCGGCGGGACCCTTAACGCACGCGCCATATTCCAGGCGCGTCATGTTCCGCTGCAGGTGAGGGCGCCCGACCGATGATTCGTAGAAGCACGCCGACGCGATTTGCCGATGGCATGGAGCTGCTCGGCGCCGTCTGGGATCATGTGGGCGAAGCGCTTCTGCTGACGGATGCCGAAACCGGCATCATCGTCGACGCCAACCGCAAGGCCGAGGATATGACGGGCATCGATCTGCACCAGCTGATCGGTATGCCCCAGGCCGATCTTCATCCCCTGACCCAGCGTGAAGCAGCCGCCGCGGTTTTCGCGGCGGCGGATGAAAATGCCGGTTTCGCCTTCCGGCGCCACATCGCGCGAGCGGACGGGGTCTTGCTTCCCGTCGATGTTACCAGCAGCGAAGTCCTCCATCTCGGGCGAGGCCCGACCGTCGTGACGAGCCTTCACCACACCTTGAAAAGATTGAGCGAAGACGATGAGGCGGACCGTCTCAACCTCGCCCTCACCGCCGTGTACGAAGCGACCAAGGAACGCGCGCGCGCCGATACGCTCGAGGATCTCGACCGGGTGACCTGCGAGGGCGTGGTGTCGGCCGGCGGCTACGCGCTTTGCTGGATCGGTTGGGCGGACCAGGAGGACATGTCGGTGCGGGTGGCGGCGGCCGCCGGCGCCTCTCGCGCCTATGTGGAGGGACTGGAACTGTCATGGGCTGATGTTCCCATGGGCCGGGGTCCGGCAGGCACGGCCATCAGAAGAGGCCGGTTTCAGATTACCAACGATGTGCTTGCCGACACTGGTTACGGCCCATGGCGAGACCATGCGCTGCAGCATGGCATCCGGTCGCTGCTGTCCATGCCGCTCATGGAGGACGGGCGCGCGATTGGTGCCTTTACGGTTGGATCGAAGCATCCCAATGCCTTCACCTCGGGCGAGATCGACCTGTTCCAGCAATTTGCCGCGGCGCATATGACCGCGTTGGGTGGCCTCAAGGCGAAGCGTGCCTATGCCGATCAGGTTGCCAAGAACGAGGCAGCGGCGGAGCGGATCGAACGGGCCCTGGAGCAGGCGGTCGAAACCCTGTCCGAGGCGCTGAGCGGACGTGATCCGTATACGGCCGATCATCAGCGGCGTGTCGCTGACATGGCCGACCGGATCGCCGTCCGGATGGATCTGGCGCCGCAGCGACGGCGGGTGCTGCGGCTCGCCGCCATGGTGCACGACATCGGCAAGATACAGGTGCCCGTCGAATTGCTGACGCGACCGGGCCGGTTGAAGCCGGTTGAATTGCAGATCATCCGCCGTCATGCGAAGGCGACCCTGGACATTCTGGGGAAAATCGACTGGCCGTGGCCGCTTGCGGAGATTGCCTCCCAACATCACGAACGGATGGATGGGTCCGGTTATCCGCTCGGCCTGAAGGGCGATCAGTTGTTGCTGGAAGGAAAGATTCTGGCCGTCGCCGACATCGTCGAATCCATGTCGACCGATCGTCCCTACCGCCAGGCCCTGGGCATGGAAGCGGCTTTGGCCGAGATTCGGCGGCAGGCCGGCGCCAAACTGGACCCCGACGTGGTCGCCGCGGCCATCGACGTGTTCGGTGACACCTCGGCCGCCCCGCTTGCCGCCGGCGCTACGGACGTGGAAACGCGTAGCTACCCCGCGTGAAGAGGCCGATGCAGGTGTCGACGATCCGCGGATCGAGGCTGGTGCCCGCCATCGCGCGCAGTTCCTCCAGCGCCGGTCCGACGGAAAGCGGCGCCCGAAAGGGTCTGAACGACGTCAGCGCATCCATGACATCGGCGACCCTCAGGATTCGGGCCTCGATACGGATCTCCTCGCCGGCCAGCCCCCCGGGATAACCGCTGCCGTCGACATTTTCATGATGCTGCAGGACGATCTCGGCGACGGGCCACGGAAAATCGATGGTCTTGAGGATCTCGTAGCCGGTCTCCGGATGCATGCGCACCAGATCGAACTCCGCGCTGCTGAGCGGTCCCGGACGGGAGATGATTTCTCCGGGCACCTGGATCTGCCCGATATCATGGACCAGGCTTGCCAGTTCCAGTCCTTCGACTTGAGCCGGCTCCAGGCCCAGGTCACGGCCGATCGCCACCGCGAGGTGGGCCACCCTCTGCTGGTGCTCGGCCGTGGGCATGTCCCTTTGCATGACCACTTCGCCCAGGGCCCGAACCGCCTGCTTCAGCACGCCGCTCAACCGGTTGCGGCCATCTAGCGCGGCGCGCAGCGCGGCCTCACGCGTCAGATACAGGGACATCAACGCCCCGAGGAGGAAGGTGGAGACGACCTGTACGCCGAATATGCCGACATCGACTTCCCGGGTCACCTCGAAGCCGCTCGCGCCTCCGACGAAGAACAGAGAGAGCGCCTCGATCATGCCGACGACAAGGGCGACCACCCCAAGCTGGCCCCAATCGCCCCGCTGCACCGGCCGCCACCGCGCGAATGCCGCAACCACCCCGTAGCAGGCGGCCCAGTCCAGCAACATGCCGGCCGCGCCGGCCAAAGCCCCCTCGCCGCCCATCAGCAGGCGCGCGGCGGCGCCGGCCAGGCTGGTCGCCAAACCCACCCACACCGTCCCGCCAAACACGGTCGCCACCGCGATGACGGCGCCGCGCGCATCGATGAACACGCCTGTTGCGGCTTCGACGCCGGTCATCAGCGCCAGGATCAGCATGGCCGAATACAACACGGCCTGATGCCACGGTCGACCTTGAAGGAGATCGAACCGACGCGCCAGCGCGTCCGCCACCACGAACGCGGCGAAGAAAGCAATGACGACCCCGATCAGGTCGATATAGAGGTGAATGGCCAGTCCGCGTCCCCTCGCTTCCTAAGGTCAGCTTATCATAGGCGGGAGTTGGCGCGTACCGCATCGATCGTCAGAACATAACTCCGGTAATCTGACACCACTGTTGCGTCCGGTCGGATCGGCGTATCCGGCTACCTTGTTCGCTGGGCATGGGGGAGAGCAGGCCGCCGAATGGAACCGCCGCCTTGGCCGTCCGTTATCGACGGTGTCCGGAGAATGGAAATCATGGCGATACGTGCGCAATGGAAGGGGTTCCTGAAGCTCGGTCTGCTGACCTGCCCGGTCGCGTTGTACACGGCCTCCTCCAAATCCGATCGCATCTCCCTCCACACCCTCAACCGGGCGACCGGCCATCGGGTGAAACGGGAATATGTGGACGAAGCGACAGGAAAGCCCGTCGAGCGGGATGAGCAGGTCAAGGGCTACGAAATCGACAAGGACGAATATCTCATCCTGACCCAGGAAGAGATTGACGCGGCGGTTCCCGAAAGCACCAAGACCATCGACATCGAGGCCTTCGTCGATTGCCATGAGCTCGACGATACCTACATGGGCAACCCGTACTACCTGGCCCCCTCTGGAAAGCCCGCGCAGGAGGCTTTTGCCCTGATACGCGACGCCATGCGGGCCAGAAAGGTCGTGGGCATCGCACGGACCGTGCTGTTCCGACGCGACCGCGTATTGATGATCAGGCCCGAGCATGACGGTATCCTCGTCAGGCTGATGCGCTTCGACTACGAGGTACGCCCCGCCGCCGAGGTGTTCGAGACCGTGCCCGCCAGCAAGGTGACCGGCGAAATGCTGGAACTGGCCGAACACATCATCGACACCAAGAAGGGCAGCTTCCACATCGAGGAGTTCGAGGACCGCTACGAGACCGCGCTGGCCGATCTGATCAAGGCCAAGCAGGCGGGCCGCAAGATCAAGGCGCCGGCGCCGCCGAAGAAAGGCAACGTCGTCAGCTTGCTTGATGCCCTGCGCGAGAGCGCCGGCAAGGCTGCCCCCAATCCGAAACCGGCCAAGCCGGCCGCGAAGGCGAAACCCGCGCCGAAGCGGGCGGCGAAGGCGCCAGCCCGCCGCAAGGCCAGCTAACGCTTCTTCGCCTTCGTTTCCTTGGCGATGCTTGCCTTCAGCGCATCCATGATATTGATCACGTTGCCGTCCGCGGGCGCCTTCTCGGCCTTGGGCTTGCGCGGCTTCTTACCCTTCTGTTTCGCCTCGATCAGGTCGAGAAGCTCCTGCTGGACGCGGTCGCCCAGTAGCGCCGTGTCCCACGTCACCGTGCGTTCCTCGATGACCGAAAGCGCGAGTTTCAGGGCGTCTGCCCGGGACTTGCCCTCCTTGATCTCGCCGAAATACGCCTCCGGATCACGAACCTCATCCGCCTGGCGCAGGCTCCAGAGGATGATGCCGCTGTCCCGCGGCTCCAGCATGACGGCACGCTCGCGGCGGTACAGTACGAGACGCGAGATGCCCACCATGCCGGTTTCGGCCATGGCCTCGCGGATGACGCTGAACGCCTCTTCCCCAACCTCGCCGTCCGGCGTCAGGTAATGGGCGTTCTCCAGCCAGATGCTGTCGATCTCGTCCTTGGGGACGAACTTCTCGATGTCGATCGTGTGGGTCGTCTCAAGCGCCACCGCGTCCAGTTCCTCGTCCTCCAGCATGACGTACTTGCTGTCGGCCACTTCGAAGCCCTTCACCTCGTCACCCGGATCCACGTCGTCGCCCGTGACGCTGTCGATGTACTGGCTGCGGATGCGGTTGCCCGTCTTGGCGTTGATCGTGTGAAAGCTGACCCGCTCGGCCTGGGTGACGGCCGGGGTCATGGCCACCGGACAGGTAACCAGCGAAAGCTTGAGGTAACCCTTCCAGAATGAACGCGGTGGCATGATGCGCTCCCTATATTGATCCGCCGTTAACGCGGTCCGTGGCGCCGCGTTCCTTCTGCAGCTTTTTCGCGGCATCGAGCAGGGGCCGCTCGGCATCCCGGTATCCTTCCCAGGGATCGCTCTTTTTCAACAGTTTCGGGACGGTCCTGATCGTGAACCGCTGGGGATCGAGCGTCGCGCGCACCTGGCTCCACCCGATCGGCATCGACACGGTCGCGCCGTCCCGCGCGCGCGCCGAAAGCGGCGCCACGGCGGTGGCGGTCCTGTCATTGCGCAGATAGTCGAGGAATATCCGGCCGGTACGCTTGCTCTTGGCCATGTTGACGACGTAGCGGTCCGGATCGTCCCGCGCCATCTGGCGGCACACGTCCTGCGCGAATGCCTTCGCCTCCGCCCATGTCAGGCCGCCGCGCTTCGGCTTGGTAAGCGGTGTGACCACATGCAGTCCCTTGCCGCCCGTCGTCTTGCAGAACGTGGAAAGGCCCAGCGCCTCGAGCCGCTCCTTGATCTCCAGGGCAGCCTTCACGACGGCCTTGAAGTCCACGTCGGGGGCGGGATCGAGATCGAACACCAGCCGGCCCGGCACGTCCGGCGCGCCCGGCTGGCAGTTCCAGGGATGAAGTTCGATGGCGCCAAGCTGCGCCAAGGCCGCCAGCGCCTCGACCCGGTCGATCTGAAGATACGGCTTCTTGTCGCCGGACACCTCGACCATGCTGAACAGGGCGGATGCACCGGGCATGGCGTGCCGCTGGAAGAACTGCTCGCCGCCGATCCCGTCGGGCGCGCGCACGATGGAGCACGGCCTCCCCTTGATGTGAGGAAGCATCCGGTCCGCCACCGTTTCCAGGTACGTCGCGTAATCGAGCTTGGTCAGCGGCCCCTTGTCGTCGGCGGGCCACAAAGGCTTTTCGGGGTGCGAGATCACCACGCCCATCACCTCGGCCCGGCCGTGCTTGCGCACGATGGCCGGCTTGGCTGGCGCGGTGTCGGCCGGGGCCGGCAGTTCCGCCTCGATCTCGGCGGCGGGTTTGTCCTCGCGCAATCCCTTGAACGAAGCCTGGCGTACACTGCCGTCACCGGTCCAGCCGGCGAAGGCGATTTCCGCGACCAGTTCGGGCCGGGTCCAGTGGATACCGCGTCCATTGCGCGGCTTGTTCTTGCCGCCAAAGGGATTGGTCTCCGATTCAACGGCTTTCAGCCGCGGCAGCAGGGTGCGGACCTTGGCCTCGCCATAGCCCGTGCCGACGCGGCCCACATGAACCAGGTGGTCGCCGCGGTGGACGCCGACGATCAGCGAGCGGAACCGGCCATTCGTCTCGGTCCAGCCGCCGATGACGACCTCCTGGCCGCCCCGGCACTTCGCCTTTGTCCAGGTGTCGGTCCGGCCCGATCGATAAGGCGCGTCGGCGCGCTTGGAGACGATGCCCTCCAGATCGAGCTTGCAGGCCGACCGCAGCACCGCGTCGCCGGTGGTCTCCAGATGCTCCACATATTTCAGGCGAGGCTCGGCTTTCTGTGCGGCCAGCATTTTTTCCAACGCGGCCTTTCGCTCGACCAGGGGTTTGTCCCGCAGGTCCTCACCGTCCAGAAACAGCAGGTCGAACATGAAATAGGCCAGGTCGTCCGTCTTGCCTTCCGAAATGGCCGCCTGCAGGGCCGGGAAATCGGGCGCGCCATATTCATCCAGCGCGACGATCTCGCCATCGATGATCGCGTCTGGCAGGCGCGCGCCGGCCTTGGCGATGGCACTGAACTTGCGGCTCCAGTCCAGGCCCTTGCGCGTTCTCAGCACCGCCTTGCCGTCCGACACGTGCATCTGGATCCTGTATCCGTCGAACTTGATCTCGTGCACCCAATCGTCGCCTTCGGGCGGACGGGAGACGGTCTTGCAGAGCTGAAACTCCACGAAGAAGGGCGACTTGCCCCCCGTGCGCTTGGCCTTCGCCGTTTTGGGCGCCCTGGCCTGCTTTGCCGGATCTCCGGTGCTGCCGGGGCTCTCCTTCGAATGCCACACCGCATCTGCCGCCGCGATCTCGGTCCCGGTGTCCAGCATGAATGGCTTTGGCGCCTTGCCCTTGCCGGCGGCGATCTGCGCCATGGAACGGCCCGACGCGACGGACTTCTCCTCAACCAGCGCGGCGTCGCCGGCGCCTTCGCGCGCGGCGTCGTCACGATGCTTGATCAGCAGCCAGTTGTTCCGTTTGCTCCGCTCCCGGTCCTTGCGCAGACGCACGAGCACCCAGCTTCCACCGAGACGTTTGCCGGAGAGCGTGAACTTGAGTTCGCCCTTCTGCAGCGCCCGTGCCGGAGAGCCATCGCCTTCCGGTTCCCAGAATCCCCGATCCCAGAGCTGGACGGTGCCGCCGCCATATTGGCCCTTCGGGATCGTGCCCTCGAAATCCCCGTAGTCCAGCGGGTGGTCCTCGACTTCGACCGCGAGACGCTTGTCGTGCGGATCCAGGCTCGGTCCCTTGGTCACAGCCCAGGATTTGAAGACGCCATCCAGTTCGAGCCGAAGGTCGTAATGAAGACGCGTCGCCGCGTGCTTCTGGATCACGAAACGCAGACGGTCCGAGCCTTTCACGGCCGACTCGCCGCTCGGCTCAGCCGTCACGCTGAAATCTCGCATGGACTGGTACTTGCCCAGCTTTTGCTTCGCCGGCTCGGTGTCAGCCTTTCCTCGGATTTTCATGGCCATCGGCTACCTCCAGGACTGACTCCGCGAACACCCGCGCCGGACGATGGTTCCACGGGTCCGTTTCCCGCCGACGGGATGCTCCGGAGACTTGAGGCCGCCCTCGTCTCACCGCCCACTTCGGGCGGGGTTGTCGATCGACCGGTAGCGGGCCTCGATCAGGCTGAAGATACCGAACATCAACAGGCCGGCCGCGACCACGGTCTGTGCCGTGGCGGGCAGCGCGGCGATCGCGTCCCCCATGCCGCCCGCCTGCGCGGCGCTCTCCGTTATCATGGCGCGCCAGAAGAAGATCCCGACCAGGACGAACACCACGCCTCTCGCCGCGAAGCCGGCGCGTCCCGCCCACTTGATCCACGCTTTCCCCGCGACGCGCGGTTCGAGATGCTTGAGAAACCCGAGTTTGATCGCGCTGACGAACTGGTAGAGCCCCACCGCCATCACGGCGACCGCCGCAATGCCGAGGGCCCATTCACCGCCAGCCATTCCCAGCGCCGTCGAGGCGCCCGCCTCGGTGCTGTCGCCGCCTTCCGCACCGAGTCCGAGAGCCAGCTTGCAGGCCGAAAAGCTCAAGCCGAGATGGATAAGACCGCTGACGCCGCCGCCGATGCGTTTGGCAAGTCCCTTGGCGGATGTCCCGTGACCCGCACTGTCCATGAACGCTTCCAGGAGCCGCCAGACCCCGTACGCGGCGAAGCCCAGCGCCATGATACCCAACAGGACACGGCCCAGGCCGCTCTCCAGATGCTCGAGCGCCTCCGAGCCGTCTTGCGCCAGACCGAACGTCAGCGCGAAATACGCGACGAGCAGGTACATCACGCCTCGTGCCGCGAATCCCACCCGGGTCGCGACAAGCAATGGCCGACTATCCACAAGCTCCCTCCCACAAAAAGAAACTGGGCTGATCTCCGGCACGACTGGGAGTTTGAAGCCCATGGAACGAATGGAGGCTTGGGTGTCGAGCCGGTTCACATGCCTTCGCCCACCGCTAACGAGCAGCATCCCGCCTTGTTCCGATGCAGGGCGCGGCCGCACGCTGGAAGCCGGGACCGCGAGGAAGGCCATGACAATGGCGATCCGGTCGATATAGACCAGACGGACCAGATGCGCCCCTGCGGCGCCCATCGGCTTATATGGATGGACGAGCCGCAGCCCAGGCGCGGACGCCCGGTGAACGACAGGAGGTTGATGCCATGTCCCTGAAACTTCTGATCTGCGATGCCTACACCGCCAATGGGCGCGCCGGCATCGTCGGCGCAGGGGGATCCCGCGCCGGCGACATGTTCACCCGCGCGGTCGACATCCACCGTCCGGACGCGGAGATTTCGGTCATGACGTTCGATAACGACGCGCCCGAGCTTCCGGCGCCGCTGGAGAGTTTCGATGGAGTCATCTGGAGCGGCTCGAACCTGACGATCCATCGCCGCAATGCCCTGATCGACGCCCAGATCGAGATGGCCGGCGCGCTCTTCGACCGGGGCATCCCCCAGTTCGGCTGTTGCTACGGCCTCCAGCTCGCCACCGTGGCCTCGGGCGGCGCGGTCGAGGCGAGCCCGGCCGGCGCCGAGATTGGCTGGGCGCGCGACGTGACATTGACTGGCGAGGGCCGCGCCCACGACATGTATGCCGGCAAGGCCGGGCGGTTCGACGCCCTGTGCTGGCACAATGATGCCGTGACCCGGCTTCCGGACGACGCCGTACTCCTGGCGGGCAACGCGCATTCGCCGGTGCAGGCGGCCATCCTGCGGCGCGGCGGAGGCGAATTCTGGGCCACCCAGTACCATCTGGAGTTCGATGGCGCGGAAGTGGCCGCGCTGGTCGGCGGCTTTCGGGAAAGCATCCTGAAGACAGGCGCGATGGACCACGAACGGATTGCTCAGCTGGTCGACGAGATGAACGACCTCACGAAACGCGCCGCGGAGCCGGCCGAGGCGCCGCCGGCCTTCCGCCCCGTCATCGACCCGAAGGAGCGGACCGCAGAACTGGGCAACTGGCTGGCGCGGGTCGAAAGACTGACGCGGTCATAACCCCGCGTTTCCCGCGAGACTGGCGCGGCCCGTCGATTGGGTCTAGCGTGATGGGGTCGGCAAAGGTCAGGGGAGACACCAATGTCTGAATCGGCCAGATCAGAGGCACGTCCGCGCAAGGTTTGGGCGGATGCCAACGGCACCATCCACAAATGCGAATGGCTCAAGGTCGGCGACCGCAAGGTGCCGGTCGCCATCACATTGTGCGGCGTCCAGACGCCGCCCAATGGCAGCCGGGCCGAAGAGTGGCCCGTGACTTGCGAAGCCTGTAACGCCGAGTTGGAAATCCGCAAGGCGCAGCTGGTACAGGCCTAGCGGCACGTCGCTACCTCCGGGTGGAACTATCGGCGGCCGGCCGTGTGATCGCGCTTGCGGTCTGCCGCCACTGCGGCATAAACGCATGAGCGAGAACGGCTTATGACGCGGCTTGGGGGCCTGCTCTGTGCGGACGGCAACATTCATCGCGGTGGTCAGCACTGCGGTCAGTAATTCTGTAGTCGAGGCGATCGAAAGCCGCCATGCGCCAGCCTGTGTGACCCGGCTTGCCCTGCCCGGCGGCTGGCTGACCCTGTATGCCTGGCAAACCGCGTCATTCGACAAGAACCCCCTGATCACCCTCGATGCGAGCCGGGGCAACGAGATCCCAATCCCGCTCGCCATGATCGACGCAGCATCGGCGCCCGTAGGCCTGCGCAACACCGCCCGGCAGCACCAGAGCTATCTCTGGCTCGACGAAGCCGGCGAACTGGTGCTGTGGACCGATCATCTGGGCATCTCGCCCTTGTATCACGCGGTGATCGACGGCACCCATCTCGTTTCCGATGGTCCCGGCCTGCTGGCCGAACTGGCGCCGGGCGTGGACGATGCCATGGTCGCCAGCTTCCTCGCCACCGGCATCATGCTGCGCGGGCGCACGCTGTTCGCGCGGGTGCGCGGTCTGCCGCCCGCCGCCATCGCCCGGATCGCGCCCGGCGGCGACATGGCGGTCGCGCGGTACTGGCGCCACCGGCCGGGCACCGACCCGTGGGCGGACCGGACCGCCATGGAGCGGGAGCTGTGGTCCCGGGTCACCGCCTCGGCGGCGGCGCATACCGCGGGCCGTCATTCGGTCCTGGCGCTGTCGGGCGGATATGATTCCTCGGCGCTGCTAGGGATTCTCCACGCGGCCGGCGCGCGCGTCAGCACCTTCTCGTTCGCCACGGGAACGCCGAAGCCCGGCAGCGATGCCGACGTCGCCCGGCAACAGGCCGCGTTCCTCGGGATCGAACACAAGGTCTACACCCTTCCCCAGGCCCTCGATCCCGTGGACCTCGTGGAGACCCACCTGCGGCACGGCGCATTCATGCGCAAGCCCTGCTACGAGATCGATGCCTATCACCGGGCCGCCACCGATGCCAGGGAACGCTGGCGGAATCCCCTGCTGCTCTTCGGGGACGAGGCGTTCGGCCAGGGCGCGCTGCGCCTCGAGGAACCGGACGAATTGCTGGGCGCGATCACACTCAAGAACCCGCGCCTGATCGAAAAGATCGCCGCCGCCCTGCCCGCCGGCGACGCGGCGCGGCTGGTCCGGTCGCTGCGCCAGTCCTATGACGACCTCGTCGCCGAAATGCCCGCGGCCGCCAGCCGCTACGACATCATGGACAGCCTGTTCCTCGACACCTTCCTGATCGCCAACATGGTGCGGATCCGCGCCGCCCTGATCGGCCCGCACACGCCGTTCGCCCTGCCCTATCTCGATCTGAGGGTGCTCGACATGGCGCGCCACGTGCCCAGCCATATCCGGGTGGACAAGGCGCTGTTCGAAGCAGCGGCCGCGCGCAATCTGCCAGACCTCTTCCGCATTCGCCGCGCCCGGACCCGCCAATCCCAGCCGGATATCTCCGCCACGATCCTGGGCGGAACGGGCCGTCTGACGGCCGCCATCGGCGCCCTCGGCGGCAGCGGCGGGCGCTTCACCCCCGACACTCTGCTGGCCGCGCTGGAGCTGGTGCGCACCGATGGCGAACGGCCCTCGGCCCTGCGTACGGGGACCTTCGCGCTGGGCAAGATGATCGTCCGGCGCAAACTGCTGCCCGCGGCCCTCACCAATGCCGTGCAGCGGCGGGTGTGGACCAAGTTCAGCACCGGGGTCGGCCGGCCGGCCTTATTCCTGCGGCTGTTCTACCTCGCCATGCTGTTCGACCGGATGGGCTGGCGCGAGAACGCGGGGCCGGACGATGATCACCCCCTTGCCCCGCCGCCGGCCACCGCTATCCCTGCCGCGGCGCACGCGATCTGAGCGTCGGACGGGCGAAATCGCCCGAAAAATGTGGCGAAGCGATGGATTTTTCCCATCCGAACCGGGGCGAGAAGCTGTTACCTTCACGCCTACATGTTTGGAAAGGGGAGACACCAAGCCATGCCGCGTTTCGTTCTCATCGGACTTTGCGAGCCGCCCAGCGCCGACAAACAGGCGCAATTCGACGAATGGTTCGTCGACCAGCACATCGAAGACACCGCCAAATGCCCGAACTTCATCCGGGGCAGCGTGTTCAAACTGGCGGGGCCTCACCTCGGCAGCGAAACCGTCTCCGGCTACCTGTCGCTCTATGAAGTCGAGGCGCCGAGCTACGAAGAGGCGGAACGGGTGCTGAACGAATGGCAGCGCGATCCTAATGCGTGGGAAGGCCGCCGCACCCACCTGGAAACGGCCGAACGCTTCGACGGCATGCCGCTCGCGGTGAAGGGCTCGGGCTGGTACGAGCTGCTCAAGTCGTTCGACGGCCCCCAAGCCAAGGGCTGAACGTCCGCGATCCTTTTCAGGGAGCCACTCCCATGACCACGACCAAGCCTGTTGTCGATCCCGCGATCTTCACCAGTCCCGCCTACGCGGCCAATCCGTACCCGACGCTGAAGATCCTGCGCGATCATTACCCCGCCTATCGCAACCCCCGCACGGGTCACTGGATGGTGACCCGTTACGAGGATGTCACCAACCTGTTCCGCGACAACATCAATTTCTCGGCGTCGCCGAATGGCGAGCACATCGGCGCGGTCTTCGGTCCGACGCTGATGGAGTATGACGGCGAGGACCACACCAAGCTGCGCAACATCGTCGCGCCCCAGTTCGTCGGCCTGAAGCTGAAGACGCTGCTGCCGACGATCCAGCGCAACGCCATGGAGCTGATCCGCAAGTTCACCGAAAAGCACGCACGGCTGATCGCCGAGCGGGCCGCCGCCACCGGCGAGATCGACATCGTCGACGATTTCGCCACCCGCCTGCCGCTGAACGTCATTCTCGACGTGCTCAACCTGCCGCAGGAAGCGCACGAGATGTTCCATGACTGGTATCCCGCCATGATGAACGGCATCAATGGCGGGCCCGAGCTGCGCGTCAAGGGCCAGAAGGCGAACGCGGAATATCACGCCTATCTGGACCCGCTGATCGAGGCCCGCAGCAAGGCGCCGGAGGATGACCTGCTGTCACGCTTGTCCGTCGCCGAGGTGGACGGCGCACGCATGACCAAGCAGGAGATCAAGTCGTTCGCCAGCCTGATCCTGGTGGCCGGCGCCGAGACCACGGACAAGGCCATCGCCAATCTGTGGTATCAGCTGCTCGCCAATCCCAGCCAGTGGGAAGCGGTGCAAAAGGATCCGGAGCTTCTGGACCGCGCCTTCAGCGAGATGATGCGCATTCACGGACCCGCGGGAATCCAGACGCGCCGGGCCGTCCGTGACGTGGAGTTGCACGGCGAAGTCATTCGCGCAGGCGACTATGTCCATTTGTCGCTCTACGGCGCGAACCGCGACGAGCGCGTGTTCCGCGATCCCGACAGGTTCGACCTGTCCCGCGAGGACCTGTATTTCGGCAAGGAACTACGGTCCGGCTATCACGAGAATGGCCGGGCCGGTCATATGGGGTTTGGTCTGGGCGCGCATTTCTGCGTGGGCTATCAGCTTGCCCGCGCGGAGACCGTCATCGGCACGCAGCTGCTGATGGAAGTGATCCGAAACCCACGATTCAAGCCGGGCTCCAACCCCACGCCCATCGCCATCCGCATCGAACCCTGGCACCTGCCGCTCGAGTTCGATGCGGCCTGACGGATCAGGATCGTTCGACGATTTCCAGTTCGGACACCTTCACCAGCCCATTCTGGCTGGTGAAGGTCAGCCGCGAGTCGGTGCTCTGGGCCTGCGAGATGCCGGATATCCGGTGGTCTCCGGTATCGTAGACGGTGACACGGCCGCCATCATCTATGACCAGGCGCGAACTGTTGGGAAAGATGGCGTAGCGCATGTGATTCTGTGACCCGCTGGATGCCGGTGAGCCGAGGCCATCGGGCCACCAGTCGGAAGGCGACCGGCTCGACCGATAGCTGACATCATCGTTTCCCTTGGATGCCCCCTCGGGCGCCGGGGCGTCACGAAGATAGTCCACGAGATCGCTCGCCAAGGCGTTGAGTGTCGCCTTCATACGATCGTTGAACATGTCACCGACCATGGTCATGCCCGAGGACCACTGCGCCATGCCGCCGAAATCAGGATGGGAGAACTGGGCCATCCGCCCGCCCCCCGAGCGCAGCGCATTCAGCACGGTACGCACGGCATCCTCGGACACGCCATGCCGATCTGAAAGGGTAGAGACGATGTTGGCATCATTGCCGGTCTTGACCATGCGGGCCTCCTGAGATGGGTTCAGGACCAGAAACCACCCGGCAGGATTTCGGTTCCAATCCAGCCGGGAGACGCGCCTCCGACAAGAACCCTGATATGAAGCTGATCAAAGTTAACGCTGTCCCGTCAGGATGTATTACACTCCTCCCTTCGGCTTGTTGTCCGCAAGCGCCCCGACTATCCGGAGCAGGGTAAGGGAATTGATCGCGCAGTCCGGCACCGCCGACATTGTTATCTTTGAGACCGGCGGCGCCGTTTGCGCGCTGGCACGCCAAGATGTACGTGCCATCCTGCCCCTGCCGAATTTGTGGCGACCGCCCGAACTGCCCGCTCCGGTGGAAGGCTTCTTCAATCTCGGCGGCAGCGCCGTGCCAGTGCTGGCGCTCGCCCGGCTCTTCCGACTTCCCGCCACGGACGCCCCCGAGACCATCTATCGCCACCTCGTCCTGCCCCGCGTCCAGGGATCGAGCCAGGTCGCGTTTCTCGTCGACAGGGTGCGCGACATCACGGCGGCGCCATCCGACGGGTTCCTGGCCGTGGACGAGACCCGCACGCTGAATGGTTGCGTCGAGTTCGAGATTTCCATCGATGGCGCCCTCGTCCACGTGCTGAGCGTCGAACGCATCCTGATGGCAAAAGAACGCGACACGCTGGATGCCTTGTACGGCATGGCCCAGAGCCGGCTGTCCGAATGGTCGGCAGTCACGCCATGAGTCCCCCGGCCCTGCCGACGACATTGCTGCCCGATGCGTCCTTTCCGGCGCTGAAGGACATCATCATCTCGCGCACCGGGCACTTCTATTATCACGACAAGGACGACGTCCTCTGGGAGCGGGTGAGCCGGCGGATGCGGGCAGGCGACATGGTCTCGTGCGCCGAATATCTCCGACGCCTGCGCGATCCGGTGCTCGGCGTGAAGGAATGGGCCGCGCTGGAGTCAGAGATCACCATCGGCGAGACCTATTTCTTCCGCTACGCCGATCAGTTCGACGCGCTGCGCCAGACGATCCTGCCGGAAATTCTGACCAGAAATGCCGAAAGCCGGTCGATCCGGATCTGGAGCGCCGGCTGCTCGACCGGAGCGGAGCCCTATTCGATCGCCATCATTCTGCGTGATCTGCTGGGCGAACGGATCGCCGACTGGCGCATCTCCATCATTGGCACAGATATCGACGAGGCGGCGCTGGATACGGCGCGCCAGGGAATCTTCGGCCGGTGGGCCTTGCGCTCGACGCCCGACGATCTGATCGCTCGGTACTTTACACCGCAAGCCGGCAATCGGTCCTTCCAGCTTCGGTCGGAATATCGAGCGATGGCACGTTTCGAGCGGCACAATCTGCTCAGCCTGCTGGACGGGACCTCTCCGCTCCAGTTCAGCGACTTCGACCTCGTGCTTTGCCGTAACGTGCTGATCTACTTTCATTACGAGACGGGCGAGCGGATTCTTCGCGGCCTGCGTGATACCATGGTCGATGGCGGATGGCTCCTCGTTGGCAACGCCGAACCCAATCCGGCGCTGGCTTCGGTCTTCGAAACCCGCGCTTTTCCCGGCGCCACCGCCTACCGCCGCGTGGAAGCACTGGCGCAACCGGCTGCTCCAGCCGCCGAGGCCAGCATCGCCCCTCCTCCCGCCCCTGCCGCGGTCCGTTACCGGCCCCGGCCAGAGCCGACTGCCCCGGCACGCCGGCGCCCCGAAACGGCATCGCTGCCACCTCGCGAAACCGCGGTGGCAGGGCCGGATTCGCTGGCCGCGCTGGCCGCGCTGATCGAAGCCGGTGAGACTGCCGAAGCCCTCGGCCAGTGCGAAATCCTTCTCGCCCAGGAACCTGAAAACAAGCTGCTGCATTTCAGGCGCGGGCTGTGCCTACACGCCCTTCGGCGCGAGACGGACGCTGAACAGGCGTTTCGCAGAGCCATCTTCCTCGACCGCACGTTCATTGCGGCCCATTACCATCTCGGCCTGCTACTCGCTGGCCGCCGTCAACCGCGCGATGCCCGGCGCGCCCTGACCAACGCGCTTCGCCTCGCGGCGGCGCAGCCCTCGGGCACCGTGGTGCCAGAGGGCGACGGCCTGACCGCCGGTGAATTGAGCGGCGGCATTGCTTTGCAGCTCGACATCATGGGTTTGAGGACGCCGATCGCGTCCGCTTTTTCGGACGTGGCATAGATGATGGCACAAAATCACCTGCCCGAAATGCAGGACGACGCGGTGCAGTCGATCCTCGACGCCCGCACGGAACAACTGGCACGCCGGGGTGTCGCGCGGGACGTCGCCGCCACGGAAACCACACCGCTGCTGGTCTGCGCCATCGGGCCGGAGCATTATGGCATCGCCCTCGATAGCGTGGTGGCGGTAGTGCCGTGGCGCCGCCCGTCCGCGATCCCGGCAAGTCCTTCTGGCGTGCTGGGGCTGATCGCCGAGAAAGCCATCGTCTACAACGCCGTCGATCTCGCCATTCTGCTCGGCCGCCCGGCCGTGGACCGTACCGGCGGGACCCTGCTGCTGCTGCGCCATCAGCGGCCGCGCGTCGCCTTGCTGGTGGACAATGTCCTGCATGTGACGCATGCCTATGAGCCGGCCATGGCCGGCGAAAGGCCGCCCGCCGCGCCCGACGCGGTCACCGACTTTCTGCGCGAGCCCGAGGCCGGCCAAGGCTTTGGCCTGCTCGATATCGACACTCTGCTGATACCGCTGCTTGAACCCTCATCAATTGCCGGAGCGACCTGACGTGGGCCTTTCCATTGCAAACCGAATCCTTCTCGGCTTCGCCATCATCACCTTCGCGCTGATCGGCGTCGGCGTGTATATGCTCGTGCAGATGGGCGAGGTGCAGGACAATACCGAAACGACGGTATCGCGCGACATCGCCGCTCTGTCTCATCTCGACCGCATCAAGACCGCCGAGCGGGACCAGGGCAAGATGCGAGAGCAGACGGTGATCAACGCCTTGCTGGGAATTATCGACCGGGCACCGCCATCAGGCGAGGACACCGTCGCGGAGTGGCAGCGCAACAGCGAAACCCTGGACAATCTGCTGTCGGAAATGTCCGCGTCGGCCCGGCAGTTCAGCTCGACCGCGACGAGCGCGCAGCGGTCTCAGTCCTGGCGCAAGCTGGCGGAAGCGCTGGAGAAGGCGCGTGGGGATGAACGTCAGATCCGCGCCGAGACACTGGTTCAGTTCGAAGCGGTCAGAACCGGCAACTATGCCGGCGTGTCCGCGTCCGAGGCGAAAATCAACGATCACCGCGCCCGTTTCTTCGCCAATCTGGACGATGGAAGGGAAGCCGTGGACATGGCCATCGACGTCGGCAGGACCCGGACGGCCGAAATCTACGCCACCAGCCAAACGGCGATCATCGCCGCCATCGTGGTCGCGGCGCTGGCCGCCATTGCCATCAGTTTCCTGATCCGCCAGTCCATCACCTCGCAACTGCAACGGTTCTCGCAGTTCGCCGAGCGGGTCGGACGCGGCGATCTGGCGGAACGGGCGCCGGAGAGTACGGATGAAATGGGGCGCCTGGCCCAGGCTCTGAATGGAATGGTCGACGGGCTGCGTCAGCTCACGCGGCAGAGCAGGGAAGCGACAGAAAATCTGAACGCAGCGGCGGCGGAAATCCGTGCCTCGACCCAGGAACAAGCCGCCAGCGTCGAGGAACAGCTGGCCGCCGTGCAGGAAACCGCCGCGACGGTTGACGAAATCACCCATGCGGGCGGACAGATCGGGAAGCGGGCGCAAGAAGTCATCGCCACCGCGCAGATGACCGCCGAGACGAGCAATGCGGGCCTGCGCGCGGTCGATGACGCCATGCATGCCATGGATTCCATCCGCGACCAGGCCGAAGCCGTGGCCGAGAACATCGTGGCGCTAAGCGAAAAGACCCAGGCGATCGGCGAGATCATCCTGACGGTCAACGACGTATCGGAACGGTCCCATCTGCTGGCGCTGAACGCGGCCATCGAAGCGGCCGCGGCCGGCGAGGCAGGACGCAGCTTCGCGGTGGTCGCCTCGGAAATGAAGATGCTCGCCGATCAGGCCAAGGAGGCGACCGTGCAGGTCCGAGCCATCCTGGGCGATATCCAGCGCGGCATCAACTCGTCGGTCATGCTGACCGAAGAAGCCGTGAAGCGTGTCTCGGCCGGCAAGCAGCAAACCGAGACCACCCAGCGAACCATCGAGGAAATCAGCGGCCGCGTGCAGGAGAGCGTGCATACCTTCCAGCAGATCGTCGCGTCGACCAACCAGCAGCAGCTGGGCATCGAGCAGGTGATGGGTGCGCTGCAGAATATCCGGCAGGGCAGTCAGCAGACGGCCGCCGGAACCCGGCAGCTGGATCAGGCCGCCGCCAACCTGACGCAGCTTTCCGAACAGCTGGTGTCGCTGACCGAACGCTACCGGCTGTAACCGGCGTCTTCGGGCAATGGGGCACAGTCGCCAATGACCGACCTGCAACAGGAACTGCTGGCGATCTTTCGCGACGAAGTGCGCGAACATCTGTCGGAGATTCGCCGAGTCCTCCTCGCCGCGAGGGAAGATGGCGACGCCGATTTCATCGATGCCTTTCGCCGCGCCCACAGCCTGAAAGGCGCCGCGCGCGCGGTCGACAATCCGGCGATCGAAAGCCTGGCGCACGATCTCGAGGCGCTGCTCTCGGACGCGCCCGCGACCGGCGCGGCGGCTCCTGGGCTGGCCGAGATGGAGCGGCTCCTTGATGCGATCGAGGGCGAGGCGGGCGACATGGCGCGGATCGCCGCGCCCGAAGCGGCGCCGAACGATGCCGCTGTGGAAGTCCCCGCGACGGAACAGAGCGCTGGCGGGGTCGATTATCTGCGCATTCCCGCCGCGCAGGTCGACCGCGCGCTGCATTCCATGGAAACACTGTCCCAAGAATTGCAGCGCCGCGACCGGGCCGAAACCGCCCTGCTCCAGATTCAGGCGAGTCTCAAGAGCCTGGATCAGCGCTGGCGCCGTGCCCGCCGGGCAGAGGAAAGCGATGCCGGCGCGGCATTCGAGCACGAATTGCTCCAGTTGGCGCGGGATGTCGGCAGCGCGATGCGCGAGCGCCGGCA